>NZ_AP028056.1:2248378-2569575 GCF_030297015.1 Brooklawnia propionicigenes | reverse complement strand
AGCTCGATCGGTTGCCCCGCCCCGACGTCAATGCCGAGCACGATCAGTTGCGTGCCGAGCGGATACGGATCGTCCGGACGACAAAGAACCGCGCCGAGCAGACGCGCTGAACCACGGGTGCCGCCGCCTGGGCGACGGCTCGACTCGTGCAGGAGGCCGCCGGCCTCAGCATGGTGGTCGCACCGCGAGGTGGGCCGTCCGTGACGGCTGGTCGGCTACTGTTTGCCCGGCTCGGTGGGGACCGCCGGCATCAGCACGGTCGTCTCGTCGCTGGAAACCTCGTAGCTGCCCTCGGGGTGCTCGGTACGGGCGCGGGCGGCGCGCTGGCGCAGTCGGTGCTGGGCCAGCAGACCCCACGGGCTGCGGATACGCGGACCGATCGAACCGGCAGGAAGGCTTCGTCCGAGCTGGGATGAACGCCACGAATCACGCGCCTGGCAGTAGGCGTCCAAGTCGACCTCGGCGATGACCTGGTCGATCGCCGCCAGCAGGCTGCCGCCACGCACCCACAGCTGAGCCTGCGAGGGATCAGCGAGCATCAGCGCAGACAGGTCGTGCCGGGCCGTGCGAACCTTGGCCAGCGCCAGGGTGAGATGTGCCTCGGCGTCGTGCACCCCGCCGGCGACCTCGGCCTCCAGCAGAGCCTCGTAGGCCTCGATGGCCTCCCCCATCGCGCCCAGAACGATCGCGAACTGGATCCGGACGTCATCGCCGTAGCCGTCTTCGGACTGCGGCGACTCACTGACCTCGCCGGTGGTCGGCATCACCGTCAACGCCTGGCGGGTGGCCAACAGGGTCCGCTCGAGGGTGTCCAGCCCTCCCCGCAGCAGCGGCACGATGTTCGCCTGGAACATCTGCCGGGTGTTGAGGTGCTGGACGTCGGCTGCCTCGTCCAGCACCTGGTCGGCCTGGGAGATCAGTGGCGTGATGGCTCGCACCGAGTCGAGCCACTGTCTGGTCGCCTGCGTGTTCGGGGAGTTGACGGTCAGGTAGCGGGCGGCGTCCCGGTAGACCGAACGCAGCCGCAGTGCGATGCGCCTCAGATCGCGGGTCAGGTCGGCGGTCTGCACGCGTCTCGGCAGAACCAACGGCAGCACGATCCCCACGATCGTGCCGATGATGGTGGTGAGGAAGCGGGTTTGCGCAGCCACTTCGGCGCCCACCGAACCGAGGATCAGCATCGCGCTGATGGCTGATTCGAGGCCGGCGTCCCCCAGTTGCAGGACGCGCGCGACCAGCAGTGCGATGAAGACGACCACGGCCAGCGACCACCAGTGCAGGCCGACGAAAGTGGCGACCGCCAGCGCCACCAGAATCCCTGATACCACGGCACCCACCCGCACTAGTCCGGCGCGGAACGAACCACGCAGCGAAGCCTGCGTGACCAGCAGCGCGGTCAGCGCACCGGTCAGGTCGACCGGCGGGGGCAGCAGCTTGACGGTGAGCAGATAGCCCAGGACGGTGGCCAGGGTGAGGCGTGCAACGTCTCGTATCGCGCCCTCCACGGAGCGCTGCCAAGCAACCCGGGTACTTGGCAACCCGGGCCAGATCTTGCGCAACTTGCCACGCAGGAAAGCAACAGTTCCGTTCGTCATTGCCAACGACACTAGCGCGCGTGCCTCAAGAACAGCTATGAACACCGGCAACCTGATTGCCACTTCAGCGGTGGGTTCGGGCCGATCTCCGCACTGACCCCGGACGACCGTCTGCGCCCTCCGCACCCGGAGTCCGGACCCGACACGGTCGTATCCCGAAGCCACGCGAGACTCACGCCGGCCTTGCGCCGCCCCGGCCCGATAGACTCGGCAGATGAGGCTCCGACCGATTGATCTGGTGGACGTGTTCGTCTACCTGGTGGTGCTGGGCGTGTTCTCCGAACTGTTCCCGCGGGTGATCTCCGAAACCTTCCTGCTTGCGCTGCTCACCGCGGTCCTGCTGAAGGTCGTCCTCGAACTCGTTTTGGTGGTGAAGAAGCGGGTGGTTGCACGAATCCGAGCAGCCCCGACTCCCGTCGGCCGGGTCGTCAACGCGTTGTCCTTGGTGCTCGTCATGGCGGGCAGTAAGTTCCTGGTGCTGGAGTTGACCGCCCTGGCGTTCGGCGATTTCGTCCAACTCGGCGGGTTCTTCTCGGTGACGGCTCTGATCCTGACCCTGATGCTGGCTCGCGCCGGCATGCGGTACCTGCTCGCGCGAACCGACCAAGAGGTCGCCGGCTGAACCGCCGGCCGGACCACAGCGGCTAGCCTCGAAGCTATGCGAATCGCCACCTGGAACGTCAACTCGGTGAAGCCGCGCCTGCCCCGCCTGCTGCCCTGGCTCGACCAGCGCCGTCCCGATGTCGTGTGCCTGCAGGAACTCAAGCTCACCGAGTTCGCGTTCGACAACCTCATCGGTCCCGATCTCACCGAGCGCGGCTACGAGTTCGCCGCCTATGGGCAGTCGCAGTGGAACGGTGTGGCGATCGTCTCCCGAGTCGGGCTGGACAATGTCGAGCGCGGATTCTCAGGCATGCCCGGCTTCCCCGAGCCGGAGGCCCGTGCGATCAGCGCGGACTGCGGCGGGATCCGCATCCACAGCCTGTACGTTCCCAACGGGCGCGAGCCGGACTCCGATCACTATCGCTACAAGCTCGATTGGCTTGCGGCGCTGCGCGATGTCGTCGCCGCGGGACCGTCCGACGTGACGCTGTGCGGAGACATGAACATCGCCCCCACCGATGCCGACGTCTTCGATCCGGCCGCCTACGTCGGCCATACCCACGTCACCGAGCCGGAGCGGGCCGCATTGGCGGGCTTCGGCCAGATCGGGCTGCGCGACGTCGTCCGCGACCACTGGCCCACCGCTCGCATGTTCAGCTACTGGGACTACCGCGCGGGCATGTTCCACCAGGATCTCGGCATGCGCATCGACCTGATTCTGGCCAGCCAGCCCGTGGAAGCACGCGTGCGCGCCGCCTGGATCGACCGCGAAGCTCGCAAGGGCAAGGCGCCGAGCGACCACGCGCCGGTCATCATCGACCTGGACAGCGCCCCCGATGGCGACATCGGCCCGGTCGTGCCGCCCCCATCGGCACCGCGACCGACGCGTGGACGACCGGTGCGGCTACCGCAGGCCAAGTAGGGCCTGCTGAGAGTTCATCGAATTCGCTCTGGTGCCCGCCGCGCGAAGCCGATGGGCTTGGCGCGACGGGGACGCATCAGCGCTCAGCTGTTACGCAGCGCATCAATGAGTTCCGACTTGGACATCTTGGAGCGGCCCTTGATGCCGACCTCCCGGGCCCGATCCACCAACTCTTCCTTGGTCCGGTCCTCGTAGTTCTCCGCCTCGCCGCCCTTGTGCCCAACCTCGGAGCGGGACGTCTTGGCCGCGGCATTGACGATGCGAGCGGACTTCTTCTTGCTGAGACCCTCGCGGCGCAGCGCCTCGTACAACCCAGGATCCTTGACCGACGGGCCAGGCTCGCCGGATTCGGCCTTCTTCTGCTTGTTCTTCTTCGCCATGGCGTCGCCTCCCTATAAGGAAAGCGTAGGTTCGCATCTCGAACGGCGGAAGACTTCGGGCCAGCGGCTTGTCATCGTCGGCTTGTCCCCGTTCGGGAACCGAACTTCCCTCGAACTCGGTCCACAGACGACAGAAGCCCCGTCCCAGGGAACCCGGGCGGGGCTTCGATTCGTACACCGCCAGGGACTCGAACCCTGAACCCGCTGATTAAGAGTCAGCTGCTCTGCCAGTTGAGCTAGCGGTGCGCGCGAGAAGTAACTGTAGCGCAACTTCTCAGTGATGCCCAATCGAGGCCACAACTCACAAATAGAGCCCGGTAGACCCATCCTGGAGGCGCTCCGCGGCCACCGCATGGACGTCGCGTTCGCGCAACAACAGGTACGTTTTTCCGCGCAACTCGACCTCGGCACGCTCGGCAGGATCGAAAAGGACGCGATCACCCAGCTTCACCGTGCGCACGCTCGAACCGGTGGCGAGCACCTTCGCCCAGGCGAGTCTGCGTCCCATCTGCACCGTCGCCGGGATGAGGATGCCGCCAGTGCTGCGGCGCTCCCCGGCCTCATCATCGGGATCCACCAGGATGCGGTCATGCAGCATCCGGATGGGCAGCACCGTGGGGCTGGATTCTCCTACCCCGGCCGACTCACCGACGGTCTCGTTGTCATCCGAGTCGTCCGTGGGACGCTCCTCTGAACTCACTTGGCCGCCTTGCGGAACAAAGCCGAGACCCCCGACGCGGCACCGATCACGGTGACCACGCCGACGGCGATCAGCGCGACAGTGCCGAGATTGTTCCAGCGAACCCCGCTCTCGTCCACGAAGTAGCGCCGAGTGCCATCGACGGCGTCGTAGATCATCTGCTTGGTGTCCTTGACGGTCTTCTTGACTTCGTCTTCGGCGCGGTTCTTGATCCCGGTCGGGTGGACCTCCGAGACCAGACCCTGAATACCGACGCTCATCGCATGCCGCGACGCGGCAATGTCGGCCCGGATCTGCTCCGGCGTTCGTTCCCTCGAGGCCACGGTGCCCTCCCGATCATTCGATGTGTTGCTGCGTAACTTAGCCTATTCCCTTCGCCCCGCTCGCCGCATGATCTGACGGATGCCCCGGCGTTTGCCGGGAGTCACTAATCTGAAAGCCATGAGTCAACTGGTCGCTGGAGAAGTCGCGCCCGCCTTCACTCTGCCTGATGCGGATGGGAAGCCGGTTTCGCTGTCGGATTTCGCAGGACGCAAGGTGGTCGTCTACTTCTATCCCGCCGCGATGACCCCCGGCTGCACCACCCAGGCAGTCGACTTCACGGCTGCCCGCGACGACTTCTTGGAAGCCGGCATCGATGTGATCGGCATCTCTCCGGACGCCCCCGAGAAGCTGGCCGCCTTCCGCCAGCGCAAGGGTCTCAAGATCACCCTGCTCTCGGACGAGTCGCAGCAGACCCTGGACGCCTACGGCGCCTGGGGCACGAAGGTGCTGTACGGCAAGTCCATGGAGGGTGTCCTGCGCTCGACCTTCGTCATCGATGTCGACGAAGACGGCGTCGGACGAATCGATCTCGCCCAGTACAACGTTCGCGCGACCGGTCACGTCGACCGCCTGCGTCGCGACCTGGGATTGCTCCACTTGTAGACTGGGCCCGCTCCCCACTCGGGGTGCGCCGGAGTGGTGGAATTGGCAGACACGCAGGATTTAGGTTCCTGTGCCGCAAGGCATGAGGGTTCGAGTCCCTTCTCCGGCACAAGCGATTGAGGCAGGCGGGGAGCAAGCTCATGCACGCCCCGAGCCGATTGAGCGTGCCGCGTTCTCGCCTCAGCCAAAACGACACAAAACCACAGTCTTCACCACACGATCCCCAGCTCGAAGCGTGAGTCTCGAAAGTATCGCTGAATAGCGCCGATATCCTTGCCAGCAGCGGATTCAGCATGTTAGTTTGCCGTTTGAGCCAACCAGCTCACCCCGGTTGTCAATCCTGAGAGGCAGTGCCTGAGCCGCCCTAATGCGAGGACGTGTCTCGGGCCTTTTTCGCCCCCAAGGACCGGGCCGGTAATTCGGCACTTTGAGGAATGACTATGGAGTCAACAGTCGGGCAGTCCCCTGCCGCGCAGATCGTCGCCAATTCGGGTGGTCCCGGGAACATCGAGAGTCTCAGCCACTGCGCGACTCGGCTACGTTTCCAGCTCAGGGACGGTTCCCTCGTCGATCAGGCCGCACTAGAGGCGGTACCTGGAGTGATGGGTGTCGTGCCGCAGGGCGGCGATCGCCTGCAGGTCGTCATCGGCGGCGCGGTGCAATCGATGTATTCCGACATCATGGCACTACCGTCCATGAAATCCGTCAGTACCGGCGACAGCTCGGACGCTGATGTCAAGGCCGCGGCCCGCGCCGGTGGCCCCCGCGGCAAGGTCGCCTGGCTCGACAGCTTCTTCGAGTACCTGTCCGACTCCTTCCGTCCGCTGCTGGGCGTCCTGCTCGGCGCCTCGCTGATCATCGCCTTCGCGGCTGTGCTGGATGCGCTCGGCATCGTCGATTTCCGCGCCGAGAACAAGCCTGCGACGTGGGTTTTCGTGGACGCCATGTGGCGCGCTGTGTTCTACTTCCTGCCGATAATGGTCGCCTACAACGCGTCCAAGAAGCTGAACGTCGATCCCTGGGTCGGCGCCACAGTGATGGCCGCATTGATGACACCCAACTTCGTCAGCCTCAATGACACGACGTTGTTCCCGGACACCGTCTGCACTGTCAACGAGACGCTGGGCACCCAATCGTGTGTGGCCCATGTCTTCGGATTGCCGCTGCAGATGAACGACTACTCCGGACAGGTCTTCGTCCCATTGATCATGGTGGCCGTGCTGGGCCTGGTCTACAAGTGGTTGAAGAAGATCTTCCCCGAGAACATCCAGATGGTCTTCGTGCCGTTCTTCTCCATGATCATCATGATCCCGGTGACCGCTTTCCTGATCGGCCCGCTCGGTGTCTGGCTCGGTAGTGGTCTGGGTGCCGGGCTGGCGTGGCTGAATGGCCACGCGCCCTTCGTCTTCGCGATCATGATTCCGATGCTCTACCCGTTCCTGGTGCCGCTGGGCCTGCACTGGCCGCTGAATGCACTGATGCTGATGAACATCGACACCCTGGGCTACGACTTCATTCAGGGACCGATGGGTGCTTGGAACTTCGCCTGCTTCGGCGCGACCGCCGGTGTGCTGGTGCTGTCGATGCGCGACAAGGACACGACCATGCGTCAGACTGCGACCGGCGCTCTGGCCGCGGGCCTGCTCGGCGGCATTTCCGAGCCGTCTCTCTACGGCATTCACCTGCGCTTCAAGCGCATCTACCCGCGGATGTTGGTGGGATGTTTCGCCGGCGGTCTGACCATCGCTATTCTCGGCAGCCTCGCGACCATCGGCCAGGAGCGCCGCGGTGTCACCACCGAAGCGTTCGCCTTCACCTCGCTGCTGACGATCCCGGTCTTCTCGCCGATGTGGGTCTACGCGATCGCTATCGCGGTGGCCTTCGCCGTCGCGATGACGCTGGTCATCATCTCCGATTACCGCACCCCGGAACAGAAGGCCGAAGCCAAGGCGGCCCTCGAACAGGCCCAAGCCGATGAGGCACTGGCTGCCCGTCATGAGGCTGCTGCCGTGGCCGCCCCGATTGCTGCTTCCGCCGGTTCGGGTGGCGTTGCCACCGCCGTCGCGCCGGCCCCCGCGGCCGTCGCCCAGGCCACCGACGAGATCGCCTCGCCTGTGGCCGGCCATGTTGTCAGCCTGGACGACGTCGCGGACAAGGTGTTCGCCTCTCGTGCGCTCGGCGAGGGCGTGGGCATCGTGCCCACCGACGAGCGTGTCGTCTCCCCGATCGCGGGGACGCTGGTGACGGTCGCCAAGACCGGCCATGCGTTCGGCATCAAGAGTGATGATGGCGTCGAGGTGCTCGTCCATATCGGTATCGACACCGTGCAGCTGGACGGCAAGGGCTTCCAGGTCGCCGTGGCGAAGAAGCAGCGGGTCAACGTCGGCGATCTGCTCGCCACGGTCAACCTGGACACCGTCAAGCAAGCCGGTTTCGATACCACCGTCATGCTGACCGTGACCAACACCGCGGCCTTGTCGGCAGTCACTCCGCACACCGGTATTGACGTTTCGGCCGGACAGACCGTCATCGATGTCGAACATTGATAAGAATGGTGCTACCACTCAGCTACGGCAGCCCGGGATCGTAATCACCGATGACAAGATCCCCCAGTCAAAGGATGAAGATATGAGTACTATTCCAACCCATCAGATCCTGCACGGTATTGGGGTTTCTGCCGGTACGGCGGCCGGACCCGCCGTACTGGTTGTGCCGGCCCCGGGTGTGGACGCCACCGAGCCACCCAGCACCGATGCCGCCGCGGACGGTCAGCGGGTGCGAGATGCCATGAAGGCTGTGTCGGAGGCACTGCTGGCCAAGGCCGAGCACGCGCCCAAGACGTCCAAGCCGATCCTCGAGGCGACAGCTCAGCTGGCGCGCGACCGTGGGCTGGCCAAGTCGGTCGACAAGGAACTCAAGAAGGGCACCGGTATCACCAAGGCCGTGCACAATGCGGTCGAAGAGTACGCGGTGATGCTGACCCAGATCGGCGGATACATGGCCGAGCGCGTCACCGATCTCTACGACATCCGCGACCGGACGATCTGTCAGCTGCGCGGGCTCCCGGCCCCCGGCGTCCCGGATCTGCAGACGCCGTCGATCCTGGTCGCGCACGATCTGGCTCCGGCCGAGACCGCGACGCTGTCGAAGGACACCGTGCTGGGGATCATCACCGAAGCCGGTGGCCCGACGAGTCATACCGCGATTCTCGCCGCCCAGCTCGACATCCCGGCCGTTGTCCAGGCCAAGGGTGCCGAGGTCATCGTCGCCGGCTACCGGGTCGCCCTGGATGGCGGAGTCGGCGAGGTTATCGTCTCCCCGACCGACGCCGAGGTCGAGCTACTTGCCGAGCGGTCCCGCCGCCGGGCGGCAGCCTTGGCCGGCTCCAGCGGCGAGGGTGCAACCCGCGATGGCCACAAGGTGGCGCTGTTGGCCAACATCGGCACCGCCGACGATGCCCGCAAGGCCGCCGGTTACGATCTCGAGGGTTCCGGACTCTTCCGCACCGAGTTCCTCTTCCTGGAACGCGATCAGGCTCCGACGCTCGCCGAGCAGACTGCAACCTACACCGAGGTGCTGAAGGCGTTCGGTGACCGCCGAGTCGTCGTGCGGACCCTCGATGCCGGGGCCGACAAGCCGCTGGCGTTCGCCGATCTCGGTCCCGAAGACAACCCGGCTCTGGGACGCCGCGGTCTGCGGCTGAGCATGGTCCGCGAAGACCTGCTCGACACTCAGCTGCAGGCTCTGGCTGCCGCCTATGAGGCGACCGGAAGGACCGCTGACCTGCGGGTCATGGCACCGATGGTTGCGACCCTGGACGAGGCGAAATGGTTCGCTGAGAAGGTGCGCCCGCTCGGTCTGCCGAAGGTCGGCATCATGGTCGAGATTCCGAGCGCGGCGATCATGGCTGACAAGCTGCTCTCCGTGATCGATTTCGTGTCGATCGGCACGAATGACCTGTCCCAGTACACGCTTGCCGCCGACCGCATGCAGGGCGCGCTGGCGCCCCTGCTGAGCCCTTGGCAGCCGGCGCTGCTGGCCATGGTGAAAAGCACCTGCCTGGGCGGACGAGCAACCGGCAAACCAGTGGGTGTGTGCGGCGAGGCCGGCGGCGATCCGCTGCTCGCCTTGGTGCTGGTCGGCTTGGGGGTGTCGTCGCTGTCGATGGCTCCGAGCAAGGTCGCCACCGTGCGCGCCGCGCTGCGTCTGCACGACTACTCCACCTGCCAGCAGATGGCCGCCTTCGCTGTCGACGCGCCGACAGCCGGCGACGCCAAGGTTGCTGTCGAGACCCTGGTGGCACCGGCCCTGCGAGATCTGTTGTGATCTGACAGGCATTCCACACGAATATCGGGTGTGGTTATGGTTCGTTGAGAGCCATAACCACACCCGATATTTATGTGGCTTCGGCCGATGGACCTGACTGCGGATAATTCGGTCGCCGGCTGGTCATTTGAGTTGGTGCACGGGATCTTCGTGCATGAGGCGCGAAAAATACTCCTGTCCGGAATCTATCGCGGAGCATCTCATGAAACCCGCTGCCACGGCGCGGTTGACCAGTCGATCCTGGAGGATTATCCTGATGCGAGCCTCTCATACAGAGATGTCCGAGATAGGATCACATGCTTGCATCAACACCCGTTTTCGACACCCTTGCGTTCCCTTCCCGCGCCCAACTTGGCGAGGGACCGGTGTGGGATGGCGCCCAGTTGCATTGGGTCGACATTCTGGGACGCAAACTGTTTTCGTCCGACCTGGACGCGGCCGTCACGCGCACGACCGACCTGCCGCAGATGCCCGGCTTCGCAGTGCCGGACATCGCAGGTGGCTGGCTCGCGGGCTTTCCCGATGGCCTGTGGCGCAGCAACGTGGCGCTCACCGAGTGGGAGCAGCTGTGGCACGCCCCGCACCCGCTGGAAACCCACCGGATCAATGACGGCAAGACCGATCCCCAGGGCCGGGTGTGGTTCGGATCGATGACCTACGCCGAGGTCGATCCCCTGTCCGCGCTCTACCGGCTGGACGGTTCCGGGGTCACCGAGGAACTGGCACATGTGACGACCTCCAACGGTTTGGATTGGTCTCCCGATCACCGCACGTTCTATTACACCGATTCGATTCCGCGAGTGATCTGGGCGTTCGATTACGACGAGGCCAGCGGCGATATCAGCAACAAGCGCGAATTCGCCCGCGATCCCGCCGGCTATGTGCCTGATGGCGGATGCATCGACGACGACGGCTGCTTCTGGTCGTGCAAGTGGAATGGCTCCCGGATCGTGCGTTACACACCTGACGGTCGCACCGATCTGGTGTGGGAGCTTCCCGTGCATAACCCGACGAGTTGCGCATTCGTCGGCCCCGATCGTTCGGTGCTTGCCATAACATCCGCCCAATCCACAGATCCGTCGTGCGCCAGCGAATTCGATGGTGCCGTACTGCTGATTCAGACAAGAACGGCCGGGCCGACGATGACCCTGGCCCGGTCCAAATAGGAGGAAAGATGATTCATCAATTCAGCCGCCGCAGTCTGCTTCAAGCAGGACTGGCGATGGGAATCGCGGGTGTGGCCGCCGGATGTTCCACCGCGGGCAGCGGAGGTTCAGGCGGCTCAGCATCTGCCTCGGGCGCCAACCACATGGTGGCGCCGGTCGATGGCAAACTCGTCGTCGGCCTCGCCAACGGCTGGGCCGGCAACTCCTGGCGTTCGCAGATGGTCGCCGAGTTCAAGTACGCGGCAGAGAACAAGTTCGCCGACGACATCTCCCGCACCATCATCACCGATGCGAACCAGTCGGTCGATCAGCAGATCTCGCAGATCAACGACATGATCACTGCCGGCGCGAACCTGATCCTCATTGATGCGGCGAGCGCGACCGCCCTGAGTGGTGTGGTTCAGCGGGCCCAGGAGGCGGGCATTCAGGTCGTGTCCTTCGACAACGCCGTGGAGAGCGAATACAACATCATCATCAACACCAGCGCCGCCGAGTTCGGCCAGATCGGCGGAGAATGGCTTGCCGGTGTGCTGTCCAGCGGTGACGAGGTCTTCATGCTCGACGGCGTCTCCGGCACGCCGAATGACTCGGGCCGTGCAGGCGCGGCCCGTACGGCACTGGAGGCCAAGGGCATCAAGATCGTAGCGAACGCCGCTGGCGACTGGGATCAGGCGAAGGCCCAGGCGGCTGCCGCCAACCTGCTGTCCGCTAACCCCAATGTGAAGGGCATCTACTCCCAGGGCGGCGCCATGTCGCTGGGCGCGATCGAGGTGTTGGAGCAGCGCGGGCTCGACGTACTGCCGATCCCGGGCGAGGGGTACAACGGCTTCTTGAAGAAGTGGAAGGAACTGCGGGATGCCACCGGCTGGGAATCGATCGCTCCCTCGCAATCGCCCGCGCTCTCGGTGACGGCCCTGCAGTACGGCATCAATGCTCTTCGCGGCGAAGATCCCGGGCAGACGGTCGACGTCAAGCTCGACGTGATCGACAAGGACAATCTTGACGAGAACGTGCGCCCCGACATGTCGGATGCGATGTTCCTGCCCACCAGCCTGCCCGACGACATTCTGCACGACCTCTTCGGCTGAGTCATGGCACGAGCTACACACGATGCCGGTGGCGCGATTCTGACCGCCACCGGCATCGCCAAGTCATTCGGCGGAGTGCACGCACTCCGTGGCGTCGACCTGACTCTTCGTCCCCAATCGGTGCTTGCAATCGCGGGCGAGAACGGCGCCGGCAAGTCGACCTTGATCAAGACACTGACCGGCGTCTACCAACCTGATGAGGGCAGCATCGTCATCGACGGCGCCGAGCAGTCGCTCACTCCTGCCCGGGCGCGGGAACTGGGCGTCGCCGCGGTCGCCCAGGAACTCTCGGTGCTTGACCATCAGTCCGTCGCCGACAACATCTTCTTGGGCCGCGAGCCCAGAGGCCGCTTCGGTCTCACCGATAGACAGCGGCGAGACGGGCTCGCTCAGGAACTGCTCACCCGGCTCGGGCTGGGTATCTCCCCGCAGACCATGGTGCGCGATCTGACCCTGGCCGAAAAGCAGATGGTGGAGATCGCCAAGGCCATGTCCACCTCGCCCAGGATCCTGATCCTCGACGAGCCGACATCGGGCCTGCGAGAAGGCGACGTCGAGACGTTACTCAAGCTGATCCGCCAGTTGCGCGATGCGGGCACCTCGCTCGTCCTGGTGACCCACCGGATGAGCGAGATGTTCGAGGTCTCCGACGCGATCATGGTGCTCAAGGACGGCAAACATGTCGGCACGCGGCCGACGGCCGACACCACCGAAGCGGAGATCGTCAAGCTGATGGTCGGCCGGGAACTGGCAGCCGTCTATCCCCCGAAGGCATCGGACCAAGCCGCCGAAACGATCTTGACGGTCTCGGGCTTGTCGGTGCCGGGCACCATGGTGCACGACATCTCGCTGACCATCCCCAAGGGCAAGCTCGTCGCGCTGGCCGGCTTGGCCGGGCACGGACAGAACGATCTCCTGGAGGGTCTTGCCGGGCTGCGTCCGGCGCGCGGCAGCCTGACCCTGGACGGTCACGAGTTCTCGGCCTTTCGGTCTGTCGCGGCCGGAATCCGGCACGGTATCGTTCTCATCCCCGAAGACCGCAAGTCGCAAGGCCTTGTGCTGCCGATGACGATCGGCCAGAACATCTCATTGCCGACGGTCTTCCGCCGCGCGAAGGCAGGCTGGATCAGCCGGACGGCGGAGAAGGAGGTCGCCACGAAGGCGATCTCCGCAATGGCCATCCGACCCGCAGATCCGGGCAAGATCGCTGGACAACTGTCGGGAGGAAACCAGCAGAAGATCGTCATCGGCAAATGGCTGGTAGCTGATCCGCGGGTGATTCTGTGCGCCGACCCCACTCGAGGTATCGATGTGGGAACCAAACAGGAGATCTACGGTCTGCTGCGCAAGCTGACCAACGACGGCATCGGCGTGCTCATGCTGTCGACCGACCTCACCGAGATCGTCGGGCTGGCGGACGTCGTGCACGTGATGGCCGAGGGACGGATCGTCCGCACGTTGACTGGTTCTCAGATCACCGAAGAGACCATCACGGGTGCTGCCTTCCAGGGCGTCGAAGAGAGCATCCAGGAGGAGTCCGCATGAACTCGCTGAAGCGCTTCGCTCGCCGGGAGCCCTCGGCGATTGCGGCGTTCGTGATCCTGGCGATCGTCGCGGTCGGGTGGATGCTCAATACCCCCCGGTTGTCGATCTCATCCATCGCCATCGTGATCGCCCAGACCTTGCCACTGGCGATGGTCGCCTGCGGCATGGCGGTCATCATCTTCGGCAAGGGCATCGACCTGTCGCTGGGCATGATTCTCACCATCACCAACGTGATCATCGCCTATCTGTCCAGTAACGGCGTGCCGGTGCTGCTCGCTGCCCTGATCGCTCTTGCCGTGAGCCTGGTGGTCGGATCGGTGAACGGCGTGCTGGTGGCCTATATGGGGCTGCCGCCGCTGGTCATTACCTTGGCGACGTCGTCCATTCTCGCCGGCGTCGCGCTGTATGTCCTGCCCACCCCGGGCGGGTCGGTGCCCAAGTGGTTCTCCAATATTCCGCTGCTGCTGATCGGCCCGATACCGTTCTCCCTGATCCTGCTCATCGGCATTCCGCTGCTGGTCTGGTACCCGATCCGGCGGTCCTGGCTGGGCACCGCGATCATGGCGGTTGGCGAGGACGACTCATCGGCCTTCACCTCCGGCATCAACGTCCGCGCCGTCCGGGCGAGCACCTATGTGCTCGGTGCGGCCTTCACCTCCTTCGGCGGCATGCTGATGACGATGACCTCAGCCTCCGGTGATCCGAAGATCGGCGTCGATTTCACGATGAACGCTATCGCCGCGGCGGTCATCGGCGGCACGCTGCTGTCCGGTGGACGAGGCACCATCGCCGGAGCGGTTGCCGGTGCCGTGACCCTGCGGCTGATCGGCAACCTGCTGTTCAGCCTCGGCCTGAACGGGTACTGGCAGTACGTGGTGATCGGGACGATCCTGATCGCCGCGCTGGGTGTGCCCTATCTGATCGGCCGCGCCCGCGCGAATTCTCGTCCAGAACTGAGGAGGGCAGCATGAGCGCCACCAGCACTGCCGATACGGGTCCGAGCGCTCCGGCCCCCGCGGTTTCACGTCGCCGCTCGGTGAGCATCCAGACGATTGCGCCACACCTCATCCTGCTGATCGTCTTGGCGGTGACGTTCACGTTCGCGCCCGGCTACCGCAGCACGACCCAGGTCGCAAGCCTGCTGCAGCTGATGGGGCTACTCGGCGTGGTCGCCATCGGCCAGAACCTGGCCATCCTGGTCGCCGGCATCGATCTGTCGGTGGGCGCCGTGATGACACTCACCAACCTGGTGACAGCCCTGGTCATGGCCGGTTCGAATGCGAACATGCCGCTCGCGATGGGGTTGACGCTGCTCATCGGTCTCACCGTCGGTCTGGTCAACGGGGTCGGCATCGCACTGTTGAAGGTGCCCGACATGGTGATGACACTGGCAACCATGACGATGCTGCTGGGTACCGGCTACCTGATCACCGGAGGCGTGAACAAGGGCAATGCCAGTCCCGCGATCGTGACCTTCATGCAGGCCCGGTTCGCCGGGGTGCTGACCGGGGGCGTGGTGCTGTGGGTAATCCTGGGCATCGGCATCATCCTGGTGCTGCGCAAGTCGGTCTTCGGAATGCAGCTGTACGCGGTCGGCCTGAGTCGCCGGGCCGCGCAGGCCTCCGGCGTGCGGGTGGCCGTCATCGTGATCGCCATCTATGTCATCTCGGGCGTGATGTCCGCCTTGGCCGGCCTCATGCTGACCGGCTACATCGGGTCGAGCTACTACGACCTGGGCGGACCGTACCAGCTCAAGTCCATCGCGGCAGTCGTGATCGGCGGCACCAGCATCTTCGGCGGCGTCGGCGGGTACGGAGGCACCTTCTCCGGCGTCGGTACCATCGTGGTTCTGCTCAGCTTCTTGCAGGTCGTCGGCCTGTCGGATGCCGGCCAGCAGATTGCCTACGGCGCCGTGCTGTTGCTGATGTTGATCTTGTTCGCGAGGCAGCAGCGCAAGAACTGACGTCGCCGCACGGATAGGTGGGTCCCGTGTCCGGCCCTCGGATCGCTAGCCGGGGGCCGGATCCTCGCTGTCATCGACCTGGAAGGCCATCGGCAGCGGCCCGACCGGATGAAGTCCCGGGTCGTCGGACGCGAGCGAGCGGACCGGACCGACACCGGTCAACCGGGTCTCGAAACGCACGGTGACGACCCCGTGACCTGCACCCCAGACCCAGCCGCGGCCGTGTTCTTCGTGCTCGACATCCATGCCGGGGATCCATGCGCCGCTCGACCCGTGCCGCCGCCTCATCGCCGGCACCGAGGTGACCTCTTCGGTCATCGGACCGAGTTCCTCGTCGGCCCAGAACAGCTCCTCCTGGGCGGCCGCGGTGAAGTTCGCCACCCCGACCCCCAGCAGGCGCACCCCGCTGGTTGTGGCCAGGCCGCCCAGCAGTCCACGGGCGACGGCCCGGATTCGCTCGGCGGAGTCGGTGGCTCCGTCCAGCGTCCGTGATCGCGTCCATGTGGTGAAGTCTCCAAGCCGCACCTTGATCGTCACCGTCCGCGCAAACAGCCCTGCCTTGCGCATCCGGGCGGCCACCAGCACCGCGTCCCGGTCGATCACCGCGGCGATCTCGTGCGGATCGGTCAGATCGGTCGCGAACGTGTCCTCCACGGAGATGGACTTCGCTTCGCGGACCGCCTGCACCGCGCGATCGTCCCTGGCGAACGCCAGTTCACGCAGGCCGGATCCCGCAGCCTGGCCGAGCTCACGCACCAGTTCCTTGGCCGAGGCTCGCTGCAGATCGGCCACCGTCACCACGCCGAGCCGGGCCAGCCGCTCCATCGTTGCCGGCCCGACACCGGGCACCGCGCGCACGGACATCGGCGTGATCATCTCCAGCTCCCGCCCGGGGGCCACGACGAGCCATCCATCCGGCTTCGCCGCCTCCGAGGCGAGCTTTGCGATGAACTTGCTCGAGCCGACCCCGACCGAGGCACTCAGTCCCTCGGTCCGGCGGGTCAGCTCGGCACGCAGATCACCGACCAGCCGGTCCAGCTCCACGACAGAACTGGTCTCGATACCGCCCGCGGCGAGATCGACGTAGGCCTCGTCGATGCTCAGCGGCTCCACGACCGGGCTCAACTCGTGCAGCAGCGCCATCACGATGCGACTCGATTGCCGGTAGGCGTCGAAGCGGCCGCCCAGATAGGCGGCGTGCGGAGCGCGCCGTCGTGCCTCGGCCGTCGACATCGCCGACCCGACTCCGAACTCGCGGGCCTCGTAGCTGGCAGTAGCGACCACCCCGCGTCCGCCGATGCCTCCCACGATCACCGGTTTGCCGCGCAGCGACGGCTTGTCGCGCTGCTCGACCGATGCAAAGAAGGCATCGAGATCCAGGTGCAGGATCGACGCCGAGGCTCGCACTATTCCGCCCTGCTACGCCAGTGGTGCGTCGAAGAACTTCAGAATGTGCTTGCCCACCGCACACAACTCGCCACCCTGGTTGTGGATCTCGATGCTCGAGTAGGTCTTCGCTGCCTCCTGATCGACCTCGGTGATGGTGTAAGTCACCGTCAATGTGTCGCCGATCAGTACTCCTGCGGTGAACCGCACCTTGTCGTATCCGTAGCTCACGCACGCCTGTCCGGCTCTCGCCTGGATCATCGTCGAGCAGGCGGACGACAGACTCAGCACCAGCATGCCGTGCGCGATACGACCCCCGTAGGGAGTGGTCCGGCCGTACTCCTCGTTGATGTGGTTTGGGGACAGATCGCCGGTGATACCCGCGAACAGGTAGACGTCCGACTCGCCCAGAGTCTTGGTGAACTGGGCGACATCGCCCACCTCGAGGTTGATCTTCATTACTGTGCTCGCGTGTACCGCACGAAGTCGAATTCGCCGCGCGGCTGTCGCGAGACCTCCTTCCATTCTTCGGGTTTGATCTCCGGAAAAAGCACCGAGCCCGCAGCTTGTGCGTGCACCTCGGTGATGTCCAACTCGTCCAGATGTGGCCAGGCGAGCCGGTAGATCTGTCCGCCACCGATGACATACCTGACCTCGTCGGCGTCGCCGGTGGGCACCTGCACTGCCTGCTCCCAGCTGGTCACCGCGATGCCCCGCGGACGCCCATCCTCGGACACCGGGAAGCTGAGCTTCTCGGGATGGTGGGTGATGACGATGCTGGTTCGCCCCGGCAGCAGGCCCATGGCCTCATGAGTCTTGCGTCCCATGATCATCGAGTGGCCCATGGTGATCTTCTTGAACCGTGCCCAGTCCTCGGCGAACTTGAACGGCTGATCGTTGCCATCTCCGATCACGCCGTTGCTGGCCACCACGGCAATCGCAATGAGTTTCATCTGCTGCGCCTCTCCTTTGCGGCGGGACTTCATCAGACCGCGATCGGTGCCTTGATGGCCGGATGCGGGTCATAGTCGGTGACCTTGATGTCATCCAGGGTGAAGTCGAAGATGTCACGCACCTGAGGGCTCAACCACAGTCTCGGCAGCGCGCGCGGTTCGCGGCTGAGCTGCTCATGTACCTGATCGAGGTGGTTGTCGTAGATGTGCGCATCCCCCAGGGTGTGGACGAAGTCGCCCACCTCCAGATCGCAGACCTGGGCCACCATGTGGGTCAGCGTGGCATAGGACGCGATATTGAACGGCACACCCAAGAAGAGGTCCGCCGAGCGCTGGTACAGCTGACAGCTCAGCTTTCCGCGTTCGCCATCGCCGGTCGCGGGCGCCACATAGAACTGGAAAAGCGCGTGGCACGGCGGCAGGGCCATCTGCGGGATCTCGCCGACATTCCAGGCCGAGACGATGTGCCGGCGCGAATCGGGGTTGGTCTTGATCGCATCGATCACCTGAGCGATCTGATCGATGTGGCCCCCGCCGGGGGTGGGCCAGCTGCGCCACTGGTAGCCGTAGATCGGCCCCAGTTCGCCGTCCGGGGAGGCCCACTCGTCCCAGATGTGGATCTTGTTCTGGACCAGCCATTCGATATTCGTCGAGCCCTTGAGGAACCAGAGCAGCTCGCCGAAGACCCCACGGGTGAAGATCTTCTTCGTGGTGAGCAGCGGAAAGCCTGCCTGCAGGTCGAAGCGCATCTGATAGCCGAACACACTGCGTGTCCCTGTTCCGGTGCGATCAGGCTTGTGAACGCCGTGATCGAGAACGTGCTGCAAGAGATCCAGATACTGCTTCATGACGTCTCCAGTCCGAGAACCTCCAGCAGCTGCGGCACCATCGCGCGCAGGGCACGGCCGCGGTGACTGATCGCATCCTTCTGCTCGGCAGTCATCTGCGCGGTGGTCAGGGGTTCGGTTCCGGGCTCCAGCAGCTGATCGTCGGCGACGAAGATCGGATCGTAGCCGAATCCGTTCGCACCCCGAGGGACCCTGGCCAGCTGGCCGCCCATTTCCCCACGGGTGGTGAACTCCCGGCCATCCGGGGTCACCAGCGCGACCGCCGCGACGAAGCGAGCGCCGCGCAGCGGATCGTCCACGTCGTCGATCTGGCGCAGCACCAGCTCGAGATTGGCCTGATCGTCGTGGTCGGGCCCAGCCCAGCGGGACGAGCGGACTCCCGGCATTTGATTCAGGGCATCCACGCACAGACCCGAGTCGTCGGCCAAGGTGACCAGGCCACTGTGCTCGACGCCGGCGCGGGCCTTGATCAGAGCATTGCCCTCGAAGGTCCATTCGGTCTCGGCGGGCTCCGGGTAGCTGTCCACGTCGGCCAGGCCGACGATCTCGACGCCCAGCCCCTGTTCGGCGACGATTCGCCGCAGCTCGGCCAGCTTCTTGGCGTTGTTGGTCGCCAGCATCACTCTGCTGGTCATCGGTGGACCGGTTCGGCGAGAGCTTCGGCCTGCATCCGGGTGAGTTCCGCGCAGCCGGCCTGCCCGAGATCGAGCAGCTGATTGAGCAGGTCACGATCGAACGGCGCTCCCTCGGCGGTGCCCTGCACCTCGATGAAGTCACCGGTTCCGGAGCACACGATGTTCATGTCGACGTCCGCCGACGAATCCTCCTCATAGCACAAGTCGAGCATCGGCTGACCGCGGACGATGCCCACGCTGATGGCAGACACCGAACCGATCAGCGGCTCGCCGGCCAGCAGGTGACGCGCACGCAACCAGGACACCGCGTCGCTCAGCGCCACATAGGCTCCCGTGATGGACGCGGTGCGGGTGCCCCCGTCGGCCTGCAGAACATCGCAGTCGATGACGATGGTGTTCTCCCCGAGCGCCTTGTAATCGATGACTCCGCGCAGCGAACGCCCGATCAGCCGGCTGATCTCGTGGGTACGCCCGCCGATGCGTCCCTTACGGGATTCGCGATCGTTGCGGGTGTTGGTGGCCCGCGGCAGCATCTCGTACTCGCTGGTCACCCAGCCCAGACCGGAGCCCCTGCGCCAGCGCGGCACGCCCTCGGTCACCGAAGCGGCCACCAATACCCTGGTTCGGCCGAACTCCACCAGCACCGATCCCTCGGCATGGTCGAGCCAGCCCCTGCTGAATGACACCGGCCGCAACTCGGCCGCCTTGCGCCCATCGATTCGATCGCTCACGTTCACCAAAGCTACCGTCTATGGAGGAGCGACACGAAGCTTCGGGTCGGCATCGCCATCGAGTGGACGAACACAGTCCGGCGGCGAAACACAGTGCGGCGGCGCCAGCCGGTCAGACCCGCTGGCGCCGCCGCACCGAATGTGTTCTTACTCCGGTATCACTCCGCGATGATCACGTACAGACTGCGTGGACCGTGCACGCCCTCGACACGGCTCAACTCGATGTCGCTGGTCGCGGAACCTCCGCTGATCCAGGTGAGCGGCTGCCCGGCCAGCACAGCGGGCTTCACCCGCTCCACCGCCTCGGGGACACCCGAGACGACCTGATCGGCCATCACTACGCAGATGTGCACGTCGGGCACCAGACTGAGTGCACGGCGTCCCTGATCGGCGCTGTGGTCGAGCACGATCGTGCCGGTCAGCGCAACCCCACAGGCAGCAGCGGTGACCACAGCGCCCGTGTCGTTGAGTTCACTGTGGCTCAACCGGTGACCCGGATTGTCCTCGACGACCTCGACGCCGGCAGCTGCCAGACCGTCTCGCCACGCCTGGGCGAGACCCGCTGGCACCACGGCCGAGGTCACACCCAGATCGCGGGCCGCTGTGGTCAGCGCCGCAGCGAGCTTCGCCTTCGGACTGCGAACCACCGCAGCCTTGTAATCGACGACCCGTTGCTCGAAGGTGTCGATGATGTTCCCGACCTCGACGCTGCGGTGATAAACCCACTCAACGGGCGAATCCGCGGGAGTCTCGTCCGCCGGGACGTCGCGCAGCGCGCTGCGCACCCGGCCCAGAATCTCTTCCTTGGCGCTGGTCACTGCTGATCCCCTCGATTCTTCTTCCACCACTGCCGGAAGCTCTGTTCCGGAAGCATCGGCACGTCACGGGCGCTCGTCCAACGGCTGAGTGGCCCAGGAATAGCACCGAAGCCCTGCACGCCGAGCATCTTGCCGAGAACAGCCGAACCCAACGCGCTGCCGCGCCCGGCCAGTGCCAGATGCCGGTAGTCGTCCATCACCCAGGCAGCCACCCCGATCAACTGCGGCTCGAGTGTGTGCGGGATGTGCGGAGGATCGGCCTTCTTGGCCTCCACCACCTTGTGCCGCTCATGCACGAGCAGATCGGAGATCGGAATGCGTACCGGGCAGACCTCGTTGCAGGCCCCGCACAGGCTGGACGCATAGGGCAGCGAGCGGTCGATCACCGAATCGGTGCCGCGCAGCTGCGGGTTCAGGATCGCGCCGATCGGACCCGGGTAGACCGAGCCGTAGGCATGCCCACCGACACGTTCGTAGACCGGGCAGATGTTCAGGCAGGCCGAGCAGCGGATACAACGCAGTGCGGCTCGTCCGATCGGGTCCGACAGCACATTGGTACGGCCATTGTCGACCAGCACCACATGCACATTCTGCGGACCGTCGCCTTCGGGGCTGGGACCGGTCCAGACACTGGTGTACGGATTCATCCGCTCGCCGGTCGAGCTGCGTGGCAGCAGCTGCATGAAGACCTCGAAGTCGTCGAAGGTGGGCAGGATCTTCTCGATGCCCACCACCGAGATCAGGGTCTGCGGCAGCGTCAGGCACATCCGGCCGTTGCCCTCGGATTCCACGACGACCAGTGAGCCGGTCTCGGCAATCGCGAAGTTGGCTCCCGAGGTCGACACCTTTGCCCGCATGAACTTCTCGCGCAGGTGTGTGCGGGCGGCGCCGGCCAGGTTGACCGGCGCATCGTCCAGCCCCTCGGGTGCCGGGGTGCCGTAGAGTCCCATCTCCTCGAGGAAGATCTCGCGCACCTCGGCCCGGTTGCGGTGCAGCGCCGGAACCACGATGTGACTGGGCCGGTCATGGCCCAGCTGGACGATCAGCTCGGCCAGGTCGGTCTCCCAGGCGGCGATGCCGGCCTCCTCCAGGGCCTCGTTCATGTCGATTTCCTGGGTGACCATCGACTTGACCTTGACGACCTCACTCTCGCCGGTCGCTGCGATGAGGCCGATGATGATCCGGTTGGCCTCGTCGGCGTCGCGGGCCCAGTGCACATGGCCGCCCGCCTTGGTGAAGTTCTCCTCGAACTGCACGAGGTACTCATCAAGATGGCGGCCCACTCTGGTCTTGATCTGCTCACCGGCGGTGCGCAGATCCTGCCAGTTGTCGAGTTCGGCGACCACCCGGGCCCGCTTGTTGCGAATCGTCGTGGTTGCGTGCTTCAGGTTGGCGCGCTGCTGAGTGTTGGCCAGACCTTTCTTGGCGCCAATCTGGAACCGTGGGGAATCGATGTACTCCCCAGGAGGCGGTGCCGGTGTTAGGCGATGTTCGGTTTGGATAGTCATCACTCATCTCCCTCGGTATGGGCGAGGATCTCGGCAATGTGAATAGGTGTGATACCAGCGTTGGTGCGATGGAGCACACCCCCGATATTCAGCAGACAGAGATTGTCGCCCGCGACCAGGTATTCCGCTCCGGTTGAGGCCACGTTGCGAGCCTTGTCTCCGGCCATCGTGACCGACACGTCCGGGTTCTTCAGCGAGAATGTGCCACCGAAACCACAGCACGTGTTGGCGTCCGGCAGGTCGAGCAGGGTCAGCCCCCGCACCGCCTTCAGCAGCTGATAGGGCCGGTCCCCCACGTGCGCCACTCGCTGGGAATGGCAGGTGGGATGGTAGGTCACCTTGTGCGGGAAGTAGGCACCGACATCGGTCACACCGAGCACGTCGATGAGAAACTCGCTGATGTCGTAGGTGCGTGCAGCCACCGCCGCGACCCGATTGGCAACCGCATCGCCGGCCGCCCGCCGTGCCAGCATCTCGTGCTGGTGGCGGACCGAGCCGACGCACGACCCCGAGGGGCCGACTATGTAGCGGTAGGGCTCGAAGGCCTTGAGGAAGTTCTTCACAGAACCCACGGCCTCGTCGTAGTACCCAGTGTTGGTGAAGATCTGGCCGCAACAGGTCTGTTCCTCAGGGAACTCGACCTTACAGCCCAAGCGTTCCAGCAGTTTCACCACCGCAACCGGGGTCTGCGGGAACATCACGTCGTTTGCACAGGTGGCGAACAGCGCGACGGTCTTGCCTGCTCCAGGTTTACCAACCGCCTTTGTGACGGTGGCTGTTGTAGCTGTGGTCGTCGTCATATGTCCTCCTAGTTGATATGTCGAAGCACTAGCCGAAGTTCGGCATCATCCACGACAGCACCGGTGTCGACTGCAATCCGACCAGCAAACACAGCACAGCCAGCAGCCCGAGGCTCCATGGGATGGAACGCCGGAAGATATCCGATTCCTTGCCCACCAGACCGACTGCGGTAGCCGCGATGGCCAGGTTCTGCGGGCTGATCATCTTGCCGACCACACCACCAGAAGTGTTCGCCGCAACGAGCAGGTGCTCGTCGATCCCCAGATGCTGGGCGGCGGTCTGCTGCAGCGTCGAGAACAGGGCGTTGGCCGAGGTGTCGGAGCCGGTCACCGCAGTGCCGATCCAGCCGAGGATTGGCGACAAGAACGCGAAGATCGCGCCGGCGCCGGCGATCCAGGTGCCGACGGTGATGGTCTGACCGGACAGGTTCATAACGTAGGCCAGTGCCAGCACCGAGCCGATGGTCAAGAACGTCCAGCGCAGCTTGTAGACCTGGCGTCCGAAGACCTTCGCCATCAACGCCGGGCTCATCCGGTAGACCAAGCCCACGATGATACCGGTGATCAGCAGCAACGTGCCGGGGTTCGACAGCCAGTTGAAGTTGAAGATGGTCGATGAGTTGTCGGCACCCGCACCGGTCAAAATGAGTGCTCCCTCACCGGTCCACAGCCCCGGCCACCTGAACTTGATATCGGTCATGCCCAGAGCGGTCCGCACCGGCGCGACCAGCTTGGCGACGGTGAATATGACGATGACCAACAGGTAGGGGAACAAAGCCATGGCAACCTTTGGTCCGGTGACCGGCTTAACCTCGTTGATCTCAACCTTGGTGGTGGTGTGGAAGCCTTCACCGGCCTCGTGGGTCTTCATTTCGATCAGACGCTGCGCAGCTTCGGCGGTGCCCTTGGGCTTCCAGAACCGCAGCAGCACGACACCGGCGGCCAGACCAACCAGAGACGCGATGACGTCGGTCAGCTCAACCGACAGCCAGGTAGCGCTGACCCACTGCGCGACCGCGAACGAAAGACCGATGGTCAACGCTGCCGGCCAAACTTCCTTGACGCCGCGCTTGCCGTCGACGATCAACACCAACAGCAGCGGAACGAACCAGGCGAGCACCGGGGTCTGATGACCGACGGTGGCACCGACCTCCTGGTACGGGATTCCGGTCAGGGTGCCGGCGGTGATGATCGGGGTGGCGATAGCGCCGAACGCCACGGGCGCGGTGTTGGCGAGCAGAACCGTCAGGGCGGCCCGCAGCGGCGGGTAACCGATCGACATCAGCATGACACCGGTGATCGCCACCGGCGCACCGAAGCCGGCGAGGGCTTCCATCAGACCGCCGAAGCAGAACGCGATCAAGATCGCGAGAATGCGTGGATCGTCGGAGATGACGTGGAAGGTCGAGCGCAGATCCTCGAAATGGCCCGACTCGACGGTCAACTCGTACATCCAGATCGCGCACAGCACGATCCAGGTGATCGGGAAGATACCGAAGGCCGCGCCTTCCAAGGCCGAAAAGACCGTCAGGCCGACCGGCATGTTGAAGCCGAAGATGGCTACCAAGATGGCGACGGCGACAGCAGAAAGGCCTGCCCAATGGGCCTTCCAGCGCAGCGCGCCAAGCGTTATGAAGATAGTAAGCAAGGGCAGCAGGGCTACCAATGCGGACAACGTCAGGCTGCCGTTGACCGGTGCGATTTCTGGCTGGTATGGCACGCGTAACTCCATCGTTAGTCGCGGACGGAAACAGAACCATCGTCGGGGAGTGGTCTAACCATCGTCAAGGCTTGTCTTCTTAGGTTAGGCTAAGCCTCCTTGTACGACTCCTGGACTTGCGCGGCACTTACTTGCCTCTTTCGTTGCGCTGGTTCGATGATGACGCTGTGAAAGCGTATGAGGCCGTGCGGAAGCACCTCGAGGACCAGATCTTGGCCGGCGAGTTGACGGTGGGCTCCCTGTTGCCCGCCGAACGTGAACTCGCGACCGAATTCGGGGTCAGCCGCGCGGCTGTGAGGGAGGCACTTCGCATGATGGCCGCCCAAGGCCTCATCACCTCGCAGGTGGGTGCCGGACCGAACTCCGGGACGCGGATCACTGCCCAGAACGGGCCTGCCCTGGGCAAGCTGCTTCAGTTGCATGTTGCCTTGTCACAGTTCCCAATCGATGACGTGGTCGATGCCCGGGTGATGCTGGAGCGGTTCAGCGCCACGATGGCTTCGATCAACGCCAATCCCGAGAATCTTGCCAAGCTGGGCGACCTGCTGGGCGAGATGGAGGCCGAGCACATGGAGCTCGACCAGTTCAACGAGCTCGACACTCGCTTCCACATTGTCATCGCGCAACTGGCCGAGAACCAGTTCGTAACCGTGCTGACCACTGCCGTCAGGCAAGCGCTGGCCATCCCGATCCGACGGGCCAGCGAAGAAATGACGGACTATCAGGGTTTCCGCCGTGACCTGAACCGGCAGCACCGCAGAGTCTTCGAAGCCATCGCCAGCCGTGACCCCGAGCGAGCTGCAGACCTCATCGAAGAGCACATCCGGACGGCGTATACGATCCTGCCCATGGGTGGCAGCAAATGTTGATTCGCGTTATGGTCGAACCATATTGCGACGAAGGAGTCCGATATCCATGTCAGTAATCAGTTCCCGAACACAACTGGCCGATGTGCCCGAAGAATACGTCCGCGAACTCGCGGCCGCACTGGGCGAAGATGTTGAAGTCACAACCCGCGCTCTCGACCGCTTCGCGATCGCGATCGATGCGTCCCACTATCTCGCGGTTCCTCAGGCTCTGGCCCGTCCGCGCACTGCCCACCAGGTGGGCATGGCCATGGCATTGGCCGTGCGCTCGGGTTGGCCTCTGACATTCCGCAGCGGCGGCACCAGCCTGTCGGGCCAGGCGTTCTCGCGCGGACTGACGCTCGACGTCAGGCGGCATTTCCGCGATATCGAGATTCTGGACGCCGGTCAGCGGGTGCGCGTCCAGCCCGGAGCGACGGTCCGGCAGGTGAATGCCCGGCTGGCCAAGTACCACACCAAGCTCGGCCCCGATCCGGCCAGCGAGATCGCCTGCACCATCGGCGGCATGATCGCCAACAACTCGTCCGGCATGACCTGCGGAACCACCGCCAACACCTACCGCACGATCGACTCGATGGTGATCGCGTTGCCCTCGGGAACCGTCATCGACACCGCCAGCCCCAAGGCCGGTGAAGTGCTCGCCAACCAGGAGCCGGAGCTGGTCGAGGTGCTGACCAAGCTGCACACGCAGCTGGGTCGCCCCGAGATGCGTACCGACCTGCAGCGCCGCTACTCCATGAAGAACACCATGGGCTACGGCCTGAACTCGTTCATCGATTTCGACGATCCGGTCAAGATCCTCGAGCACCTGATGATCGGCAGTGAGGGCACGCTGGGCTTCGTTGCCGAGGCGACCTTGAAGACCGTCCCGATCCATTCGAAGACCGCCACCGGTTTCCTGCTCTTCAACTCCCTCGACGCAGCCACCGAAGCGCTGCCCACGATCGTCGACAGCGGGGCCGACGTGGCCGAGCTGATCGACTCGGCGTCCATCCTCGCGATGGGCACCGAGGCTGCTCCGGTGCTGCCGAAGAACTTCACCGTCGGCGGCGAAGCGATCCTGCTGGTCGAGTATCAGGGCGACTCGGACGACGAGTTGGCTGCCCGGGCCGGGGCCGGCATGGAAAAGTGCGCGTCGTTCGATCTGTACGCCCCGCCGGAACTGACCCAGGACGCCGGACGCCGCGAACAGATGTGGACGCTGCGCAAGGGCCTGTACACCAAGGTCGCGCGCAATCGTCCGAAGGGCACGGCCGCGCTGCTCGAGGACATCGCGGTGCCGATCATGGATCTCGGCACGGTCTGCAGCGATCTGCAGATGCTCTTCGACCGCCATGGCTACGAAGGCGGTGTCATCTTCGGGCATGCCAAGGACGGCAACATCCACTTCCTGGTCACCGAGGATTTCGACGGTCCGGCGTCCATGAAGCGCTACGAGAACTTCACCGAGGACATGGTCTCCCTGGTGCTCGGCAAGCAGGGCACGCTGAAGGCCGAGCACGGCACCGGACGCATCATGGCCCCGTTCGTCCACCGGCAGTACGGTGACGAGCTCTACGACGCCATGTGGCAGGTCAAGAAGGCCTGTGATCCCTCCCGGATCCTCAACCCCGATTCGGTGCTGACCGAGAACCCGAAGCTGCACCTGGTCGACATCAAGAAGACCACGCCGGTGCGTCCGATCATCGATGACTGCGTGGAATGCGGCTACTGCGAGCCGGTCTGTCCCAGCCAGCATCTGACCACCACCCCGCGGCAGCGGATCGTCATCCAGCGGGCCATCGCCCACGCCGAGGAGGAGCACGACGAGGCTCTGGTCGCCCAGCTGAAGGAAGACGAGCGCTACGCGGTGGTCGATACCTGCGCGGTCGACGGCATGTGCCAGACCGCCTGCCCGGTGCAGATCAACACCGGTCAGCTGATCCGCGATATGCGCGCCGAACTCGCTCCGCGTTGGCTGGACGCCACCTGGAAGGGTGCCGCGAAGATCTGGGGTCCGTTCGTGAACGTGGCGTCGGTCGGCATGACCGTGGTCGACCATGTGCCGAACGCCCCGGTGCGCGGCGTCCTGGGCGTGGCCCGCAAGGTCGTCGGCGAGGACGTCGTCCCGATGCTGTCGCCCGAGCTGCCCGGCGGTGGCCCTGCCCGGCATCCGCATCACGCGCCAAAGCCGGAGATCGTCTTCATGCCCGCCTGCGTGGGCACCATGTTCGGCTCCGATCATGCCTGCGGCAAGGGCTCATCGGACGCCTTCCGGCGGTTGTGCGAGCTGGTGGGCATCCGTATGGAGATTCCGGACGACATCCAATCGCTGTGCTGCGGCACCCCGTGGAAGTCGAAGGGCATGAAGTCCGGCGCCAAGCTCATGGGCGAACGGCTGGCGGCCTCGCTGGCCAAGGCCAGCAACAACTGGGAACTGCCGATCGTCTGCGATGCGGTCTCGTGCACCGAAGGCATGCAGGTGGCGCTGAAGAACCAGGGCGTCACCGACGCGAAGATCATCGATGCCGTGCAGTTCACCGCCGAGCAGATCGCGCCGAAGCTGCCCCAGCTGCCCCGCGAGCATCTGGCCGTGCTGCATCCGACCTGCTCCAGCACCCATCTGGGCGTCAACGACGCACTGATCATGCTGGCCGGGCTGGTGGCCGACGAGGTCATGGTGCCGGACGGCTGGCGCTGCTGCGCCTTCGCCGGTGACCGCGGCCTGCTGCATCCCGAGCTCACCGCCACGTCGACCCGTGACGAAGCGGCCGAGGCCAAGGCTGCCAACGCCGACCTGTACATGTCCCTCAACCGGACCTGCGAGCTCGGCCTGACCAGGGCGACCGGCAAGACCTACGTGCATGTGCTTGAGGAGCTCGCCTCCCGGGCGGCACCCGTCAACGCATAGTCCGGCTCCCCACTGTCGTACCTCTGGGGGCTTCCCGCGCTCCAAATCCGAAGCTGCGCCCGATATACCGGGCGCAGCTTCGGATTCCGGGCGCGGGAACGGGTGGAGTGACCCGCAGGAGGGGGTTCCGTCCCACGCACCTAGGTCGGTTCCGAGCAACCGGGGTATCAGAAGACCTTCAGTCCCAGGTCTACCTGCTCCACGTCGCGGACGAAGCCTCCCATCAGGCGCCGGCCCAGCCCCTCGAACTGCGCCGGATCGCCGGTGGTATTGAAGCTGCGCTCAGCCGTGTGACCGTCGCTGCGCAGCAGGCCCTTGCGCTTGAGGGTGGCGAATGTGGAGCGGGCGCACTCGTCCGCGCTGCTGACCAGGACCACCTCGTCGCCCATGATGAAACTGATCACACCCGACAACAGCGGATAGTGCGTGCAGCCGAGGATCAGCGTGTCGACCTGCTTGTGCTTCAGAGGCTCGAGATAACCGCTGGCGACGGCCATCAGCGAATCGCCGGTGGTGATCCCTGCTTCGACGAAGGGCACGAACTTCGGGCAGACCTGCGTGCTCACCTGCACCGGTGAAGCCGCCAGCGCGTCGTTGTAGCTGCGCGAGGTCGCGGTGCCGGCAGTGCAGATCACGCCGACCCTGCCATTGCGGGTGATGGACGCCGCCTTACGCGCGGCCGGCAGCACGACTTCGACGATCGGCAGCTGGGGGTAGCGCTCGCGGGCGTCACGAAGCGCAGCGGACGACCCGGTATTGCACGCGATGATCAGCGCCTTCACGCCCTGGGCTACCAACCAGTCGAGACTTTGCAGGGTGAACTCCCGCACCTCGGCCAAGGACCGAGGCCCATAGGGGGCGCGGGCGGTGTCGCCCAGGTAGATGATGTCTTCGCCGGGCAACAGATCGACGATTGCGCGTGCAACGGTCAACCCGCCGAAACCCGAATCGAAGATGCCTATGGGCGCCGCGGACAGCTCGTTCACCGGGCCAACTTTAGCCAAAGGATCGCTGCGTGGCTCATTCCTGGGCGTTCAACAGGGATTCCTGTACCCATCCCAGCCATTCATAGATCGAAAACGTCCAGCTGCGGGGATCGTCCTCGGGCAGCTCACTGACGTGATCGGCATCATCGGCATCGCGGATGTCGAGGCGCACCGCGAGGGCCAGCCGCAGATTGGTCAGGGTCTTCAGCCAGCCTGTGGTGTGCGACCCGCAGACCTCGCAGCGGCCATGGGCCTGGATGCCTTCGAGGTCGGCCAGCACCGCGCGCGCCGCGTTCACCTTGTCGTCGAGCTGCGCGGTGTGGGTGAACCGCTGGAAATCGTGACCGGCCGCCGGATCATCGGGGTACGGGTTCGGGAACAGCCGCTGCAGGACCGGATCACCGACCGGCTCGTAGTCGAAATCGTCCTCGCTGACCATCTCGCGCTCCAGCCGGGCGAAGATCTGGTCCTCGTCGTCGACCGCGTCGGATTCGTCCGGGTCGTCGTCGCTGAGCCAGGCGGTGCCCGGGCCGCCCGCCGGGGGGCTCGACTCCAGGAGCAGTTCGATCAGCTGGCTGATCAGCCCGCTCAGCAGACTGAGCTCGGCCGGCTCGAACTGGCAGACCACCCGATCGTCCACCCGGCGGAACGCGAGCATCACTCGGCCTTGTCCAGCGTCGCCCACAGGCCGTAACTGTGCATCGCCTGGACGTCGCGTTCCATACAATCGCGGCCACCACAGCTGACGATCGCGCGGCCCTCCATGTGGACCTGCATCATCAGACGTTCGGCCTGATCCTTGGGGTAGCTGAAATAGGTCGAGAAGACGTGCGTGACGTAACTCATCAGATTGACCGGGTCGTCCCAGACCACGGTCACCCACGGCTGGGTGGTCTGAGATTCTTCGGACGCGAGCTCCTCGACGGCCGTGCCGCCCCCCGTTGCTGCGGATGCCGATTCGCTTGCCATGTGCCTATTGTTACCCACCTGCACAACCCGCGGGCATAGGCTCAACCATATGACGTCCACCGCACTGCTCACCGATATGTATGAGCTGACCATGATCAAGGCGGCCATGCATGCCGGCACGGCATTCCGACGCTGCACTTTCGATCTGTTCCCGCGCAGGCTCCCTACCGGCCGCAGCTACGGCGTCGTGGCCGGCACCGGACGTGCCCTGGAGGCACTGAAACACTTCCGGTTCGGCCCCGAGGAGATCGAATTCCTGCGCGACCGCGGTATCGCCGATGACATGCTCGCCGAGTGGCTGGCCGACTACAAATTCTCCGGGAATATCCGCGGCTATGCGGAAGGCGAACTCTTCTTCTCCGGCTCGCCGGTGGCAGTCGTCGAGGGCAGTTTCGCCGAAGCCGTGGTGCTGGAGACGTTGCTACTGTCGATCTTCAACCATGACTCCGCGGTGGCTTCGGCGGCATCGCGGATGACGCTGGCCGCTGAGGGTCGCCCGATCATCGAGATGGGTGGCCGGCGCACCCACGAGTGGGCGGCCGTCGCGGCGGCCCGGGCGTCGTGGATCGCCGGTTTCGGGCCCAGCTCCGATCTGGAGGCCGGACGCAGCTGGGGCATCCCGGTCAGCGGCACCGCCGCCCACGCCTTCACGATGCTCTTCGATTCGGAAGAAGACGCCTTCAAGGCGCAGCTGGAGGCCATGGGCGAACAGACCACACTGCTGGTCGACACCTACGACGTGGACGATGCCATTAGGAAGGCTGTCGAACTCACCGAGGGGCGCATCGGCGCCATCCGGCTGGATTCGGGCGATCTGAGCGTCGAGGTGCGCCGGCTACGCAAGCTGCTCGACTCGCTGGGCGCCACCAAGACGCGCATCATCGTCACCAACGACCTGGACGAGTACCAGATCGCCGCGTTGCGTGGCGCCCCCGTGGACGGGTTCGGCGTCGGCACCTCGGTGGTCACCGGTTCGGGACATCCGACCTGCGGCATGGTCTACAAGATGGTCAGCCGGGCCGACTCCGACGACCCGGACGCCGTGCAGCATCCGGTGGTGAAGAAGTCGCAGAACAAGGGCACCATCGGCGGGCGCAAGACCGTGATGCGCCAGATCGATCAGAGCGGCACCGCGACCGCCGAGGTCATCGGCGTGGATGTGGCACCGCGCACCGACAGCAACGACCGGCTGGTGATGGTCGATCTGGTGCGAAACGGTGAGATCGTCGGTGAAGAGCCGCTCCAGGACGCCCGCGACCGCCACGCACGCGCGCGCGCCGAACTGCCGCTGGCGGGCCAGAAGATCAGCCGGGCGGAGCAGGCCATCCCGACCATCTTCGTCACCCATGAAGGCGAGAAGACCGAGAACATCTACCTGATCGGCGAGCCCCCGGCCAATCTGTGAGCCATCAGCTCCAGAATCGATAGAAGTGATGAACCGGGCCGTGCCCGTGCCCGACGCCCAGTTCGTCGGCGTGATCCAGCGCCCCGGTGATCCATTCCTTGGCGGCCGCGGCGGTGGACGGCCAGTCGAGGTTGCGCGGACGCAACGCCGCCAACGCCGAGCTCAGTGTGCAGCCGGTGCCGTGGGTGTTCTTGGTCTGTACGACGTGGCTGACGAGCTCGTGGACGCCATCGGGGCCCGCGAGTACATCAGTGGCCCGGGCATCCAGCCGATGTCCACCCTTGAGCAGTACCCAGTCCGCCCCGAGTTCGCGCAGTTTGACTGCCTGGGCCGACATCTCGTCCAGGCCGGTGGCCTGCGTCTCGCCCAGCAGAACCGCGGCCTCGGGCAGGTTCGGGGTGATGATGTCGGCCTTCGCGATGAGCCGCCGGACCGCCTGGACAGCGTCGTCGTCCAATAGGCGATCGCCGGAGGTGGCGACCATCACCGGATCAAGGACCACGGGGGCATCGAGCTCGCCGAGCAGTTCTGTGACCTCGTCGGCCAGCTCGGCGGTGGCCAGCATGCCGACCTTGATCGAATCGATGCGCACATCGGCCACCAGGGTCTCGAACTGCTGAGCGACGAAGTCGACCGGCACCACATGTACCCCGGTGACGCCCTGGGTGTTCTGCGCGGTCAGCGCGGTGATCACGCTGGTGCCGAAAGCACCCAGCGCGGAGAAGGTCTTGAGGTCGGCTTGGATGCCTGCGCCGCCGGAGGGGTCGCTACCCGCGATGGTCAGCGCGACGGGAGGCAGCCCGCCGCTGGCCCAGGCATTCACCAACTCGCGGGTGGCCGCCCGGACATCGGGCTGTCCGCAGATCGCGCTGATCACCGAGACCCCCGCGAAACCCGAACGCCGCACGGCGGCGGTATCGGCCGCCTTCACTCCCCCGATCGCCACGCACGGCCACGGGCTGCGGGCGGCCAGGCCGCTCAGATAACGCAGACCGGTGGCCGGTGCGTGATTGGGCTTGGATGCGGTCGGGCGCACCGGGCCCAGGCCGAGGTAGTCGATGTCACCGCGGCCGAGGTGGGCGACAGCCCAGTCCAGCTGCTCCCCGGTCTCGACCGACAGGCCGAGGATCGGGTCGGGCCCGAGGATCGCCCGGGCCTGTGCCACGGGCATGTCGGACTGCCCGACATGGGCGCCGTCGGCTCCCGCGGCGGCGACCAGGTGCACCCGATCGTCCAGCAGCACCGGCACGCCCGTGCCGCGGACCGTCTCGACGACGTCGCGGGCCATCGCCAGGAATGCATCATCGTCGGCATCGGGGTCGCGCACCTGGACGAGCGTGGCGCCTGCCTGCACGGCCTGCCTGACCGTCTCCGCCACACCGAGCGCCCCGCACTGCACCGTGTCGGTGACCAGGTAGACCGAAAGATCCAGATCCTTGCTCATGAGATCTTCACCCGATCTGCGGCCTGCTCGGCACTCAGCCGAGCGAGCGCATCCAGGAGTTCGACGGCGAAGCTGCCCGGTCCCCTGGCGACGGACGCAGCGTTCTCGGCGGCGATGTTCATATGCGAGGTAGCCGCGATCGCCGCGTTCAGCGGGCTGGTGACCGCCGCATAGCCGGCCATCACCGCGCCCAGCGCGCAGCCGACCCCGGTGACCTGGGTGAGCATCGCGCTGCCGTTGCTCAGTTTCACCAGTTCGTCGCCATCGGTGATCATGTCAACCGGGCCGCTGACCGCGACGACGCAGTGGTAACGACGGGCCAACTCATGGGCCGCGTCCACGGCATCGGTGGTGGAGTCGGTCGCCTCGACGCCGCGTCCGGAGGTGCCGCCCAGGAAGCCCAGGATCTCGGAGGCGTTGCCGCGCAGGATGGTGGCGGGGTTGGCGTCCATCATCTTCTTGACCTCGGCCGTGCGCCACGGCAGTCCGCCTGCCGCGACCGGGTCGAGCACCCAGGGTTTGCCGGCGGCGACTGCAGCGGCTGAGGCCAGGTACATGCCCTGGATCTGCTCGGACGAGGGAGTGCCGTTGTTGACCAGCACACCGGAGGCGACCTGGGTGGCGAATCCTGCGGCCTCCTCGGGGTTGTCACACATCGCCGGGGATGCGCCGACCGCATACAGCACGTTCGCGGTGAAGTTCATCACCACATGATTGGTGAGGCACTGCACCAGCGGGTTGCGCTCCCGCAGTGCAGTGATGCTCTCGGCCAGAGCAGAGGAATGGAAATCGACGTTCATCTGGACGTCCCTTCGCTAGCACTACCTAGATCAGGTCACTACGGGTTTGGTCTCAGCCGGTACCTTCCCCGGCACCCCGCGTCTTGGATGTACGTTAGCACCGGCCACCAGCCGGCAGGCGAGGCGATTCCGGATGGTCGACCGGCCTGCGAGCGTGCTTCCCGGACCGGCGAAGGTCGGATAGCGGGCCATCGCCGCTAGCATCGAGACAGGACTACGGATGCCGGTGCGCGGGAGGCACAGTGACTACTGCATTGATCGTCGTAGACGTTCAGAACGACTTCTGTGAGGGCGGTTCGCTGGCGGTCGCCGGCGGCACCAAGGTGGCCGCGGATATCGCAGCCTTCGTGGAGGGCGAGCTTGGGCGAGGCACCGATCGCAGCTTCGACTATCTGGTCGCCACCCGTGATCGCCATATCGATCCGGGCGCCCACTTCAACGCCACCCCCGATTACATCGACAGTTGGCCCAGGCACTGCGTGGCGGGCACTCAGGGCGCCGATTTCAATCCGGCAGTCGCCGATCTGCCCTTCGACGCGGTCTTCGACAAAGGCGCCTACCAGGCCGCCTACTCCGGTTTCGAGGGGACGATCGGCGGCGACGACGGCGGCGAGGGGTTGGGAGCCTGGCTGGACGCCCACGATGTCGACCACGTCGTGGTCTGCGGCCTGGCCACTGACTACTGCGTCCGCGCGACGGCCGCTGATGCCGCCAAGCATGGCTACCGCACCGAGATGCTGCTCGATCTTTCAGCCGCAGTCAGCCCCGACCGCGTGCCCCAGGTCGTCGCAGGCCTGCAGGAGGCAGGGGTCGTCGTCGCCGGCTGACCGCATCTCGCCGGCCTCGGACAGCCCCGATCGAGCCTCAGGACGCCGGTCTGCTCGGGCCGGGCACCCACGAGTACCCGTTCATCACCGCGGCCAGCCGCATCGGGCGCTCCATCTGGTAGAGGTCCTCCAGCATCAGCGGTGCGCCGTCCGGCCCCGACAACGGTATCTGCCAGTTCGGGTATTGCCGCCAGGTACCCGGCTGGTTCTGGATGCGGTAGTCACCGACGGCATCCACCAGCGCGACATTGAGCACCCGTGAATCGGTGTACGTCAGGTAGCGGTAGAGCGCCAGCACCTTCGCCTCGACATCGTCCTCCACGTCGTCGGTGAACAGGCCGCGCTCGTCGAGACGGCGCATCCAGGCATCCTGCTCGAGTTCAGCGGCGGCCGCTTCTTCCTCGTACGACTCGGTGAGCAGCCCGAGATCGTGCCGCAACCGGACGTGCTCGTTGGCCAGATAGCCCGCGGTCGGAGGCAGATCATGGGTGATCACCGAGGCCATCGCGTATTCGCGCCAATGTTCGGGCGGAGAGGGCTGGCCGTTCGCGTCGTTCTCGAACCACAGCACCGAGGTGCCCAGGATGCCGCGTTCGGCGAGATAGCCGCGCACCCAGGGCTCGACGGTGCCCAGATCTTCGCCGATGACGAATGCCCCGGCGCGCTGAGCCTCCAACATGATGATGCCGATGAGCGCATCGTGGTCGTAGCGCACATAGGTGCCCTCGCGCGGCGTGCCGCCCTCGGGGATCCACCAGAGCCGGAACATGCCGAGGATGTGGTCGATCCGCACGCCGCCCGCATGGCTGAGGGCGGTCTGCAGCATGCTGCGGAACGGGCCGTAAGCGGTATCGGCGAGCCGGTCGGGCCGCCACGGCGGTTGTCCCCAGTCCTGTCCGAGCTGGTTGTAGCCGTCCGGCGGCGCGCCGACGCTGATGTCCTGGGCGTAGATGTCGCTCATCATCCAGGTGTCGGCCGAGGCGCCGCTCACTCCGACGGCGAGATCGGTCACGATGCCGACCGGCATGCCCGCGTCCTGTGCGGCCTGCTGGGCGTCGCTGAGCTGGTTCCAGGAGACCCACTGCAGCCACTCGTTGAACGTGATCTCGTCAAGGTAGTCGTTGTGCAGTTTCGCCACCCGCGGTGAGGTCGGGCGCTGCAGGTCCTCGTCCCATTGCCGCCAGTCGTTGCCGTAGTGCTCGCAGAGCACACACCACAATGCGAAGTCGCGCAGCCGGCGGCCACGGCGACGCTTGAAGTCGTCGAAGGCCATCTGCCGAGCCGGACGAAGACCCGCGCCGAAGATGATGCGCAGCGCTTCTCGTTTGTTGGTCCAGGAGGCGTCGCGATCGAGCAATTGTTCGCCGGCCTGCTCCTCGTTGAGCTGCTCGCGCAGCTCTTTGATCGTGTCCCGATCGTGCTGGCCGAGCAGGGCATATTCGGGCACAGCTTCGGGACGCAAGTACATCGGGTTAAGGAACAGCCGCGAGCTGGGCAGATAGGGTGAGACGTCCATCGGGGGTACCGGCTGCGAGGCGTGCAGCGGGTTGATCAGCACGTACTGGCTGAACTGCTGGGTGGCCGACCAGACGGCCAGATCCGATAGGTCCATCAGATCGCCGATGCCCCACGATCCGGACGAGCGGACGCTGTACAACTGCGCGGCGTATCCCCACAGCCGGGAATCGTTCAGCCGCTCGGGCAGCCCCAGGAAGCGCGGGGTAACGATGAGGGTCGAGTCGGACTGCCGGTCATCGGACAGCAGTTCGAGACGATGGTAGCCAGTGGGCAGATCCGAGGGCACCGCGAAGCTGGCCTCCCCGATCAGCGTCCCGTCGACCTCGCGTGGTTCGACCATGTGGTGGCGCTGGCCGAGGTAGCGGACCTCGCCGTCTTCGAGCCGCAGCCGGATCTGGGCGGGATGGCCGTGCACGACGTGGGCCTCGACGTGAGTGGTGTCGCCTTCGCTGACCACGACGACCGGGGGCAGACCGCGACGCCAGGGTTTCAGTTCGAGTTCGGCGATCGCGGCCTCAGCGCTGGTCTCGGTGGCGGCGTCCACACCCATTGCGGCCATCACCGCGATGATGGTGTGCTGGGGTACCTGAATGTGTCGTCCCTTCCAGTCCCAGAAGTCGGTGGTGACGCCGAGTTTCTCGGCGAGCACATATAGGGACGACTCTAAACTCATTCCGCCTAGTCCTTCGGGTGTGGGCTGACTTGACCAATACACACCCTAACCGATCTGTTACCTGATTTTCACTACTTGGGTTTTGGCGATCATGTCGTGCAGCGCCTGGCGTTTTCTGTTTCCGAGGGGGACCAGCACATTGATGAGGCCGATGATCGTGATTGCGGACAGCCCGTAGAAGGCAATACTGCGTATCAGTGACATGCCGAGCCGCAGGCCGTGCTGCTGGGCTCCCGTGTTGACCGGTACCACCCGGAGTCCCAATGCCATCTGGCCCAGGGTCCCGCCCTTCCACATCAGCATTCCGGTGGAGTAGATGATGCTGACGATCAGGGAAACCAGGTAGATGGTCATGATCGGCCCGGCGAGCCCGTACTGGGGATCGGTGTACTCGGGCGGTATCCCACCGGATTGGGCAGCCCGCACCACGTCTTCCACCCAGGCCTGCATGCCGGTGGCCAGCGCATCGATGAACGGCAGGGCCGCCCCTACGGTCGCGAGCCCCAGAATCAGGCTGTCGATGATCGTCGCCCAGGCCCGCTGCCACCAGCCGGCCAGCGGCACGCCATCGGCGGTGGCCGGGCCGTAACCTGCGGGCTGGTACTGGGAGTAGCCCTGCGGGACATAGCCGGAGGGTTGATAACCCTGCTGGGGGTACCCGGTCTGCTGCTGGAGGTCGGTCCGGGGCTGATAGCCGTACTGCTGTTGCGGGGCCGCCTGTTGCGGAAGGGGCTGCGGCTGGACGGCCTGCGGACGCTGCCGGGTCGTCCAGCTCGTCCCGTCCCAGAATCGTTCTTGCGTCTGGTCGACGGGATCGGGATACCACCCGGACGGCGGCAATTGTTGGGCGGGCTCGTATTGCTGACTCACGTCTCCAGCATCCCACGTCGTGACAATCGGTTCTCAGCCCACCCCGGACGATTCGTTGCGGACCGGGCCGATGCGCAACGCGGCCAGCAGCGAGAGAATGCTCGCGGCCGTACACAATGCGTAGATCGGTCCGAAGGTGAATGCCGCCGAGACCGTGTTCAGTAGCCCGGCGAAGATCGTCCCGGCAAGCCCGGTGACCAGGGCGTTGCCCAGGCCCTCGCCCACCTGCAGCGAGGAGGTGTTGCGTCCGATCAGCTGGGGATCGCTCACCTGCATGTTGATCAGCGAGGTGCTGGACACCACCAGGCCCATCCCGAGCCCGAGGACGACGAAGCCCACCGCGAAGACCGGCCAGGGCCAGACCAGCCAGGTGGCCAGCGTCATCAATCCCGAGCTGAGTACCAGGCACGCCGCCCCGGCGTGGACGATCTCGTCGCGGCGCAGTTTCAGTCCGCTCCAGGCCTGGACGAGCGAACCCAGCGTCCACCCCGTCGCCCCCAGCGCCAGGAAGAAACCCGCCCCTTTCAGCGTGAACCCGTAGACCTGCATCAGCATCACCGGGATGAAACTCTCGCCGGCGAAATAGGCGCCTGCTGCGAGCGCGCGCGTCCACATCACCGACGGCAGTCCCCCGTGCAGGCGCAGGAAGCCGGGAGGCATCAACCGCGGCAACGCCATCAGCAGCACCGCCAGCCCCGCCAGGCCGATGCCGAGGGCAATCAGGTCGAGCCGCTGGCCCGCGAACTGGATCAACGCCGCCCCGCAGGCCGCGGCAGCGGCCGCCCAGATCGGCACCGGATTGATGGCGGTGACCGGCTCGTGATGCAGCCGCATCCGCACCAGCGGACGCCAGGCGAGCGCGCTCACGATCACCAGCAACGGGACGATGCCCAAGAAGACCCAGTGCCAGCTCCAGGTGGTGGTGATCCACGCAGAAACCGGCGGGCCGACGAAGCTCGGCAGCATCCAGCAGAACGACAGGATGCTCATCATCCAGGCCCGCTCGGCCTTGCCGTATGCCTGCGCCACGACGACCATGAATGCCAGGTTGAGTGCGCCGCCGCCGAAGCCCTGGAGCGCGCGGAAACCCAGCAGCATCCCCATGTTGATCGACAGGCCACCGCCGAGCAGTCCGAGGGCGAAGATGAGGACGCCCGCCGCCAGCGGCAGGACCGGCCCGATGCGGTCGACCAGTCGTCCGGCGAGCACGATCGCGAAGACCTGAGCGATGACGAAAGCCGTGAAGGCCCAGGCGTACAGATCCAATCTGCCGAGATCCTGCGCGGCATCGGGCATGGCGGTCAGCGTCCCGTAGGCCTCGAACGCCACCGCCAGGGCACCACCGACCATGGCGATCGTGAAGACGAGCGGTGGGCCGCCGGAGGTGGTGGAGGTCGGCTGAGTCACCAACCCATCGTGGCACGGGTGCGCAAGCGTGCCACACTTGAGGCATGAGTCAATTGGCGCCGGGTTCGCAGAGCATTACCGAGGAACGCGTCGAAGAACGCTATGAAGAAGGCGACGAGGAGCGCTTCAGCCACTATGTGCCGAAGGCCAAGCTGACCGAGGCTCAGGTGATGGGCACTCCGGTTGTCGCCCTGTGCGGGAAGGTCTGGGTGCCCACCCGCAATCCGGAGCGGTTCCCCGTCTGCCCCATGTGCAAGGAGATCTGGGAATCGCTGCAGTCGGGCAAGGGCAAGGGCAAGGATCGCTGATCCGGTCAGCCGACCCGATCCAGCACGCGGGCTGAGGGTGTGGCGTCTGGGCGTCCACCCCACCCGCCCCGCCCACCCAGTTCGCCCGCGTTCTTGCTGGACGGCGAGCGTTCTTGCTCAGTAGCGGTAGTTGTCGGCCTTGAACGGGCCCTCAGTACTGATGCCGAGGTAGTCCGCCTGCTTGTCGGTGAGCGTGCTCAACCGTGCGCCGAGAGCATCCAGGTGCAGGCGGGCGACTTCCTCGTCCAGCAGCTTGGGCAGCACATGGACCCCCAGCGGGTAGGCGTCGTGGTTGCAGAACAACTCGATCTGCGCCAGCACCTGGTTGGCGAACGAGTTGCTCATCACGAAGCTGGGATGTCCGGTGGCATTGCCGAGGTTGAGCAGCCGGCCCTCCGACAAGACGATCACGCCGTGGCCGTCGGGATAACGCCACAGATCGACCTGCGGCTTGATGTTCACCCGCTCGATGCCCGGCCATGCCTCCAGGCCCGCCATGTCGATCTCATTGTCGAAATGGCCGATATTGCCCACCACGGCCTGATGCTTCATCCGGCTGATCTGTTCGGCGCTGATCACATCGCAGCAGCCGGTGGCGGTCACGAAGATGTCGGCGATCGAGACCACATCGTCCAGCCGCACCACCTGGTAGCCGTCCATGGCCGCCTGCAACGCACAGATCGGGTCGATCTCGGTGATCAGGACGCGGGCACCTTGGCCGCGCAGCGACTGGGCGCAGCCCTTGCCGACATCGCCGTAGCCGCAGACCACCGCCGTCTTGCCGCCGATCAGCATGTCGGTGCCGCGGTTGAGGCCGTCGATCAGCGAATGGCGGCAGCCGTAGATGTTGTCGAACTTCTGCTTCGTCACCGAATCGTTGACGTTGATCGCGGGAAAACGCAGGGTCCCGGCGGCAGCCATCTGCACCAGCCGGTGCACCCCGGTCGTGGTCTCCTCGGTCACTCCGAGCAAGGTAGCGGCGATGGCCTCCCAGTCGATGTCGGTGGTGGCACGCAGTTGATCGAGCAGCACCCCGTACTCGTGCGAGTCCTCCGGCCCCGGCTGGGGAACCTCGCGTCCGTATTCGGCGCCCTTGTGCACCAGCAGGGTGGCGTCGCCACCGTCGTCCAGAATCATGGTGGGCAGTTGCCCGTCCGGCCAGCGGAAGATCTCGGTCGTGCACGCCCAGTAGTCCTCGAGGGTCTCGCCCTTCCAGGCGAAGACCGGGATGCCGGCGGCGGCGATCGCGGCCGCGGCGTGATCCTGGGTGGAGAAGATGTTGCAGGACGCCCAGCGCACCTGCGCGCCCAGGGCCACCAGGGTCTCGATCAACACGGCGGTCTGCACGGTCATATGGATCGATCCCGAGATCCGCGCACCGGCCAGCGGCTGGGACGCGACGTAGCGTTCCCGGATCGCCATCAGGCCGGGCATCTCATGCTCGGCGAGGGTGATTTCACGGCGGCCGAAATCGGCCAGATCGAGGTCAGCTACGCGGTAATCCATGCCGGGCAGTCTAGCCGTCCGCCCCCAGCCGGCCCTCCTGGCCGTCGAGCCCGATGGCCAGATAGGTGGCGCCGTACAGCCCCTGCATCAGCAAGGTGATGTAGCGGTCGACCTCGCTGCCCTGCCCCGCACCGATCTCGCAGATCCGCACACCGCTGCGCTGCGCGGTCTCGCGCAGCGACCGCCCGGACTGCTGCTCGGCCTCACCGGAGTGCTCGTCGTCCAGAATCACCAGCACCGTGCGGCGCTGCTGCTCATCGGTGAAGGGATCGGCGAACGGATCGTGCGGCTTGACGTGCCGCAAGACCTCGAGGATCTCGTCGGCGTCGGCGGCCAGCGCATGCCGGCCCGATGCCGCCCGGATGGCCTCGGCCAACCGGCGGCTCGCGCGCGCCGCCAGCACGGATCCGCCCCACAGCAACGGGTCGGCGTCGGCCAGTGCGCACGCCAGGTCTTTGGCGGGGTTGGACGACAAGTCGCGGTGCGGGGTCGACTCCTCGGCCACCATGTCGGCCGCCTCCGCCGCGTTCTCGGTGTTGACGATCGGCCCCAAGCCGGCATTGTGCAGCTGAGCGAGCACTGCCACCGCGGCGGCGGTCGGGTCGTCCGAACGGGTGAACACCTGGATCGCCTGGCTGGAGATCATCTGCGCGATGGGCGAGTCCTCCGGAGCGGCCAGCATCACCTGGGCGCCGCGCCGAGTCGCCTCCGCCACGGTGGCCATCAGTGCTGGGCTCTGGTAGCCCTCGGCTTCGCTGGCCAGCACCACGACCAGGTCGAGCGCTCCGACCCAGCCCGGCAGCCCGGGCAACGGCCAGGCGATCAGCGGCACCGGGCACACCGGCTCCAGCACCGCACGGATCAGCCGGGCCTCTGCACCGGCGACGATGACGCCGCGCGGTGTCATCGTCAGGTCTGCGGGGATGCGCGCGTCCAACGCCTCACTACGAATGCGGGCACCAGCGGTGGCCAGCCGCCGCAGTTGATCGTCATAGTCAGCAAGGACGGCCGGATCGTCGAGCCGGGCCTCATCGAATTCGGAGAACATGTCGGCCTCAGCGCGTGCTTCGTGCCTGATCGACCAGCAGCACCGGGATGCCGTCACGCACCGGGTAGGCGAGTCCGCATTCGGCGTTGACGCAGATCAGCTCAGCCCGGTCGTAGTCGACCGCAAAGGCCGAATGACACGCCGGGCAGGCCGCGATCTCGAGGAACTGCCTGGTCAGACCCAATTCGTCCACGGCATTGTCGGTATTCATCGTCACTCCCCGTCGGCTGTCAGCTCGTTGATGAGCCCGCGTACATAGGTCTGCGTGTCGGCCGGTCCGGTCACCGCATGACAGGGCACCCCCAGCTCGGCGACCGGGTAGTCGTTGCCCCCGGGCATCAGGCGGTCGCCGATGAACAGCATCTGATCCAGGCCGATGCCGGTCTGGCGCGACAGGCTGGTGATGCCGTAGGCCTTGTCGATGCCCCGGCGGGTGACGTCGATGGACGTCGAGCCTCCGGCGCGGACCTCCAGATCGGGCAGCTCCTTGGCGACCGCGGCGCGCAGCTTCTCCCGCTTGCTGCCGTCGGGATCCCAGGCCTTCTTGTCGTCGACCGCGGCCTGCTGGCCCAGCGCGGAGTAGGTGATCTGTGAACCGCGGTCCTCGATGCGAGGCCCGCTCACCAGATCATCGGGCTCCCACAGGCCCAGTCTCTTCGCACAGTTCTCCAGTGCCTCGGTGGCCGCCAGCTTCTGCGCGTGGGAGAGGTCGTGGGCGTAGACCTCGTGCCACAGTCCTTCGTAGAAGCGCAGGTAGCGGGTGCCGCAGGTCGGCATCAGGTGCAGCGCATCGAGGTTGGTGTCGGGCGGCAGGTTGGCCAATAGCTGAGTGTCGAACTGCTCGAACTGGCCACCCGAAATGATGCAGACCGGGCACACCGCGAGCAGATCGGCGAGTGTACGGGCCATCGATTCCTCAAGTGGGGACTTCGATTCAGCGAGGGTGTCATCCAGGTCGAACGCGACCATGCGGATCTGGGCATGCTGATTCACCTGGCCAGTGTAGTTCAGGCGACCATGCTGCGGCCATGCGCGCGTCGAGCTCAGCGCATGAGAGGGCAGACGGAAAACGGCGGGCATGCTCGGGTGGTGCAATGCGTGCTGGCGAACGACCGTGATCAGATGCGCCGTTGCGCGTCGGCGATTACCCTGAGGTGTCCACGGCGTCCCAGTTCGACCACCGAATCCGGGTTGCCGGGCTGCGGGCCGCTGTTCGGGCTGTCCGAGAAGCCGACCTCGCGGACGGCATTGGCGAGGGCGAGCAGATCGTCCTCGTCCGGTTCGGGGACGAGCGTGTCGGGTTCGGCGAGCCGGATGACCTCCCAGCCCTGCGGGACGGTCATTTTGGACGCGTGGGTGGCGCACAGGTCGTAGCAGCCAGGCGTCGCCTGCAGCGCGAGGGGGCCGAGCACGGCGGTGGAGTCCGCGTACACGTAAGTCAATGTGGCCACGGCCCGGCCCTTGCAGCCGCTGCGGGTGCATTGCCTGTTCATCACGACCCCCACGCTAACCCGTGGCACCCGGTCAGGCCAGATCCAGGCAGCTGGAGCCGCGTGTTTCTCAACCTGAGCATTAGAGTGCGGCTATGACCGACAGACGTGACCGTCATGGCCGAGGCGTGCGGGGACCGCTCTCGCTGCCCAACCCCCTGACCGGTGCGCCGATGCGGTTGCCGGGCCATGTCAGCGCCGCGGAGTTCTTCATTCAGGCGATCACGGCCTCGGTCCAGCGGCTGATGCAGACCTGTCCGGATGCCCTGGTCGGAGTCGATATCGGGGTGGAGGACGTGCCCAGCTCCACCTTCGACTGGGCATTGCTGGAGCGGGTGCCGCTGGCGGCTGCCATCGACGCCACCACCACTCGTCCGGCCCGCATCGTGATTTTCCGGCGTCCCCTGGAACGCCGCGCCTCCGACCGCGCGGACCTGCGCGATCTGGTTCACATCACCTTGGTGGAGCAGCTGTCCGCGCTTACCGGGCGCTCGATGCACGATCTGGATCCCGAGATCGACGACGACTGACCAGCGCGGTCGTCGACCTCACCCGCCCAGGCCCGCATCGATCTCCACCGGCATGCTCGCCTGGGTGCGCGCGGCCGGTTCGAGCTGAGCGATGGCGAACCCGGAGCGGCCCTGGGCGCTCAGCAGCAGCGCGGCCGACAGCGGCGCGGTCGAGGTGACGCGCACGGTCTCGGCGCCTTCGGGGATGGGGACGGACACCACGGTCCCGGCGGAGGCTGTTGTGGTGGCCTCGGCCTGGTCTTCTCCCCAGTCGATTACGATGAGCGATTCCTGGTCGCCGGGGTTGGCCAGCTGCAGGCGGCCCGGCCCTGGGACGACCGCAACCAGGTCATTGGCGGCCACCGACTCGTCGACGACCTGGGCCGGCTCGATCCCCAGATCGCCGTTGGTCGTCACCACCGCCGAGGCCGCGATCAGGTCACGTCCGGAGATCACCACAGAGACCGGCAATCCGCCAATCGCGTCGGTGAGGTCGACGGCGGTGGTGCGCTGGGCATCCAGGGTGACCGATTCGAAACCGGGCAGCGCGTAGCGTCCGGCCTCGCTGACGGCTTCGATCTGGACGACAGCGCGGCTGGTTCCCGGGTTGGTCAGCAGCACGACGGTCCCGCTGGCGTCGGCCGGCACCGCCGCGATGATCAGGCCGGTGGACTGCACGGTGCTGGTGGCGAAGTCGCCGCCATCGTCGCGCGCGATCTGGGCGACGGCGCTGACCCGTCCGAGGCTGGTGCGTATCCGGGCGCCCAGTGCGTCCACGTCATCCGCAAACGAGCCGAGATCGATGACCCGTTGCGAGTCGGCGGGAATGGTGATGCCGCGCAGCCCATCGCCGACGATCTCACCGTCGGGTCCGCTCAGCGTGACATCGACCAGCGCGTCGGTCGATTCCGAGTTGATGATCAGCAGGTCGGCATTCGCGCCACCGGGCACCTGCACGTACTGGTCGTCCAGTGGGGCCCGGCAGGCGCCCCACCACAGCTGTCTGTCGCTGCTCAGCAAAGATCCTCCGGTGACCCCGGACTCCTGGACGGCCGGGCTGATGATCACCGGCTGGGTTCGTCCGGGCAGCTGCAGCCACCCGGGCTCGGCGGACGTGCCGGATTCACCGATCGTGCGCAGCTGGATGTCGCCTTCGAGGCTGGCCGCCAGCAGGGTGCTTTCGGCGCCATTGGGGGCCGGGCAGATCCTGCTGATCGCGGTGATCAGCGGGATCGTCTGCGCCAGCGGCGCAGGTTCGGCAGGGATGGCCCCCAATCCGAATGCGGCACCCAAGCCGAGCAGCGTGGCCGCGACCACCCGCAGCCTCCAGCGTGATCCGTCGTCGTCGCCGGCCGGAGTCTCCGGGGCCTGATCGGGTGAGGTCGATGCGGGGCTGTGCGGGGCGGGTCCGGCCGGCGGCAGGTCGGCTGCGGGTTCCTCGTCCGCCTCATCGGCTGGCTCCCCGCGCCGGCTGGGCGCCAGATCGATGGACGACAGCGTGGGCTCGTCGTCCTGGTCATCGGGCAGCGCCCGCGATGCCCGGCGGGGGGCGACGACTTCCTGGGATTCGTCCAGCCACAGTCCGCGCCGGATCGCGCTCTTCTCGAGATCGGTCTCGTCGTTGCTGAACGGGTCGTCCGGTTCGGGCGGCATGCCGCGGCGTGGATTCATCGGCCCTGTCCTCCCGAGCTGCCCTGGTCGGCCTTCAGTGCGCGGCGGGGGGCGTGCGCCCGCTGAATCGTCGGAGCGGCCAGCACCAGCAGCGCGATCAGGGCCAGCGCCTGCCAGCCCACCGCGACGACGTCGGCGCCCAGCCAGTAGCGCAGCTCACCGGTGCGTCCCTGCGTCGCCCAGGCCTGCCGCCAGTCACCGGAATCGGCATCCGGCAACGGTTGGCCATCGATCTCGGCGTGCCAATCGGAATCGGCCGGCGAACTGAGCACGATCAGGGTGTCCGGGTCGGCCTGCTGGACGATCCCGTCGGCCATCGGGCGGAGGTTCTCACCGGCAGGATCGAGCAGCATGGCGCGGCTGGGATTGGTGGTGACGGTGAACACGACGGTCTGTTCGTCATGCACGGCGCTGCTCAGCTGTGCCGCCGAGCCGAGCGCGGCGACGGCTTCCGGATAGGCGCCGCGCAACCAGACGTGGCCGATGCCCAGTTCGGTGAGCCGAGTGGCCAGATCGTCGGAGGGCTGCCCCTGAGCGAACTGTTCGGCCACCTGCAAGATCTCGTCGGCGGCCTGCTCGTTGAGTGCCAGCAGCGGAGACTCTGCACGTCCCCACGACGGGTTGGCTGCCGAGGTGATGTTGAACTCGGCGATCCCGCTGCTCAGGTCGACCATCAGGGCGCGGGTATTGCGCACCGATTCCTGGGCGCCGGTCACGTAACTGGGCAGCACCCCACTGGAACGGTGCAGCGTGGACGTGCTCCCGATCAGCCACCAGGCATAGGCCAGGCACAGTGAGACGGCCAACGCTGCGCCGAGCAGCGTCCGAATACGCGCGGTGGCCGGCTTGGCCGACTGATCGCCCGCCGGATCGGCCACACCCCGGTCGGGATCAGGACCGATGCCGAGGGCGGCCAAGGCCAGCAGCGCGAAAAGGCTGATGAACAGCAGACCGGTCGGGTCCGGGCGCACCGGGACGCGGGCCACCGTGATGACCACGCGGGGCAGCAGCACCGCGAGGATCGCCGTCACCAGGGCGCCGCCGAGCAAGACCGCCGCGCGTGGACGATCCGCCGGCCGGGCGCGTACCGCACCGAGCACCGCGACGAGCCAGAGCAAGCCGATCGCCACGGCCCCCACAGGCCACGGCGCACCCGGCAGGAAGGTCGTCCCGGCGAGCACGTCCCAGGCGTCGGGGGCGTTGCCGGCCAACCGGGTGGCAGGATCGGAGCCGGTCAGCAGACGTCCGGGATCGGCGAAGAGCCGCGGCAGCCAGGGTGCGATCAGCACCAGGGGACCCAGCACGACGGTGAGCATGCCCCGCAGGTCTTTGCGGGTGCGGCCCATCGGGACCGCGATCGCCACACCGAGCAGCCACGCCCACGGCATGGACGCGCAGAGCACCGCGATCAGCACCGCAACCATGGCCGGTGCCCGCAGCCCGTCGGCGCCGGTGACCGCGGCGGTCTGCCAGCGGCGGACGGCCATCCCGAGCAGCGGCAAGGCGATCGCCAGCGCCGACATGTCGAGTGACCCCTGACCGGTGGCGCCGGTCAGCGGTAACAACGCACCCCACAGACAGGCCAGCACGGCGGTCCACCAGCCGGGGCCAGCGATGCCGCGCAGGAAATGGAAGGCCGACCAGCCCGCGAGTGCGGGGCCACCCAGCACCAGCAAGGTGGCGAACCAGTCGGGCTGGCCGAAGGCCAACGTCGAACCGAGAGCCATGAACCCCAGCCACGGCGCATTGGAGCCAGCCATCCCGGGGTCGGACCGGGTCCAGTTCGTCCAGGCCTGAGCCAAGTCGGCAGGCGCAGGCAATAACGCCGGACCCGACAGCTGGCCGAAGTGCATCAGCTGGCGACTGGCGATGACGCAGCCGATGAGCATCACCAGCAACCCGATCACTGCCGGCGACCAGAGCCGGGCGCGCTGCCGGCCGCCGGCAAAGTCGTCGCCGGTCAGTTCGTCGAGCACGCCGGAGTCGTCCTCGGTGGTGAGGTCGTGGTAGTAGTCGCTGACCGCGCCGGCGAGGCGGTCGAAGAAACGCCTGGTCCCCCACCCGCGGCCCGGCAACAGCCCGGCGGGCACGGCCGCGGTGGCCTCGGACTCGCGGCTGGCGGCCGCGGCGACCAGGTCGTCCTTGTGCCGGCGCAGCTGAGCCGCCGCCCGGAGCTGGCTGCCGGCCAGGCTCGGTGATTTGCCGAGCAGATAGCCGAAGGCGGTGACCACCGACTGGGCGCTGATCCGGGTGATCGTGCGCGCCGGCCGGCGGGAGTGCATCACGGCGACAGCCATTCCGGCTGCCTGGTCTGCCTGCACCGAATCGGGCGCCAGCACACTTTCGCGCAGCCCGACGCGTCCGGCCTCGACATGGCGCAAGGCGGCCGTCGGGCAGGTCCGCACCAGCAGTCCTTGCGCGTTGGCCCGCCAGCCCAGGTCGACTCCGTCACGGAAAAGCGGGATCGCCGGGTCAAGCCCGCCGAGTTGCCGCCAGGCGTCCATGGTGACGAGCAGGCCGGCGGTAGATGCGCCCAGCACCTGGGCGGGCTCTTGTTGGTGCTGGTCGATGTCGCCGGGTTCGACGGTGGGCACCCGCTGGCCGGACGGCGAGATGGACTCCCCCACCGCGCTCATCTGGTCGGGGTGATTGCGCCGCTTGGGACGAAGCAGCTTCGGCACCAGGATCGCCGGACGCCGGCCCTGGTCGTCGGTGACGGTGGCGGCCAGCAGCAGTTCGCCGAGCGCGCTTCGGTTCGGCGCGGAGTCGTCGTGCAGTAGCCAGATCATGGTGGGCTCGAAGCCGTCGGCGATGGCCTGCGCCAGGGCCAGATTCACATTCGCGCCGTAGCCCTGCTCGGGATCTCCGTCGATGACGGTGTGGATCAGCCCGTCATGGACGCCCTTGTCGAGCAACGCACGAGAGCCGTCCAGCGAACCGGCGTCCACGGCGACCAGGCGTCCAGGTTGGTGATCCATCCTGGCGATCCCGACCAGGGTCCTGCCGAGCCACTGCTCGGCGTTGTGCGCGACAAGCACCGCCAGCACGGCGCTGGCGTCGATGGGAGTGGGCTGGTCGTCGGGCGAGTGATGAGCCCAGGCCCACATGTCTTCTGGCCGGTCCATTAGCTGAAACCCTAGCCGAACGCCATAAAAAGGCTGATCGACGCGCCCGCGGATCAGACGGCGTGCTTCTTCAGCTGACGGCGTTCCCGCTCCGACAATCCGCCCCAGATGCCGAAACGCTCATCGTTGGCCAGCGCATAGTCCAAGCACTCGGAGCGGACTTCGCAGTTCTGGCAGACCCGTTTGGCTTCGCGCGTGGAGCCTCCCTTTTCCGGGAAGAACGCCTCGGGGTCGGTCTGGGCGCACAGGGCCTGCTCCTGCCAAGCCAGGACGCCGTCGTCTTCTTCGTTGTCGAAGAGCACCTGCAAGGGCTGCATTTTCCCACTCCTTCCGACTGACTCGCGGGGACGGTAAACCTACATGGTTGAAATTACACCCGTGTCGTTCATCGCACGTCAAGATGCAAGATGCTAGCAGAAACGGAATTATGCCCCGGGCGAATCCGGGCCGCGATGGGCCCGCTCAGTCGGACGAATCCGGACGCCGGCCATGCCGGCTGCCTGTGTTCAGCGCCGTCAGCGCCGTTCGGCTACTCAGGACGAGGAGCAGGTGACCAATCCGGTGCCGGCCGCTGGCCCGGTGCGGTGGGCGGCTGCTTGGGGGTCGACGGCGGTTTCGCCGGCTCGGCCTCGGCGGCCGTCTGGTCGGGTGCGGCGGGCAACGCCTCCGGGGGAATACCCCCGCGCGACCACAGCTGGCGAGGTGCAGCCGGCGGCTGGACCGCGGGGCTGTCCGGGGTCACCGCAGCCTCGCCGGTCAGCGAAGGCGGCACCGCCCCGGCCGCGGCATCTCCGGCCCGGTTCCACTGCAGCCCGACGGCTTCCGGCGGATTCCAGACCGGCGGGCGCCCGGGAGCCTGCCCGGACTCCGGCCTGGCGACAGCCTGCTGCTCGGCTTCGTCCGAGCTGGATTCGACCGGCCAACCCCGCAGCCGCCAGAGCACCACTGCCGCGGCCGCCTTGACGAGCGTTTCGACCAGCCCACCCAGAGCCGCCAGCCAGGCCCCGAGACTGAAGTCGCCGAACAGCCCGATGATCCAGAAGACCAGCGCTGCTCCGGTGGCCACGCTCACCACGATGGCGGACGCCTCGATCAACCGGCCGACGTTGGCGACCGGCGGTTTGGTCAGCAGGCACGTCAGCACCAGCGCGACCGTGACGAAGATCCACACCAGCGAGACCGAGTCCGAGCCCGCCTGGCGGGCCGCCGTGGCGATGTAGATGCCGTTGCCGAGCAGCGCCACGAAATAGACGACCGCGACCGCCACATAGAAGCAGATGATGACGAGCACGCCGACCGTGGCCGGACCGCGAAGCTTTCGGGCGTATTCGATCATGGGCATCCTCATCAAGCTAGTTCGGCAGAAACCTCTGCAGCGACCTTATCCGCCAACTGTTTGACCTGCTGGCTGGCCGCCAGCGAGCCGACCACCGTGGCGTCGGCGGTTCGAACCACGAACAAATCCTGGATGCCGACCACTCCCAGCACCGTGCCGGGCTGATCGTTGACCAGCAGGCAGCCGGACGCATCGGCGGTGACCACCGTTCCGACCCGTGCGTTGCCGCCCTCGTCGTGGTCGAGCACTTCCTGAAGCGCGGCATAGCTGCCGACGTCCGCCCACTGGATCGCCAGGGCGACGGCGACGATGTGGGCGCCGGTCTGGCCGTGCGAGACCGGTTCCATCACCGCGTAGTCGACGGAGATCTTGACCAGGTGGGGGTAGATCTCGGCGAGACGCTCGGGATGCTCGGCCAGTTCGAGGACCTTCTGGTAGGTCTGCGGCATCAGGATACGCAGTTGATCGAGCAGGGTGGCGGCCCGCCAGACGAACATGCCGGCGTTCCACCAGTACCGCCCGGACGCCAGGTAGGTCTCGGCGGTGGCCAGATCGGGCTTCTCCTTGAACTCGGTGATCTCGCTGGCCAGGCCGTACCCGGCGATGTCGGCGCCCCGCGCCAGATAGCCGTAGCCGGTGTGCGGGCTGGTCGGCACCACACCGAACGCCACCAGCGCCCCCGGATCATCGGTCGCCAGCCGGAAGCCGTCGTCCAGCGCCCTGGCGAAGACGTCGACCGGGGTGATCAGCTGATCGGCGGTCACCACCGCCACCACCGCGTCCGGATCGCGCCGGGCAAGCACCGCCGCCGGCCAGGCCACCGCATTCAGCGAGTCCCGTCCCTCCGGCTCCCCGAGAATGTTGGCGACCGGCACCTCCGGCAGCTGGGCAGCGACAACATCGGAGTAGGCGGCGCCCGCGCAGACCAGCACGTTCTCGGCCGCAACCACGCCGCGAACCCGCTCATAGGCCAGCTGCAGCAGGCTCTTGCCGTCGAACAGCGGCAACAGTTGCTTGGGCTCGCCTCGCCGCGACAGCGGCCACAGTCGTTTTCCAGATCCGCCGGCCATGATGACTACGTAGCGCACACGATCAATCTAGCTGCCATACGATTGGTCAATGGCCCTACCCGCGAACACGCCCCCGGTCAGCGATCTGCTGGCCGCGCTCGAAGACCGGGTTGCCACGGCAGGTTCCGGTCCGCTCATCACCTGGTACGACCTCGACAAGGGATTCCGCACCGAGCTGTCGGGGCGAACGTTCGCGAACTGGGTCGACAAGTCGGCGAATCTGCTGGTCTCGATGGATGTGGACGAGTTCCCGCGGGTGGCCAACACGCTGCTGATCACCGATCCCGGGCACTGGGTCGGGTTGGTCTGGACAATGGCCACCTGGCAGCTCGGCGGCCAAGTGGTGGCCACCTCACGCGAGGGACTGGCCTTGATCGATCTGCTGGACGCCGTGGTGGTGGGTCCGCACGACCCGCATCCGGTGCCGGGGGTCGAGACGATCGCCTGCTCGCTGCACCCGCTCGGGGCGGGATTCATGCAACGCCCGAACGGGGTCACCGACTACGCCGAAGTGCTCAGCCAGCCGGACGTGCACTGGCGGGTCGCGCCCGAAGCTGCCGTCTGCTTCGACGCCGAGACACCGCACAACTGGGATGAACTGGGCGCTGTCTCGCCGTCCTGCGAGCGGCTGCTGCTCAGTCCCGGCCCCGACCCGTGGACGATGGTCTGCCACGCCCTGGTGGCTCCGATCCTGGGCGGCGGTTCGACCGTGATCGCGGTCGGCGGCACGCCAGACCAGCGGGATTCCCTGGCCCGCCAGGAGCGCGCGACCCTCGCCTGAGCCCCGACTCACGCATGCTGCTGCTCGAGCCGGCCGAACGCCTGCCGGCTCGCCGCTTCGAGGCGATTTGACCCTGTTGCCAGTCGCCGTGAGGAATACGCTGGCTGGCATGACCGACGACCCTGACCGGCAGGCCGACCTCGACTGGCTCTACGGCCGGCCGGCTGCGGAGCAGCCAGAGCCACCACGCCCGTCGCCGGGCGGTGCAGCCGTCCCCGACGCCGCCGCGGGCGGGGCTGCCGGTCGTCCGCGGGTTTCGACGCCCGCCTACGACACCTCACACCTCGGCTCTCGGGCCGCTGAGCAGCCACGGGCGCGGCATTCGGCCTCCCCGTCCAGACCTCAGCCGGCCCAGGCGTCCAGGCCACCGCAGCGTCCGGCGCAGCACCCGAGCGCCGCACCGGCACCTCAGCACGCCCGGCCGGCACCGCGTAAACGGCGACCCCGTTCGCCGCTGCGCATCATCGTCATTCTGCTGGTCGCATTCGTCGTCTGGCTGGTCGCCGTTCCGGTCATCGCCTTGGGACGAATGGGATCGGTCGAAGAATCGAACTCCGCCTACCGGCTCGCCCGGCAGCCGGGCACGGCCGTGCTGCTGGTCGGCAGCGACTCCCGGGAGGGAGTCGACGGCGCGCGGGCCGATACCATCCTGATCCTCTACCGGCCGCCGACCGGACGCTCGGTACTGATCAGCCTGCCTCGTGACTCGTATGTCACGATCCCCGGATACGGGCAGAACAAACTCAACGCCGCGTACTCCTATGGCGGCGCCGCCCTCCTGCAGGACACCGTCGAACAAGCGACCGGCGTCCAACTCGACGGTTATCTGGAGATCGGCTTCGAGGGCTTCACGGATCTGGTGAATGCGGTCGGCGGCATCGAGGTCTGCGTCGACACAGCCGTCAACGACGAGCTGTCGGGGCTCGACCTGCCCGCCGGATGCAGCCTGATCAAGGGCGACATGGCGCTGGCCTACGTGCGGATGCGCTACTCCGACCCCGAGGGTGATATCGGGCGCGCCAAGCGGCAGCGTGAAGTGATCGGCAAGGTGGTCGCCAAGGCCGCCACCCCGTCCACGATCCTCAATCCGATCAAGTACTGGAGCACCGCCATGGCGGTGGCCAGCATGCTGAACAAGGGTGATCAGACCGGCCTGCTCGATCTGATGGGCGCCGGCATGGCTTTGCTGAGCGTGTCGGGCGGCAACGGACTGTCCCTGGTGGTGCCGATCGCCAGCACCGACGGCTGGACCGACGACGGCCAGTCCGTGGTGATCTGGGACGACGCGGCCGCCGCGGAACTGTTCGGCAACATCGCCCGAGGTGACACCTCGGATCTGGACCGATTCATCAGCTGACCACGCAAACCGACCGACAGGAGAACCCCGAGTGCTCGATGTCATACATCTCACCCGTACCTTCGGCCAACTGACCGCCGTTGACGACGTCACGTTCACGGTGCCGGCAGGCCAGATGATCGGCTTCGTCGGCGGCAACGGCGCCGGCAAGACCACGACCATGCGCATGATCATGGGGCTGCTGGCACCCGACAGCGGACAGGTGAACCTGAACGGGCGCCCCATCACCAGATCCGACCGTTCCCGCTTCGGATATATGCCCGAGGAGCGCGGCCTGTATGCCAAGCAGCCGATCCTGAGCCAGCTCATCTACCTGGCCGAGCTCAAGGGCATGACCCGGGACTCGGCAGCGGCCGAGGCGTCCGGGTTGATGGCACGATTCGGCCTGGGTGACCGGCTCAAGGACAAGCTGGAGAAGCTGAGCCTGGGCAACCAGCAGCGCGTCCAGATCGCAGCCGCCGTGATGGCCGACCCGATCGGGCTGATCTTGGACGAACCGTTCAGCGGCCTGGATCCGAAGGCCGTCGACGAGATGGCCGGGCTACTCGCCGAGCGGGCCTCCCGTGGGGTGCCCGTGCTGTTCAGCAGCCATCAGCTCGATCTGATCGACCGGCTCTGCGACGGGCTGGTCATTCTGGCCAACGGACGCGTGGTCGCCGCCGGCACCAAGGACGACCTCGAGTCGCGCGGCGCCACCAAGCACCGGCTGGTCACCGACACCGACGCCGGGTGGGTCCGCGACGTCCCCGGGCTGCGGGTGGACGCAGTCGACGGTGGCACCGCACTGTTCGAGATCCTGGTTCCCGGCGCAGGCGACGATCTGCTCGCCCAAGCCCTGCAGCGCGGACATGTCATCGAGTTCACGCCGGTGCGTCCGACCTTGTCGGAAATCTATCGGGAGGTGACGGCATGAGCCGCCCCAGCACTGCCCAGGGCACGCCCGCCCGCCGGCCCGCCTGGCTGATCGTCACGATCCGCGAGATCGTCGTCAAGGTCACCGACCGGGCCTTCATCATCGGAACCCTGACCACGCTCGGCCTGATCGCGGCCGGATTCGCCATCGGTTTCCTGGTCAGCGGACGCGCGCAAACCACCGATGTCGTGGTCACCACTCCCGATGCGGCCGCGCTGGCCCGCTCCGTGGAAGCCGTGGCCAAGCAGTCCGATCCCCGCAGCAGCGTGCACGTCAGCGAAGCAAGCAGCGACGAAGCGGCCCGCGCCCAGGTGGCCGCCGGGGACGCCGATGTCTACCTGTATCACGGCGACACCGGCTGGTCCACCACCTGGGAATCGGAGTCGGACGATGGCTTCATCACCTCGTTGACCGACGTGCTCAGCGCCCAGACGATCAACGATCTCGCTGCTCAGGCGGGTGTGAGCCCTGAACAGATCAGCCAGCAGATGGCGGTGAACGTCGAGCTGCTGAACGCCGGCGGCACCGCCGGGCCGATCGCCTTCATCGCGACGGTCGTGTTCGGCGTGCTGTTCATGATGTCGGCGATGACCTACGGCATGCAGATCGCCACCTCGGTGATTGAGGAGAAGCAGTCACGCATCGTCGAGATCCTGGTGGCGGTGATCCCGATCCGGGAGCTGCTGGCCGGCAAGGTCATCGCCAACACGCTGATCGCTGCCGCGCAGGTGATGCTGCTGCTCGGCGCCGGGCTGATCGGCTTGACCTTCACCCCACTGAGCGATCTCCTGCCGCAGTTCGCCGGGGCGGCCGGCTGGTTCCTGGTCTTCTTCCTCGCCGGATTCCTGGCGCTGGCGTGCATCTGGGCCGCGGCCGGCGCACTCGGCACCCGCAGCGAGGACCTGAACCAGACCTCCACGCCCCTGATGTGGGTGATCATGGCGACCTACGTGGCCGCCTTCGTGGCCACGGGGACGACCCGGGACATCCTCAGCTTCGTCCCGATCGTGTCCGCCGTCCTGATGCCGGCCCGGCTGATCGACGGTACGGCGGCGTGGTGGGAGCCGCTGGCCGCGTTGGCGTCCAACCTGGTATTCGCGGCGCTGATGGTGTTGCTGGGTGAGCGCATCTACCGCCGGGCGCTGCTGCGCACCAGCGGACGCCTGAACTGGCGTCAGGGCCTGCAGCTGTCCGAGTGAGCGCTGCCGCGGCAGCATCGTGGCGACCTGCCGAGACACCCTGATTCGATCGGTGCTTCCGGTTCGATCGGTGCTCCGGTTCGATCGGTGCGGGGTTCGTCACACCAGCTTCAGTGTGGTGATGCAGGTGGCGTCCTGGTCACCGGTGGCGAACGGCACGGTGCCCGACTTGCCGTCCTGGCTGACGGTAATGGTGCCCGAACTGCCGGTCGGCACCCAGAAGCCGATGAAGCCGTTGGCATACGTGGTGGCGTCCCTGTTGACGATGACGATGCCGTCGGCGGTGGTGATGGTCACGTGGACCTGGGAGTTGACCAGCTCGCCTTGGCAACTGCCGGTGTTGTGGTAGAAGCAGTCATGAGTGTGCGTGAGGTAGGGCGCCACGGAAAGGTAGAACTGGTCGTCGGGCATGTCCAAGGCGAGCTGCTCATCGCCCTCGCTGAGCAGCAGTTGATCGGGACGCACCGAACCCGCCAGTTTCGTGGGCCGGGTCTCCGGCGATTGATCGAGCTTCTCCACGATCTCGGCAGTCGTCAGCGACGCCAGACCATAGCGCTCGAGTAGATCGGACGACGGGCTTGCGCTCGAGTCGCCGCCGGCGGGGCTGCCGCAGCCGGCCAGCACCACCAAACCGACGAGCAGCGCCACGATCCATCTGCCGGCAGATTTCATGAGCTACCCCTTCGACGTCTGTTCCCGGACTCGCTCCCCCTTGGCCAGCGCCGTCTGGCGCAGATTCTGCTGAAAGCTCACCATCTTGTCGATGAGGCCGGGATCACTGGCACCCAGGATACGGACAGCAAGAAGGCCCGCGTTCCGCGCCCCCCCGATGGCGACCGTGGCCACCGGGACTCCGGCCGGCATCTGGACGATGGACAACAGCGAGTCCATTCCGTCCAGGTACTTCAGCGGCACCGGCACGCCGATCACCGGAAGCGGAGTGAGCGCGGCGAGCATGCCGGGCAGGTGAGCCGCGCCGCCGGCACCCGCGATGATGCAGCGCAACCCGCGGGTGTGCGCCTCGCGGCCGTAGCGGACCATCTCCTCGGGCATGCGATGCGCGGAGACCACATCTGCCTCGTAGGCGATGCCGAACTCGTCGAGCGCTTCGGCCGCCGGATTCATCGTCGGCCAATCCGAATCCGAACCCATCACGATCCCCACCAGTGGCGTGGCCATAGTCATCCCTCTCCGATCTCACCCATGAGATAGCGCGCCGCATGCTCGGCCCGCGCTCGTACCTCGTCCAGGTCGTCGCCGTAACAGTTGACATGCCCGACCTTGCGTCCGGGACGCATGTCCTTTCCGTACAGTTCGACGCGCAGCTTCGGATCGCGCGCGAAACAGTGCAGCAGCTCACTGGGCAGATCGTCGCGTGTCCCGCCCAGCACATTGACCATCACGCTCCACCGATCACGGGCTCGCGGATCACCCAGCGGCAGATCGAGAACCGCGCGCAGGTGATTCTCGAACTGGCTGGTGTGGGCGCCGTCGATCGTCCAATGGCCGGTGTTGTGGGGACGCATCGCCAGCTCGTTGATCACCACGCTGCCGTCGTGGCGCTGCATCAGTTCGACCGCGAGCACCCCGGTGACCTGCAATTCGTCGGCGATGTCGAGCCCCAGCTTCGCGATCCGGGTGGCCTGCTCCTCGGTCAGTCCGGGAGCCGGCGTGATGGTTTCGCGGCAGACACCTGCCCGCTGAATCGTCTCGCTGACCGGGTAGACCACGGCCTGGCCCGATGGTGCGCGGACCACGATCACCGACAGCTCGCGGGCGAAGTCGACGAACTCCTCGCCGATGATCTCGACCTTCTCCCCCGCGGACTCGGCGAGCGCCTCTTCGAAGGGAATCTCCGTCTGGTCCGGTCGATCGACCTTCCAGACGCCGTGTCCGTCGTAGCCGCCCCGGCTGGCCTTCGCGATGATGGGGAAACCGATCTGCTTGCCGAATTCCCACAACTCGTCGCCGTTGGCACAGGCCCGCCACTTCGGCGCGGGCGCATTCAGCGAATCGGTGAGACGTTGCCGCATCAGGAGCTTGTCCTGGGCATGCTGCAGCGCGTCGGGCCCCGGTCGCACGAGCTTCCCGTCGGCCACCAGGCCGCGCAGGATGCGGGTGGGCACGTGTTCGTGGTCGAACGTGATGACGTCGCAGCCGGCCGCGAAGGCGCGCACGGTCGCCTCGTCGGTGTAGTCGCCGACCGTCACGTCCTTGAAAATCCGCGCTGCGCCCACGTCCGGCCCTTCGGCCAGCAACCGCAACCCGATGCCCAGCCTGGTGGCTGGGGCATACATCATGCGGGCCAACTGGCCGCCGCCGATAACTCCGATGGTGGTGCGACTCACCCGCACAGACTATCGCCCGTGGGATGATGAGCCCATGACCACGCACATCGTGACCATGGGTGGCGGCGGATTCTCGATGTCTCCCACGGGCGCACCGACGAATCTCGACAGGTACCTCGTGGAACTCACCGGCAGACGTTCTCCCCTGGTTTGTTTCGTACCCACCGCCTCGGCCGATGACCCGACCTATGTGCGCAAGTTCCTCACCGGCTACGCCTCACTCGGTGTGCGAACCATGGTGCTGACCCTGTGGCAGGACGCCGCCGCCTCGCTGGACCGGCTGCCACAAGCAGACCTGGTGCTCGTCGGCGGCGGATCGACGGTGAATCTGCTCGCGCTGTGGCGTGCGCACGGGGTCGACCGGGTGCTCGTCGACATGATGGGCCCCGGGCGCGATCTGGTGCTCGGAGGCCTGTCGGCCGGTGCGGCCTGCTGGTACCAGGGCTGCGTCACCGATTCGTTCGGCGACGTGCGGGTGCTGCCGGACGGGCTGGGCATCCTGCAGGGCAGCTTCTGCCCGCACTGGGACGGCGAGAGCAAACGCCAGCCGATCTTCACCGATGCGATCGCCGCCGGTCTGCTGCCTGCCGGGTACGCGGCCGACGACGGTGCCGCGCTGCACTGGGTGGATGCCAAGCTCAGCGGCGCGGTCGCCGAGCGTGAAGGGGCCAGGGTGGCGAGGTTCTCGCCCAGCGGGGAGCCTGCGTCCGGCGGTCTGGTGATCGAGCAGCTTCCTGTTGAGCTGCTGTGACGGGCCTGGCTCAGTAACCGCGCAGGGCGGCCTGGACGTCGGCGAAGACCTGGTCGTGGTCGACATCCTCAGTGGTGTTGACCAGCCAGCGAGGCTCGGCTGCCCACGATTCGGCTTCGGCGTAGGCCACCACCACATCGTCGAAGCTGATCCTCGGCTGCCCGGCGGGCAGCCGGCGGGTGGCCAGCCGCGCGGCGTGGGCGGCCAGATCGGTGCAGACCACCTCGACGAACAGCAACTCGGTGCCGAACTCACGAGCCAACGAAGTCCAGATGTTGCGGGCATAGCCGGCCGAATTGGCAGCATCGACGATGACGTGACTGCCGAGCGCCAGATTGACGCGCGCCACCTGTTCGGCCACCAGGTAGCCGGCGAGCCCGGTCGCGAAGGAACGTTCGAACTCTGCGCGCACCAGGGCGGACGCGACATCGTCCACGTTGATCAGGACGCCGGGAAAACGCTCGGCGAGCCCGCGGGCGATGGTCGACTTGCCGACCCCGGGCAGCCCCGCCATGGCGATCAGTGCCACTGATCGGGTCCTTCCAGAACCCGGGTCTGCGTCCAGGGATCGGGTCCGGTCCACAGCTCGGGCTGGGCTTCGGTGGCCAGCTCGCTGACCGCCTGCCGCATGGCCTTGATCTGCGGTAGGTGAGCCAGCCTCAACTGTTGCCCGCCGACGGTGGTGAGTAGCAGGGTGCCCGATCCGAAGCCGAGATCGGCGGCGGCGCGGCTGGTGGCGACGTCGACGATGCGGTTGAGCGGTATCTGATGCTCGACATGGCGGACGATGCCGTTGCGCACGATGATCCGTTGGGTCGTCAAGGTGATGCTGCTGGTCGCCCAGCGCAGCAGCGGACGCACGAGGACCACGACACCGAGCAGCGCTCCCGAGGCGGCCACCAGTTGCTGACCGATCGGGCGGTAGTCGCGGGGAACGACCGCGATGCCGGTGCCGACCAGGGCCGATATCGCGAACAGCCCGATGACCGGCCACAACAGTGTCCGGGCATGCGGGCGGATCTTGGTGACCAGCTCCTCCCCCGGATACAGCTCAAGCGCCATGCCTCCATTGTCCCGCCCTGGTCAACGCGGCCGGCCGGCAGGCCGTCGGACCCTTACCGGTCAGCGCAGGTGGACGACATCTCCGGCGGCGAACGACTCGATCTGGCCGCCGAGGTCGACGAGCAACTCACCATTGGGCCCGATGCCCACGGCCTGCCCGCTGACCGAGGGGCTATCGGGTGACTGGGCGTCCAGGTGAACCCGGACCCGTCGTCCCACCGTGGCGCAGCCCGCGGCGTACTCGGCACTCAACTCGGCGCCGGCGTCCCAGCGTGTGTACAGGTCGCCCAGCCGTCCCAGGATCGCTGCCGCCACCTGATCCTTGTCGATCGGCAGGCCGCTGAGCAGCAGGCTGGTCGCCTGCGGCACGGGAAGTTCGGACTCGTCGAACGAGACATTGATGCCCCAGCCGCAGATGGCCGCATTGCCGAGATCGGTGACCACCAGCTCCGACAGGATTCCGCAGACCTTCTTGCCGTCGATCAGGGCGTCATTGGGCCATTTGAGCTGGATGCGGTCCTCGGCGCCGAGGCTGCGCAGGCCGTCGGTGACCGCCAGGCCGACCAGCAGCGAAAGCCATCCCCAGTCCAGCGAGGCGCGCCGCGGACGCAACAGCACCGACGTCGACAACGAGGTTCCGGGCGGCGACTGCCAGACCCGCGCGAAGCGTCCGCGTCCGGCCTGTTGATGCTCGGCGATCAGTACCTCGCCCGCACGCCCCCCGTGGCGGGCAAGCTCGGCGAGATCCTCATTGGTCGATCCGGTGGCGGCGACCGTGGTCACCCGCCATGGGCTGTGCGGCCCCAGGAGGTCAGTGATCCGTTCGGCATTTGCTGCAGGCGTTGAAGGCACGAACTCGATTATCCCCGATCGTGGATTCGCCATCTTCTCCACCACCCTGGCCGCCCGAATCGGGTTATCTTGAGCACATGGAGGCTAACAGCACTGCCGCAAAACTCGCCGACCTCGGCACTCGAATGGACGATGCCGTTCATGCGTCCGGCGCTCAGGCAGTCGAGAAGCAGCACGCTCGCGGGAAGATGACCGCACGCGAGCGCATCCTCGCGCTGGTCGACGAGGGCAGCTTCACCGAGATGGACGAATTCGCGCGGCATCGCAGCACCGCTTTCGGGATGGAGGCCAAACGTCCGTACGGCGATGGCGTGGTCATCGGTCTCGGGGAGATCCATGAACGCCCGGTCTGCGTCTTCAGTCAGGACGTCGGCATCTTCGGCGGCTCGCTGGGCGAGGTCTACGGCGCGAAGATCGCCAAGATCATCGACTTCGCCACCACCACCGGGTGCCCGCTGATCGGCATCGACGAGGGCGGCGGTGCCCGCATTCAAGAAGGCGTGGTTTCGCTGGGTGCCTACGGCGACATCTTCTTGCGAAATGTGCAGGCCTCCGGAGTCATCCCGCAGATCAGCGTGATCATGGGCGCGGCTGCCGGCGGCCACGTCTATTCGCCGGCACTCACCGACTTCATCGTCATGGTCGACCAGACCAGTCAGATGTTCATCACCGGCCCCGAGGTCATCCGCACGGTGACCGGCGAGGACGTCTCGATGGAGGAACTCGGCGGTGGCCGTACCCACAACACCAAGTCGGGCAACGCCCACTATCTGGCGGTCGATGAGGCCGACGCTCTCGAGTACGTCCGCGAGTTGGTCACCTACCTGCCGCAGAACAACCTCGAGGACGCCCCCATCTACGAGTTCACCGAGACCGCCGATCTCGACTTCACCGACCATGACCGCACCCTGGACACCCTGGTTCCCGACCATGCGGCCCAGGCCTACGACATGCGCGAGGTGATCCGCACGGTGCTCGACGAGGACGAGTTCCTCGAGATCATGGAGTTGTACGCGCCGAACGTGATCTGCGGCTTCGGACGAGTGGAGGGCCGCAGCATCGGCATCGTCGCCAACCAGCCGATGGTCCTGGCGGGCTGCCTGGACACCAAGGCATCCGAGAAGGCGGCGCGTTTCGTGCGCACCTGCGACGCATTCAACATCCCGGTGCTGACCTTCGTCGACGTGCCCGGCTTCCTGCCGGGTGTCGAACAGGAGCACGACGGCATCATCCGCCGCGGCGCGAAGCTGATCTACGCCTACGCCGAGGCGAGCGTCCCGTTGATGACCGTGATCACCCGCAAGGCCTACGGCGGCGCCTACATCGTGATGGGCTCCAAGCATCTGGGTGCCGACGTCAACCTGGCCTGGCCGACCGCGCAGATCGCGGTGATGGGTGCCGAGGGTGCCGTCAAAGTGCTCTACCGCAAGGAGCTGGCCGCGGCACCCGATCCGGCTACGAAGGCGAATGAGCTCATCGACGAGTACAACCGGACATTGGCGAATCCATATGTGGCGGCCGAGCGCGGCTACGTCGATCAGGTGATCTACCCGCATCAGACCCGCTCACAGGTCATCCGGTTCCTGCGGGTGCTGCGCACCAAACGCGAGGCGCTGCCGCCCAAGAAGCACGGGAACATCCCGCTATGAGCGAGTTCGAGGTCGTGCGCGGTAATCCGGACGATGAGGAACTCGCCGGTGTCGTCGTGGTGCTCGCGGCCGAACTGGCCGGCCCGGGACCTGCCCAGCCGAACAAGGATCGCCCGATCGCCGGCGGCTGGAACTCGTACTGGCGCAAGGTCCGGCAGCCGTTTGTGTCCGGGCCGGAAGCCTGGCGAGGCAGCCTTCTCTAGGATGGGACCGTGCCCAAACCCACAGCCGCACCGCAGCCCCGACTGGTCGTCCTCGGATCGAGTTCGCCGGCGCGGCTTCTCACGTTGCAGCAGGCAGGCATCGAGCCGCTGATCGTCGTCCCTGATGTGGACGAACAGACGGTGCACCGTCCGGGCGCCCCCGAGATGACCGCCGAACTCGCGCGGCTGAAGGGCGAGTCCGTGCTGCGCAAGATCGAGGCGTCGGGCGAGCTCGAGGCACCGTTCGTGCTGCTGGCCTGCGACTCCATGCTGGAGATCGAGGGGCGCGTCTACGGCAAGCCCGGGACCCAGGAGGCCGCCATCGTCCGCTGGTACCGGATGCGGGCACGGCAGGGCCTGTTCTACACCGGTCACTATGTCGCCGTGGTGCACGGATCAGATGATGTGCGTTCCCAGGTGCGGGTCGCCGAGACCGGGGTGACCTTCGCCGACCTGACCGATGCCGAGATCGCCGCATATGCGGCTACCGGGGAACCCCAGCGGGTGGCCGGGGGGTTCACCATCGATGGTTTCGGTGGGCCCTTCATCACTCGCATCAGCGGCGACCCACACAATGTGGTGGGTATCTCGCTACCGCTGGTGCGGCAGATGCTGCTCGACCTGGGTGTCGCCTGGCAGGGATTGTGGGCACTCGACCAAGGCGGCGAAGAGCTGTAGCGGCGGGCTCTGTCGTCGCACCGCCACAGTCCTCGACGCCACAGTCCTCGACGCCAATCAGCTGCTCAGTTCACCGGCAATGTCGGTGACCATCCAGTGGGCGATCTCCTCGGCCGCCAGACCCTGGCAGAGCAGGAAGACGAGCTTCGCGTAGACCGCCTCGATCGTCATGTCGCGAGCGCTGATCGCGCCGGCCTGGGCCAGCGCGTGGCCGGCCTCGTAATGCCCCAACAGCACATCGGCCTGAGGGCACTGGGAGGCGACCACCAGCGGCACTCCGGACGCAATCGTGTCGCTGATGACCGCGGCCAGGCCCGGCTCCTCGCTGGGCATATTCCCCACCCCGAAGGCGCGGAGCACCACGGCCTCCGGAAGAGGATCCAGAGCCGCCGCCAGCCGGGCTGCGGTGATGCCCGGCGCCAGATCCAGCACCAGTACGTCATGGCGCTGATACGGGGCCGGGTCGTGCCAGCCGCAGCCGGTCTGCACGGCGGGCGTCCACTGCCAGGGCGCTCCGGTGAGCGCCAGAGCAGGCACGCTCGGACAGTCGAACCCCTGGAAGGCCCACGATGAGGTCTTCATCACTCGGTTACCGGCCAGCAGCTTGTGCCCGAAGAAGACCGCCACCCGATCGAGCTTGCCGGACGTGACGGCACGCAGGGCCCCGGTCACGTTGGGGGTGGCGTCCGAGCCGACCACGCCCAGCGGATACTGGGAGCCGGTGAGCACCACCGGCTTGCCGAAATCGGTCAGCGCGAAGCTCAGCGCCGATGAGGTGTAGGACATGGTGTCGGTGCCGTGCAGCACCACGAATCCGTCGGCCTCCTGCTGGTGAGCCCACAGGTCGGCGGTGATCGCAGCCCAGTCCGCGGGCGTGGCATTCGACGAGTCGATGAGATGATCGAAGGCGCTCAACGTGACCTCGTCGGCCAGATCGGTGCCGGTGAGCAGCCGGTCGAGCCAGCCGGTCAGGTCGGCGCCGGGCGCCAGGCCGGCAGGCGTGTCGATCATGCCGAGAGTGCCGCCGGTGTACAGGATGTGAACGCGCATCGTCGGTCGCTAGGAGTTCTCACCCGGAGCCAGTTCTGCGGGCTCCTCGATTGCGATCTCGTCCAGCTTGTCGGCCCTGATGCGGTCGCGCACGCTGTACCAGCCGATCACCATCGCCAGGCAGATGAGCCCGAACAGGGCGAGCGTCCAGGGCCCGCCGTTGTTCACGTCGAAGGCCATGGAAACGATCACCACGAGCAGGAAGATGATCGTTGCGGCATTCGTATAGGGCGCGCCGAACAGCCGGTACTCCGGACGCGTGTCCAAGCCCTGCGCAGCCCGCCGGATGAAGATCCAGTGCGTCACCAGGATCGACATCCAGGTGCCGGCGATGCCGATGCCCGCCAGGTTCATCACGATGCTGAAGGCGTTCTCGGGCACGATCAGGTTCAGTGCAACCCCGAACAGCCCCAGGACCGCGGTGATGATGATGCCGCCGTAGGGCACCTTGTGGCGGTTGAGCCGGCCGGCGAAATGTGGGGCCTCGCCGGCAATGGCCATGGAGCGCAGGGTGCGGCCCGTCGCATACAGGCCCGCATTGAGCGAGCTCAGGGCGGCGGTGAGCACCACCACCTGCATGATGTCACCGGCGTGCGGCACACCGATCCCGGAGAAGAACGTCACGAACGGGGACTCGTTCTTCGAGTAGGCCCGCCAGGGCAGCACGAGCGTCATGAGGATGACCGACCCCACATAGAAGACGAAGATGCGCAGGATCATCGAGTTGACGGCCTTGGGCAGGATCTCCCTGGCGTTCTTCGCCTCGCCCGCGGCCACACCGACCATCTCGGTGCCGCCGAAAGCGAAGACCACGCCGAGAGTCAGCATCAGCATCGCACCGACTCCGGCGGGGAAGAAGCCGCCGTAGTTCGTCCAGTTCGAGAAGCCTGCCTGGGCGTCGGGGATGGTGTCATTGGCCACGGCGTGCCCGGTCAGGATCGCCCAGATCGCCACGACCATGAAGGTCACGATGGCCGTCACCTTGATAGCGGCGAACCAGAACTCTGCCTCGCCGAAGAACTTCACGCTGAGCATGTTGAGGACGAAAACGAGGGCCAACGCGGTCATGGCCAGCGACCACTGGGGGATCGGCTGGAAGAACCGCCAATGGTGCAGGTAGAGCGCGACGGCGGTGATGTCGGCCATCACGGTGGTCGACCAGTCGAGGAAGAACAACCAGCCGGTGACGAATGCGCCCTTCTCGCCCATGAACTCCCGCGCGTAGGACACGAAGGCACCCGACGAGGGGCGCCGGATCGACAGCTCCCCGAGCGCGCGCACCATGATGAAGGCGAAAACGCCACAGATGGCGTAGGACAGCGCCAGCGCCGGGCCGCCGTCGGCGATGCGTCCTCCTGCTCCCAGGAACAGGCCGGTGCCGATGGACCCGCCGATGGCGATCATCTGGATATGGCGGCGCTTGAGTGCCTTGTCGTAACCCTGATCACCCTTATCCACGATCTTCTCGGCTACCTGGGCCGAATGAGGGGTGGCCATGGAGACTCCTTTCTGCGGACGGCGGAGGGGTTGAGCCGTTCGCGATCGGTGCATCAGGAATCGATGCGTCATGATCACGGCACGCTACGCGGCGGGCATGATCGCAATGGCCGTTGTCCATCCAGCGAGCGCCCGTATACCGTTGTCAGCCGCGCAGCGCAGACTTGGCACATATGGCCGGGACCGCCGCGGGGGTTCCCCCGGACGAACGCGCTGACTTAGCGCGGCACCCCGTCCAAGACGACATCACGGGGATTGGCGACCGCGATCTCGATCCGGGCCAGATCGGAAGCCGGAATCGGAGCGGGCAGATCGTCCAGCCTGAACCAACCGGTGTCGACCGACTCGTCATCGCCCACCACCGGTTCTCCGGAGATCCAGCGCGCCCGGACGGTGTGATCCAGGTAGTCGGTCACATCGCCATTCGCGTACCGGACCGGACCGTTGACCGCCACACTGACCAGGCGGTCGATCTCAATGACGACGCCGGTTTCTTCGAGGCATTCGCGCTTGGCTGCCGCCGTAACCGATTCGGCCGGCTCCATGATCCCCTTCACCGGAGTCCAAGTTCGGTCGTCCGCGCGACGCACCAGCAGCACCTCTTCGGGCTCGTCGAACGGCCGCAGAACCACGGCGGTGACCCCAGGCACCCACAGCGGATGATTGCCGACTTTGGCGCGCAACGCGAGGATGAAATCTGGAGTAGGCATGAAACCAGACTAAAACTTCTAGACTCCCCATCATGACGATCACCAAGCTGGTGGTGGCCAACCGCGGCGAGATCGCGGTTCGTGTCATCAGGGCCGCACGGGACGCGGGCATCACCTCAGTCGCCGTCTACGCCGATTCAGATTCCGCTGCACTGTTCGTGGAACTCGCGGACGAGGCGTTCGCACTTCGTGGCGCCACCCCTGCTGAGACCTACCTCAACATCGACAAGCTGCTGGACATCGCGAAACGCAGCGGGGCGGACGCAGTTCATCCCGGCTACGGGTTCTTGTCGGAGAACGCCGGATTCGCGCAGGCTGTCATCGACGCCGGCCTGACCTGGGTCGGCCCTCCCCCGGCAGCCATCGAGGCACTCGGCGACAAGGTGCAGGCCCGCCACATCGCGCAGCGGGTGGGTGCCCCGCTGGTGCCCGGCACCGCCGATCCGGTGGCAGATGCGGACGAGGTAGTCGCCTTCGCCGACGCCTACGGCCTGCCGATCGCGATCAAGGCTGCTCACGGTGGCGGCGGACGCGGCCTAAAGGTCGCCCGGCAGCGCGACGAGATCCGTGAGATGTTCGAGTCGGCGACCCGCGAGGCGGTGACCGCCTTCGGACGCGGCGAGTGCTTCGTCGAGCGCTATCTCGATCGTCCGCGGCATGTGGAGACCCAATGCCTGGCCGACCAGTACGGCCAGGTGGTCGTGGTCTCGACCCGGGACTGCTCATTGCAGCGCCGCCACCAGAAGCTCGTCGAGGAGGCGCCCGCGCCGTTCCTCGCGGACGCCCAAACCCAGCGCCTCTACGAGTCGAGCAAGGCCATCTTGCGCGAGGCCGGCTACGTGGGCGCCGGGACCTGCGAGTTCCTGGTCGGCATCGACGGCACGATCAGCTTTCTGGAGGTCAACACTCGCCTTCAGGTGGAGCATCCCGTCAGTGAACAGGTCACCGGATGGGACTTGGTCCGCTGGCAGTTCGCGATCGCCGAAGGCACTCATCTGCCCGATGCCGACCCCGTCATCAATGGGCATTCGATCGAATTCCGCATCAACGCCGAAGATCCCGGGCGTGGTTTCATGCCGGCTCCCGGCACGCTGACCCGCTGGCGTCCGCCGTGCGGCCCGGGCGTGCGCATGGACGAAGGCTACCGCCGTGGCATGACCGTGCCAGGAGCCTTCGATTCGCTGCTCGGCAAGCTGGTCATCACCGGTTCGAGCCGCGAGGAGGCGCTCGCCCGGGCTCGCCGCGCACTCGACGAGTTCCTCATCGAAGGCATGCCGACGGTCGCGCCATTCCACAAGGCTCTCCTGCGCGATCCAGCCTTCACTGCGCCCGATGGCCAGTTCGGCGTCTACACCGACTGGATCGAGACGGGATTCACCGGCAGGATCGAGCCGTACCTGGGCGAGCTCGGCGAGCCCGACGTGCAGACCCCGTCCAAGGTCGTCGTCGTGGAGGTCAACGGCCGTCGCCTGGAGGTCAAGGTGCCGGCCAACCTGGGTGGTGCAGCCGGGCCCGTCAAGCCGAAGAAGCCGACCCGCCGGGCCCGCTCGATCAGCCCCGCCGATCAGTCCGAGGCGCTGACCTCTCCGATGCAGGGCACCATCGTCAAGACTGCGGTGTCCGACGGCGACACGGTGAGCGAGGGTGACCTGATCGTGGTCTTGGAGGCCATGAAGATGGAGCAGCCGATCAGCGCGCACCACTCCGGTGTGGTGCGCGATCTGGTCGAGGCCGGGACATCGCTGACCTCGGGCGAGGTCATCTGCCTGATTGTCGAGGATTGACCGGCTTGCGGATGGCGTCGATGCCTGCCCGGCCGGGTCGCGTAGGGGTGGGCGAGCAGGATCGCCCGGGCCGCAGATCCGTGGGCTGGCCGGGGCACGCGGTGCTGCAGGTCCCGGTCATCGAGTTGGAGGATTGGATCGTCACGCGCACCCGGCACTACGACGCGGGTTTCATCAGCGACGATCCGGGCTTCCACCATGCGCACATCACCGTGCTCGCTCCGCTGACCAGCTGGGACGTCGAAGCGATCGCCGCCTTGGCGGCGTCCAGCAAACCGTTCGATTTCGAGCTGGATCACGTCGACACCTTCGCCGACGGCACGATCTATCTGCACACCGACAAGACCGGAGAGTTCAAGCAATTGACGGCCGGCGCGTGGCTGGCGCATCCGCAGGTGCGCCCCTACGGCGGGGACGATCCCCTGCCGCATCTGACACTGGATCGGTTATCAGCTCAGGTCGGCGTGGCGTCCACCGAGGCTCTGCTGGACGGCCTGCTGCCGGTACATGGGCGCGCCAATGCCCTGGAATTGGTTTGGTACCGCAGCAACGAGTGTCACCTCATCGGACGCTGGCCGCTGGGCGGGTGACGAAGGTCGGAAGCGACCGCGGCGTCTTGGTGGCCGGGGTGGTTGCACGAAAGCAGTGACCACCAAGACGCCCTGACGGATCAGGCGTCGAGGTCCTTCTCGATGAGGGCGGCGATCTTGTCGACGGCCTCGGCGTTGTCGGACTCAACGGTGATTTCGCTGCCGTGCTCGGCACCCAAGGTCATGATGAGCAACACCGAGGACGCGTCGATCGGGTCGCCACCGGCCAGTGAGAGGGTGATCTCGTCGTCGTACTCACCCGCTGCGGCGGCGACGGTGGCTGCGGGGCGGGCGTGCAGTCCAACAGAAGAACCCACGATGACGGTCTTCTTGGCCATGGCATATCTCCTTCAAATCGGCTTACGAGACCACACGGATTGGCCGGTCTCCAACTGGCAGGAATCTTACGGCCTATCGCCGACCGTCGCGCGCCGACTCAAGAATTCTCAGCCGTCCCGGCGATTTCGCCACTGCCGGCGCAGTTCGCCATGATCCAACTGCTCGCGCTCGAGCTTGTCCTTGATCCACCAATCGGGATCGCCGACGCGTTTGAGGTGCAGCGGCTTGCCCTTGCCCGGCAGATTGTCGAACTCCCCCCGCTCGATCGCCTCGCGCACGATCCTGTCGGCAAACGGCTCGTAGCGGGGCACCGGATCCTCAGCCATGCTTCGACGCTACCCGGTTGCGGTCACAGGGACGAGGTGACGACCTTCATGTACTGGGCGCGCTCGAACTGGCCCGGGTCGGGAACGTTGGCCGCGCTCATCGAGCCCCGCAGCTGACGCACCGACTCGTAGTCATGCTCGTCCAACCAGGCGTCCAGCTCGCGCAGCATCACGGCGAGATAGCCCGGTCCGCGCTGCAGCACCGCAGAGGTGGTACAGGCCACATCGGCGCCGACCAGCAGGGCCTTCGCAGCGTCCAAACCACTGTGGACACCCGAAGTCGCGGCGAGCGACAGGCCCGGACGCTGCGCCCGCAAGATCCCGATCCACCGCAGCGGAAAACGCAGTTCGTCGGGCGACGAGAGCGCCAGACGGCTCTCCAACGTCAAGGAGTCGAGATCGACCTCGGCGCCGTAGAAGCGGTTGAACAGCACCAACCCATCGGCTCCGGCCTCCTGGATACGGCGCGCGAACGAACTCAACCCGGTGATGTGCTGCGAGAGCTTCACCGCCAACGGCACCGCGATGCGTCCACGAACCGACTCGATGATCTGCAGGTACCGGGCCTCGACATCAGCCGATGACTCGTCGGGGTCGGTGTTCACCGAGAACAGGTTCAACTCGATCGCGTCCGCGCCGGCCTCGGCGAGCATCTGGGCATATCTGGCCCAGTCCCCCACCCGGGAGCCGTTTACGCTGGCCAGCACCGGAATGTCGACCAGTTCCTTGGCGCGGCGCAGCCGGTCGATATGGCGGGCCGGCCCGATCTCCGTGAACTCGATCTCCGGCAGCGGCGCGGAGGCGAACTCGGCGAAGTCGTCACCGGTATCCATCAAGTCGGACGCCGCGAGCTCTTCGGCTTCGGCCTCTTCCTGGAACAGACTCGGCAACACGACGGCTCCCGCACCGGCTTCGGCCAGCTGCAGCAACGAGTCCTCGTGTCCGGTCAGCGGGCTGCACGACGCGATGATCGGCGCTCGCAGGTCCAAACCCAGATACGACGTTGTCAGATCTGCCATGACTCAGCTCTCCTTCGGACCCGATTCGGCTTCGCTGGCCGCGGCGCCATGGTCGGCGGGCAACGCCCGCTGGACGCCGGCGAGTTGGCTGTAATAGTGCCAGCGCTCGTCCGCGTCTGCTTGGGCCAGGGCGAACAGCTGGGCGGCGCGCTCGGGATTCGAGCGTCTCAGCATCGCGTACCGGGCCTCGTCGGCCATGTAGTCGGCGACCGCACCCACGGGCGCCTTCGAATCCAGGTGCAGCGGGATGCCCTCGGACTCCTCGGTCGGGCGGAAGCGGTAGAGCGGCCAATAGCCGGTCGCCACCGCGTTCGCCTGGTGAGTCATCGAGGTCTGCATGTCGATGCCGTGCGCGATGCAGGTGCTGTAGGCGATCACGATGCTCGGGCCGTCCCAGGCCTCGGCCTCCAACAGCGCGCGCACCGTCTGCTGCTGATTGGCGCCCATCGCGATCTGAGCCACATAGACATTGCCGTAGGCCTGCGCGATCATGCCCAGATCCTTCTTCGGCGAGCTCTTGCCGGCGGTCGCGAACTTCGCCGCCGCACCGCGCGGGGTGGCCTTGGACGCCTGCCCGCCGGTGTTGGAATAGACCTCGGTGTCGAGCACCAGCACGTTGACGTTGCGCCCCGACCCGAGCACATGGTCCAGACCGCCCGAGCCGATGTCGTAGGCCCAGCCGTCCCCACCAACGATCCACACGCTCTTGGTCACCAGTTCGTCCGCAAGGGTCAACAGCGTCGACGCCTTGGCATCACCGACACCGGCCAGCTGCTGTTTCAGCACAGCCACCCGCTCGCGCTGGGCGATGATTCCGGCTTCACCGGACTGATCGGCGCCGAGAATCCCCGCCACCAGCTCCTCATCCAGTGACCCACGCAGTTCACCCAGCAGCCGGCGCGCCTGCGAGTTCTGCATCTCCCAGGCCAGCCGAATCCCCAGCCCGAACTCGGCGTTGTCCTCGAACAGCGAGTTGCTCCAGGCCGGGCCGCGGCCCTGCGCATTGGTGGTGAACGGGCTGGTCGGCAGGTTGCCGCCGTAGATGGACGAGCACCCGGTCGCATTCGCCATGATCAGCCGGTCACCGAACAGCTGGGTGAGCGTGCGGATATACGGCGTCTCACCACAACCCGAGCAGGCCAGCGAGAACTCGAACAGCGGCTCCAACTGGGCGGCGCCCTTGACCTGATCGTGGCGCACCTTCGTGCGGTCGAGGTCGGGGATTCCCAGGAAGAAGTCGTAATTGGCGCGCTCGGCGTCCAGGTGATCGCGTCGCGGTTCGAGGTTGATCGACTTGTGTTTGACTTCGGTCTTCGACCGTGCCGGGCAGACATCGACGCAGATTCCGCAGCCCGTGCAATCGTCGGGGGCGACCTGGACGACCAGCTGGTGACCCTTGAGATTGCGGTCCTTGTAGGGCTTCGACTTGAAGGTGTCCGGCGCGCCTTCCAGCTGGTCGGCCGGGGCCACCTTGATGCGAATCGCCGAATGCGGGCAGACGATCGCGCACTTGCCGCAGTCGATGCACAGGCTCGGATCCCAGATCGGGATCTCCTCGGCGATACCACGCTTCTCGAACTTCGCGGTACCGCTGGGCCAGGTGCCGTCGACCGGCATCGCGCTGACCGGCAGCAGATCGCCCTCGCCACGCAGCATCGTCGCGGTGACCTGCTTGACGAAGTCCGGCGCGCTGTCGGGCATCGGAGGCATCCGGTGAATCGTCGTGGTGCCGGCTTCGGTGATCCTCAACGGCTCCAGCGCGGCGATGGCGCCGTCGATGGCCGCGAAGTTGCGCTCCACCACCGTGCGTCCGCGGCGGCCGTAGGTCGCCTCGACGGAGGCCTTGATCTGCGAGATCGCATCGGAGCGCGCAACCACGCCCGACAGATAGAAGAAGCAGGGCTGCATCACGGTGTTGATGCGTTTACCCAGGCCGGCAGCGTGTGCGACGGCAGCGGCGTCGATCACCCAGACCGACAACTCACGTTGGACGATCAGATCGCGGATCTCGGCGGGCAACTCGTCCCAGGTGCGGTCGCCGTAGGGCGAGTTGAGCAGCACGGTGGCGCCGGGCTTGGCCAGATCGAGAGTGCGCATCTGGAATAGCAGCTCGAACTGGTGCACCGCGACGAAGTCGGCCCGGTCGATGAGATAGGCCGAGTTGATCGGCTTCTCACCGAAGCGCAGATGGCTGACGGTGGTTGCTCCCGACTTGCGCGAGTCGTAGACGAAGTAGCCCTGCGCGTAGCGTTGCGGATCCGATCCGATGATCTTGACGGTGTTCTTGGCCGCACCGACGGTGCCGTCCGAACCCAGACCGAAGAAGACCGCCGTGAGCGCGTCGGTCGAGGTGCGGAAATCGGCAGGTACCGGCAGCGAAAGATGCGTCACGTCGTCGTTGATGCCGACCGTGAAGCGCCTCTTGGGCTGGTCGGCGGCCAGCTCGGCGAACACGGCGGCCGCCATCGCAGGGGTGTACTCCTTGCTCGACAGGCCGTAGCGTCCGCCGATGATCGCCGGCATGCCGGCGTCGAAGCGGGTGGCATTCTCCGCGGCGGCAACCATCACATCGGTGAACAGCGGCTCGCCGGCAGCACCGGGTTCCTTGGTGCGGTCGAGCACCGCGATCGAGGTGGTGGTGGCCGGCAGTGCGGCGATCAGCTCGGCGGCCGGGAACGGACGATAGAGCCGTAACGTCGCCACGCCGACCTTCTCGCCGCGGGCCACCAGTTCGTCCACCGCCTCACAGGTGGTACCCCAGGCAGAACCGAGGACGATGACGACCCGCTGCGCGTCGGGCGCGCCGTGATACTCGACCAGTGAGTAGCGGCGTCCGGTGCGCTCGGCCAGCTCGTCGAAGACCTCCGCAACAACCTTGGGCACCGCGTCGTAGAACAGATTGGAGGCCTCGCGCGCCTGGAAGAAGACGTCGGGATTCTGTGCGGTGCCGCGAATGCTCGGCGCGTCCGGAGTGAGCCCGCGCTCGCGATGGGCCAGAACGTCTTCTTCGCGCACCAGCGCCCGCAGGTCGTCGCGGCTGAGCACCTGAATCTTGTTCTCCTCGTGGCTGGTGCGGAAGCCATCGAAGAAGTGCAGGAAGGGCACCCGGGTACGCAGCGTGGCGGCGTGCGAGGCGAGCGCGAAATCATGGGCTTCCTGCACGCTGCTGGCACACAGCATCGCCCAGCCGGTCATCCGGCAGCCCATCACATCGGAGTGATCACCGAAGATGCTCAACGCATGCGTGGCAATGGTGCGAGCCGCCACGTGAATGACCGCCGGAGTGAGCTCACCGGCGATCTTGTACATATTCGGGATCATCAGCAGCAGGCCCTGCGAAGCGGTGAAGGTCGTTCCCAGGGTGCCCTTGGTGACCGCGCCGTGCAGCGCGCCCGCTGCCCCGGCCTCGGACTGCATCTCGACGACCTCGGGAACCTCACCCCAGATGTTCGTGCGTCCGGCCGCGCTCCAGGCGTCCGACGACTCGGCCATCGCCGACGAGGGCGTGATGGGGTAGATCGCGATGACCTCGCTGAGGGCGTGCGCCACGCGCGCGGCGGCCTCGTTCCCGTCCATCGTTTGCCATGTTCGTGTGTCTGCCACGTTCCCCAGCTTGGCACATCTGCGATAATGCGCGGCCACCCGTCCGCCAAAGCCTCGCCGGGCGCACGCCGCGACCATTCGCCAAAAACCACACATAACAACAGTGGTATTGCATGGCATTTGTGTGTATTGTCTTCGTTATCGACACGCGCCATCGCAGGCGTCGAAGCAACGGGAGCTTGGAGTTGTGCCACCACATGTATGCCGAGGAACGCAGACAGCTGATCTGTGACGCGCTTGACAGGGACGGCCGGGTGACCGTGGCCGAACTCGCCGAACGCTACGACGTCGTCACCGAGACGATCCGGCGCGACCTCGATACTCTCGAGTCCTCGGGCCTGCTTACCCGGGTGCACGGCGGGGCCATCGCCAAGCGCACAGCCGATCCCGAACCGGACCTGCCGACCAGATTGAGCACGAACACGGCGGCAAAGAAGCGCATCGCACTAGCCGCCTCCCGGTTCCTGCCCTCCGGCCCACTCAAGTCCGTCCTGCTCGATGCGGGTTCCACCACTCTCGAGCTGGTGGGCTATCTGAGCGGCAGGAATCTTCAGGTGGTCACCAACGCCGTGGGCATCGCACAGGCCGCGTTGATGGTCACCACCGACCGGCTCGACCTGCTTCCCGGGCGGCTGCGTCACAGCACTCACGCCGCGGTCGGCGTCGACACCGTGCAAGCCCTGTCCAGGTTGCATCCCGACGTGGCCTTCATCGGCTGCAACGGCATGAGCGCTGCGGGGTTCACCACCCCCGATGTGGACGAGGCAGCCACGAAGACCGCGATGGTCACCCAGGCGGGCCGGCGTATCGTGCTCGCCGATTCGTCGAAGGCAGGTCTGGTTCAGCTCGTCACCTTCGCCGAACTCGGCGAAATCGACGTACTGGTCACCGACTCCGGCCTGTCTGACTCCTACACCCAACTATTCGAAGACAATGGAATTGAGGTTGTGCGGGCATGATTGCAGCCCTGAGATTGCCCGTCGGCCTCCCCCGACAGCACGGTCGGCCCGCTCGACTGAACGTGGCCTGTTTTGTAGCACAATCTCGCCGGCGAGAGCCTGCGATCAGAGAGGAAACGCGATGACCGAACCGCTTATCACTCCCGAGCTGGTCAGACTCGGGGTTACTGTCACTGGCGACAAACATGCAGTCATCGCCGAGATGGCGACGTTGATCGCTGCCAGCGGACGCGCTGATCGCGCAGGTTTGCTGGATGCATTCGAAAAGCGCGAAGCGCAGTTCACCACCGGCATGCCCGGCGGCATTGCGATTCCGCACTGCCGCGCGGGGTCAAGTCCAGTGGAGTGGTGTAGCGGTTCCTTCGTCTAGGCGGTGAGGGCGAGGGGTTCGGTCACCTCCTCAACGGCGTTGGTGATGGTGCTGAGTCGGCATCGTGCGAGGACGTCGAGGCCGAGGTAGCGGCGCCCTTCTGCCCACTCATCGGTCTGCTCGGCCAAGACAGCGCCGACGAGGCGGATGATCGCTTCCCGGTTGGGGAAGATCCCGACCGCGTCGGTGCGGCGGCGGATCTCACGGTTCAGGCGTTCGGCGGGGTTGTTCGACCAGATCTGGGTCCACACGTCCTTGGGGAAGCCGGTGAACGCGAGCACGTCTGCCCGGGCGGCTTCGAGGTGCTCTGCAACCTCGGGTAGCTTCTCGGCGGTGTAGTCGAGCAGACGGTCGAACTGCGCCTGGACCGACTTTTTGTCGGGTTGGTCATAGACCGAATGGAGCATCGCTTTGACCGCGGGCCACATGCTCTTCGGGGTCACGGACATCAGGTTCGCGGCGTAGTGGGTTCGGCAGCGCTGCCAGGACGCGCCAGGCAGGTTCGCCGCGATCGCCTCCACCAGCCCGGCGTGGGCATCGCTGGTGACCAGTCGGACCCCCGCAAGGCCGCGGGCCACCAGATCGGCGAAGAACGTGTTCCACGCCGGTTTGGTCTCGGAGGTGACGACCTGCAGGCCCAGGACCTCGCGGTGTCCGTCGCCGTTGACGCCGGTGGCGACGAGGACCACGGCGTTGATCACGCGTCCGCCTTCGCGGACCTTCATCGTCAACGCGTCAGCTGCAACAAACGTGAACGGCCCGGCCTCGCCCAGGGGGCGGTGCCGGAACTGCGCTACGTGTTCGTCGAGGTCGGCGGCCATGCGTGAGACCTGTGACTTCGACAGGCCGTCGATGCCCAGGGTCTTGACGAGTTTGTCCATCCGACGAGTACTGACGCCGGCGAGGTAGCAGTCAGCGATCACCGTGATCAGGGCCGCTTCGGCTCGTTTGCGGCGCTCCAGCAGCCACTCGGGAAAGTAGCTGCCGGAGCGCAGCTTCGGGACGGCCACGTCGATGGTGCCGACGCGGGTGTCCAGCGGGCGGTGGCGGTAGCCGTTGCGCTGCGCGACCCGCTCGGTTGAGGGCTGTCCCCATTCGGCGCCGCACACGGCGTCGGCATCGGCCGAGAGGAGGGCGTTGATCATGTTCTGCAGCAGCTGGCGCATCATGTCCGGAGAGGCTTCGGTCAGCAGGTTGCCCAGCACGCGGGCGGGGTCGACAATGTGAGGAGCGGTCATCGTGGTTGATTTCCTTTGAGAGAGCTTTGGTAGGTGAACTCGAAGGATCCCACGGTGACCGCCCTGCCGTCATCGACGGCCACGGCCACTGTGGGGGCTACACCACTCTAGGGGGCTCTACTCCGCGCGGCGGCCGTCAAGCAGGCCTCGCTGGGACTGATCCGGCTGGCCGAACCGGTCGACTTCGGGTCGAAGGATGGGCCCGCCGACCTGATCATCGGCATCGCCGCGCCGGAGGGCACCGGCGATGCCCACATGAAGCTGTTGGCCAAGCTCTCCAGGGCGCTGGTCCGCAAGGATTTCCTGGCCTCGTTGCGTGCGGCCAAGACGCCGGCCGAAGCCGCCGCCCTGATCTCGGCGATCGTCCAGCCCGATGAGCCCAAGCCAGCCGCGGCCCCGGCGCCTGTCCCGGCCGCCAGTACTGCGCCCGCTCCGGCCGGGGAACCCGCCAAGCCGGTGATCTTGGCGATCACCTCCTGCCCGACCGGCATCGCCCACACCTATATGGCGGCGGAGGCGCTGGAGGAGGCAGCCAAGGAGAAGGGCATCGAGCTGCACGTCGAGACTCAGGGCTCGGGTGGGGTCGTCCCCTTCACCCCGGATGACATCGCCAAAGCCGGCGCCATCATCATCGCTGCCGATGTCGGCGTCACCGGACGCGACCGGTTCGCCGGCATGCCGCTGATCGAATCCAGCGTCAAGCGTCCGATGTCGGAAGCCGGCAAGATGCTCGACGAAGCCGTCGCGGCAGCCAAGGACCCGAATGCTCGCCGCGTGGTCGCGAGCGGTGAAGGGGGCTCGGAGGCTAGTAGAGCCCCCTAGAGTGGTGTAGCCCCCACAGTGGCCGTGGCCGTCGATGACGGCAGGGCGGTCACCGTGGGATCCTTCGAGTTCACCTACCAAAGCTCTCTCAAAGGAAATCAACCACGATGACCGCTCCTCACATTGTCGACCCCGCCCGCGTGCTGGGCAACCTGCTGACCGAAGCCTCTCCGGACATGATGCGCCAGCTGCTGCAGAACATGATCAACGCCCTCCTCTCGGCCGATGCCGACGCCGTGTGCGGCGCCGAATGGGGACAGCCCTCAACCGAGCGGGTCGCGCAGCGCAACGGCTACCGCCACCGCCCGCTGGACACCCGCGTCGGCACCATCGACGTGGCCGTCCCGAAGCTGCGCTCCGGCAGCTACTTTCCCGAGTGGCTGCTGGAGCGCCGCAAACGAGCCGAAGCGGCCCTGATCACGGTGATCGCTGACTGCTACCTCGCCGGCGTCAGTACTCGTCGGATGGACAAACTCGTCAAGACCCTGGGCATCGACGGCCTGTCGAAGTCACAGGTCTCACGCATGGCCGCCGACCTCGACGAACACGTAGCGCAGTTCCGGCACCGCCCCCTGGGCGAGGCCGGGCCGTTCACGTTTGTTGCAGCTGACGCGTTGACGATGAAGGTCCGCGAAGGCGGACGCGTGATCAACGCCGTGGTCCTCGTCGCCACCGGCGTCAACGGCGACGGACACCGCGAGGTCCTGGGCCTGCAGGTCGTCACCTCCGAGACCAAACCGGCGTGGAACACGTTCTTCGCCGATCTGGTGGCCCGCGGCCTTGCGGGGGTCCGACTGGTCACCAGCGATGCCCACGCCGGGCTGGTGGAGGCGATCGCGGCGAACCTGCCTGGCGCGTCCTGGCAGCGCTGCCGAACCCACTACGCCGCGAACCTGATGTCCGTGACCCCGAAGAGCATGTGGCCCGCGGTCAAAGCGATGCTCCATTCGGTCTATGACCAACCCGACAAAAAGTCGGTCCAGGCGCAGTTCGACCGTCTGCTCGACTACACCGCCGAGAAGCTACCCGAGGTTGCAGAGCACCTCGAAGCCGCCCGGGCAGACGTGCTCGCGTTCACCGGCTTCCCCAAGGACGTGTGGACCCAGATCTGGTCGAACAACCCCGCCGAACGCCTGAACCGTGAGATCCGCCGCCGCACCGACGCGGTCGGGATCTTCCCCAACCGGGAAGCGATCATCCGCCTCGTCGGCGCTGTCTTGGCCGAGCAGACCGATGAGTGGGCAGAAGGGCGCCGCTACCTCGGCCTCGACGTCCTCGCACGATGCCGACTCAGCACCATCACCAACGCCGTTGAGGAGGTGACCGAACCCCTCGCCCTCACCGCCTAGACGAAGGAACCGCTACACCACTCCACTGGACTTGACCTTCAGGGACGGAGCACCCGGGCAGGATAGAATCACCCGCGTGGGCTTTCATCATTTCGGTGCGGATAGTGCCCCCACCCTCTTGTTAGTACACGGTGCAGACACCACTTGGGAGCGGAGCTTCTCCCGAGCGATTCCTCTACTGTCGCGCCACTTTCACGTGGTTGCCTATGGGATGAGTGGTTTCGACTCGACCGAGGACACGACATTCCGAAACGCACGGGCCGAGGCCGAACGGATTATCGGATTTATCGATTCCGAACTCGACGGCATGCTCACCTGCCTGTACGCCCACTCTCTGGGCTGTCAGACCGCGACCTATGTCGCCCACCACGAGCGGGTACTCACCACAATCCTTGACGGCGCCGTCTACGCGAACACCGGCTCGTTCACTCCCGCAATGGCCCGTCTGGAGGAACCGCTGGCTCGCTTTCTGGCGTCCGACACCCTTCGGAAGATCGCAAGCTTCACGGGGCTGCCCGTACTGTCCGGAGGCGTCAGCGATGCGATCTACCTCGGCGCATCCCGCCAGTCCTATCGCAACACCGCATGGTCGAACCTCGCGTGGTCGGCCGACCTCCACACGCTCGAACCGCGACCGCAGGCCCGCGTGCACCTGTGGTGGGGAGAGCGGGAACGCCGGGCCGTGCGCCCCACCCAACGCCTGATGACGCGGATTTTCCCGAGTCTCCAGTCGAAGGAATTCAGAGGGTTCAGCCACGGCGACCTGTGCGCACGCCACCCCGAACTCTTGACGCAGGAGATCACGGTCGTGGCCAGATCACACACGGAATCGGGGCCCCAAGATCAGTCAGCCCAGGTTGACCATTCGCCAGGAAGGTGACGGGACTGCTGACGGTTTGGTTGACTCCAAGATCGCATGACTCCCATGAAAGGGTCGTGCTGGAAGGATGGCATCCATGCCGAAGATCGTTTACACTGACGAGTTCAAGCGCGACGCGGTCGCGCTTGTCGCCTCAGGCATCCCGCAGAAGCAGGTCGCCAAGGACATGGGGATGGCCAAGACCACCCTCCAAGCCTGGGTCCGCGACGCTCGCTTCCAGTCCCACGGGATGACCCCGACCACCGATCCTGAGCAGCGCAAGGACATGGCCCAGGCGCTAGGGCGTGTTGCTAAAGCCATTGGAGGGTGGCGGCGAGGCAGAGCGCAGAGTGGTAGTTCCGGGCGGTCTTGTCTGAGCGCATCGCGATACCGCGCCACTGCTTGAGCTTGTTGAAGCATCGTTCGACGACGTTGCGGCCCTTGTAGCGTTCTCGCTGCTCGCGGCCGAAGTCGATCGGTCGGCCGGACCGCTTGCGGCGGTGGGTGATCTGGTCCTCGCGTTCAGGGATCGTCGCGGCGATGCCGTGCTCGCGCAGCCAAGCCCGGTTCGCCTTTGAGGGGTAGCCCTTGTCTGCGAGCAACCGGTCCGGCCGTGACCTCGGCCTGCCGGTGCGGCCAGCCACGCGGATCTCAGAGAGCGTGTCGATGACCTGAGTTGGACCTCTGCAGCGGATTTCGGGGTTTCGGCCATGTATCGCGGCTAGTCAGTCGCATTTGGGCGTCGGGTTCGGGGCACTAAAGGGCTCTTGTGACTCTTCCGTGGGTGGTTGAGCGGGTCTGTGGGGGTGCACGCCGTTCTCTGGTCTATGTTTCTGGCTTGTCTAGAGTCAGTCACGAGACGCGGAGAACGGCGTGCAGGAAACCACCCTATGGCGAGGGCTGCTGGGAGTCGAGAAGACCACCATCATCGAGCGGGTCGAGTACGACGATGACGAGGAGGTCGTGGTCGCGTCAGTGCGCCCGTCGGGCAAGTTGAAGCCTCGGTGTGGCAAGTGCGCGAAGCGTGCTCCCAGGTATGACTGGGGTGAGGGGCCGCGTCGGTGGCGTGGGCTGGATCTGGGCCCTGTCCCGGTGTGGCTGGAAGCCAACGCGCCGCGTGTTGACTGCCCCGAGCATGGGGTGACAGTCGGCCAGGTCCCCTGGGCGCGTCACGGTGCCGGACACACGAGGTTCTTCGACGATCAGGTCGCGTGGTTGGCGACAGTGTCCTCGAAGTCTGCGGTGTGCGAACTGATGCGCATTGCGTGGCGCACGGTGGGGAACATCATCTCCCGGGTGTGGGAGGACACCGCCGGTAGTGTGGATCTGTTCGCCGGGCTCACGCGCATCGGGATCGATGAGATCAGCTACAAGAAGGGCCACAAGTACCTCACCGTCGTCGTCTGTCACGACACCGGCCGACTCGTGTGGGCAGCGCCTGGGCGGGACAAGAAGACGCTGCGAGCCTTCTTTGACGCCCTGGAGGCCTCCGGGGCGGGCAGGTGCGCCCAGGTCACGCATGTCAGTGCGGACGGGGCGGACTGGATCGGCGACGTCGTGGCGGAGAAGTGCCCTCATGCAGTGCGCTGCGCTGACCCGTTCCACGTCGTCAAGTGGGCCACCGACGCCCTGGATGAGGTGCGCCGGCAGGCATGGAACGATGCCCGCAAGGCCGCCCGGAGTGAGCCGCGCCGCAACGTCGGCAGACCTCGCAAAGACGCCCCCGCCAGACCCGCCAACGACACAGCCCGCAGGTTGAAGAACTCACGCTACGCGCTGTGGAAGAACCCTGAGGATCTCACCGAGAGGCAGACCGAGAAGCTCGCCTGGATCGCGCAGACCGACCCCAGGTTGCACCGCGCCTACCTCCTCAAAGAAGGACTACGGGTCGTCTTCAAGCTGCCCTACGAGCAAGCCATCGACGCACTGGAGCGGTGGATCTCCTGGGCGCGTCGATGTCGCATCCCCGCCTTCGTGAAACTCCAACGCTCGATCGTCAAACACCGCGAGAGGATCCTCGCCGCGATCGAGCACGGACTCTCCAACGGGCGCATCGAGTCCGTCAACACCAAGATCCGACTCATCACCCGCGTCGCGTACGGGTTCCGCTCACCCGACGCACTCATCGCCCTGGCCATGCTCACCCTCGGCGGCCACCGCCCCACCCTCCCCGGCCGACCATGACCCACGGAAGAGTCAGAAGCGCCCACTAAAGGCCCGGTAGGATCGCCCGGTGAGCCCGTTCCTGCGGAAGGTGAAGACCGCTTCGGGGGCCACTGCGGTGCAAATCGTCGAGAAGCGCCATGGGGTCCGCACGATCCTGGAGCACCTCGGGTCCGCCCATGATGAGGCCGAGTTGGCGGCGTTGATGCGGGTCGGCCACGACAAGCTGCACGCGAACCAGCCGGCGCTGGAGTTGCCCGGCGAGCGGGGGGTGCGGCCGGGGGTGGCGGTCATCGAGGGGAAACGCTCCCAACTATTGGTCGACGTGGTCCGTGACTCGTGGGGACGACTCGGGTTCGACGCCATCGAGGATGAGGCGTTCTTCCAGCTGGTGCTAGCGCGTCTGGTGGAGCCCACGTCGAAGCTGGACAGCTTGCGGGTCATCGCGGAGCTCGGGCTGGTGCCGGTGCACCTGTCCACGGTGAAACGCTGCCTGAAACGCTGTGCTGACAAGGGCTATCGCGACAAGATCGCGCAGGCGTGTTTCCAGCATGTGTGGTCCGAACAGGGCGGTGATGTGTCCCTGCTGTTATACGACGTCACGACGTTGTACTTCGAGACCGACACCGAAGACGACCTCCGCAAGGTCGGGTTCAGCAAGGAACGTCGGGTCGACCCACAGATTGTGGTCGGTCTCCTGGTGGACCGCACGGGCCACCCGTTGGAGATTGCCTGCTTCGAGGGCAACAAGGCCGAAACGCACACGATCATCCCGGTCATCAAGGCGTTCCAGCAGCGGCACGGTGTGGCCGACATGGTGGTCGTCGCCGACGCCGGCATGCTGTCGGCGGCAAACCTGAAGGCGATCGACGAGGCCGGGTTGCGGTTCATCGTCGGGTCCCGCGTCGTCAAGGCCCCGCACGACCTGGCCAAGCACTTCCGCTGGCACGGCACTGCGTTCACCGACGGCCAGGTCATCGACACGATCACGATGCGCTCCACCGCCCCCGACCCCAACCGCGTGAAGACACGCGCCGAGCCGGTGTGGGACCCCGCGGTGCATCCCACGGCGTGGCGAGCCGTGTGGCAATACTCGGCCAAGCGAGCAGCCCGGGACACACGCACCCTGGCGCTGCAACGCAACCGCGCCCAGGCCGTCGTCGACGGTGACAAGCCGGCCAAGAAGGTCCGGTTCGTGAAGACCACCGGCCAGCAGGCGAGCTTGGACGAGGCCTCCCTCGCCCGCGCGGAGGCCCTGGTCGGTTTGAAGGGGTACGTCACCAACATCACCGCTGCAGTCATGCCCGCAGCCGAGGTCATCGCCAGCTACCACGACCTGTGGCACGTCGAGCAGTCGTTCAGGATGTCGAAGAGCGACCTCGCCGCCCGCCCGATCCACCACCGGCTGAAGGACTCGATCGAGGCCCACCTCACCATCGTGTTCACCGCGCTCGCCGTCGCCCGCGACCTGCAAGCCCGTAGCGGGTGGTCGCTGAAGAAGATCGTCCGTGGACTACGCCCGTTGCAGCAGGTCACCATCCAACTCGGTGGTCAACGACTCGACGCCGAACCCGCCATCCCCGACGACATCGCCGAACTACTCACCGCCCTCCATCGAGGGCACTAAAGAGGTCCAACTCAGGTCAGAGAGCGTGTCGATGAGCATGCTTGTGTCTGCTGCCTGCCCCGGCGTCAGCAGAAACGCGAGAGCCCTGCCCCTCCCGTCACACACCAGGTGGTTCTTCGTCGTGAGCCCGCCGCGAGAGCGTCCTATCGCGTGATCAGGCGGCTCCGCCCCGAACTTCTTGTAGTTCGATCGAGCCCCCTGTGTCCCGGCGGAGGGTTGCGCCGTGCTGGTGCACGCGCACGATCGTCGAGTCGATCGACGCGACCCAGTCCAGCTCCCCGCGCTGATGCGTGAGGGACTGGACCTTCTCGAGCACGCGCGCCCAGACGCCCTGCTCCGACCAGCGATTGAAGTTCTTGTAGATCGTGTTCCAGTTCCCAAACCGCTCCGGCACATCCCGCCACGGAGCGCCCGTGCGGTACCGCCACGAGTAGAGCCCCCTAGAGTGGTGTAGCCCCCACAGTGGCCGTGGCCGTCGATGACGGCAGGGCGGTCACCGTGGGATCCTTCGAGTTCACCTACCAAAGCTCTCTCAAAGGAAATCAACCACGATGACCGCTCCTCACATTGTCGACCCCGCCCGCGTGCTGGGCAACCTGCTGACCGAAGCCTCTCCGGACATGATGCGCCAGCTGCTGCAGAACATGATCAACGCCCTCCTCTCGGCCGATGCCGACGCCGTGTGCGGCGCCGAATGGGGACAGCCCTCAACCGAGCGGGTCGCGCAGCGCAACGGCTACCGCCACCGCCCGCTGGACACCCGCGTCGGCACCATCGACGTGGCCGTCCCGAAGCTGCGCTCCGGCAGCTACTTTCCCGAGTGGCTGCTGGAGCGCCGCAAACGAGCCGAAGCGGCCCTGATCACGGTGATCGCTGACTGCTACCTCGCCGGCGTCAGTACTCGTCGGATGGACAAACTCGTCAAGACCCTGGGCATCGACGGCCTGTCGAAGTCACAGGTCTCACGCATGGCCGCCGACCTCGACGAACACGTAGCGCAGTTCCGGCACCGCCCCCTGGGCGAGGCCGGGCCGTTCACGTTTGTTGCAGCTGACGCGTTGACGATGAAGGTCCGCGAAGGCGGACGCGTGATCAACGCCGTGGTCCTCGTCGCCACCGGCGTCAACGGCGACGGACACCGCGAGGTCCTGGGCCTGCAGGTCGTCACCTCCGAGACCAAACCGGCGTGGAACACGTTCTTCGCCGATCTGGTGGCCCGCGGCCTTGCGGGGGTCCGACTGGTCACCAGCGATGCCCACGCCGGGCTGGTGGAGGCGATCGCGGCGAACCTGCCTGGCGCGTCCTGGCAGCGCTGCCGAACCCACTACGCCGCGAACCTGATGTCCGTGACCCCGAAGAGCATGTGGCCCGCGGTCAAAGCGATGCTCCATTCGGTCTATGACCAACCCGACAAAAAGTCGGTCCAGGCGCAGTTCGACCGTCTGCTCGACTACACCGCCGAGAAGCTACCCGAGGTTGCAGAGCACCTCGAAGCCGCCCGGGCAGACGTGCTCGCGTTCACCGGCTTCCCCAAGGACGTGTGGACCCAGATCTGGTCGAACAACCCCGCCGAACGCCTGAACCGTGAGATCCGCCGCCGCACCGACGCGGTCGGGATCTTCCCCAACCGGGAAGCGATCATCCGCCTCGTCGGCGCTGTCTTGGCCGAGCAGACCGATGAGTGGGCAGAAGGGCGCCGCTACCTCGGCCTCGACGTCCTCGCACGATGCCGACTCAGCACCATCACCAACGCCGTTGAGGAGGTGACCGAACCCCTCGCCCTCACCGCCTAGACGAAGGAACCGCTACACCACTCCACTGGACTTGACCAGACGCTGCTGAGGGCGGCGTGCAGGTCGGCTGGGGCAAGCGCATCCAGCAGGCGGTCATGACCGGCGTCTCGTACATGATCCCGTTCGTGGCTGCAGGTGGCCTGCTCATCGCGCTCGGCTTCGCTGTCGGTGGCTATGACGTGGCGTTCGTCTCGAACGACGTGGCACTCAACTACTCGCTGTGGAACCTGCCGGACGCGCAGACCTATATGTCGGGCGGCGTCGAGATGACGACCTCGGCTTCCGGGCTTGCGTTGTACATCGGCGCGCTGCTGGCATCTCTCGGCGGCTGGGGCATGGGCTTCCTGGTTGCGGCCCTGTCGGGCTACATCGCCTTCGGGCTTGCCGGACGCCCCGGCATCGCTCCTGGCTTCATCGGTGGTGCACTGTCGGTGGCCATCGGCGCAGGCTTCATCGGTGGCCTCGTCACCGGCATCCTGGCAGGTCTGGTCGCGCTGTGGCTGACCTCACTGAAACCACCGCGCTGGCTGGCCGGACTGATGCCCGTGGTCATTATTCCGCTGCTCACGACCATGCTCGTCGGTCTGCTGATGCTGCTGCTGCTGGGCCGTCCGCTGGCGGCGGCCATGACCGGTCTGCAGGACTGGCTGACCGGCATGACCGGCGCGTCCGCGGTGCTGCTCGGCATTATCCTCGGCCTGATGATGTGCTTCGACCTCGGCGGCCCGGTCAACAAGGCGGCCTACCTGTTCGCCACCGCGGGGCTTTCCCAAGGCACTGAGGCGTCCTGGATGATCATGGCGACCGTGATGGCTGCCGGCATGGTTCCGCCGCTGGCGATGGCCCTGTCGACCACGGTGCGCCGGAACCTCTACACCCCGGCCGAGCAGGAGAACGGCACAACAGCCTGGCTGCTGGGCGCAGCGTTCATCTCCGAAGGCGCTATTCCGTTCGCGGCGGCAGATCCGCTGCGGGTGATCCCGTCCATGATGGCCGGTGGCGCGGTGACCGGCGCACTGTGCATGGCTTTGGGTGTGGGCTCGAAGGCTCCGCATGGTGGCCTGTTCGTCTTCTTCGCGATCGACCCGTTCTGGGGATTTGTGGTCAGCATCATCGCGGGCACTCTGGTCGCCGCACTGCTGGTGACGGTGCTCAAGCAGATCGGGGCCAACAAGAAGAAGGCCGTGGCGGCCGCCGCCTGATGCTTGCGGCCACCAGCACCGGCACGGTGTCTTGGTGGCGGCAAGATCTCCCGGTGGCATGATCCGATGATTCACAACGGCCAGGGAGCATGTGTCGAACACATGGTCCCTGGCCGTTTGTCGTGTGCCGTACCCCGCCGGTGTGAGCCGGCAACCCAAGGTCAGACGAGGAAGCGGTAGAACGGGCTGTCGGGGTCGATGGCTTCGACCTGCAATGGCGAATCGGCGAGCCGCCGCAGCAAGTCCGGCAAATTCGCCGGATCGCCGATCTCGATCCCGACCAGGGCTGGGCCGAGTTCCCGGTTGCTGCGCTTGGTGTACTCGAACAAGACGATGTCGTCGTCGGGACCCAGCACGCTGTCCACGAAGTGCCGCAATGCGCCCGGCTCCTGAGGGAACTGCACCAAGAAATAGTGCTTGCGTCCTTCGAAGACCAGCGAGCGTTCGATGATCTCCGAATACCTCGAGACGTCATTGTTGCCACCCGTGACGATCGCAACCACCGTCTGATCGGGCTCAACGCTGACGACGCTGCGCAGCGACGCGGACGCCAGCGCACCCGCCGGCTCGGCGATCACACCGTCCACCTGGTAGAGGTCGAGCATCTCGCTGCAGATCTGGCCTTCGGCGACCGTCGCCCAGTCGCAGCCGATCCGGTTGATGATCTCGAAGGTCTTGTCACCGGCCTTGCGCACCGCCACGCCGTCGGCGAAGGTCTCGATGTGGTCCAACCGCACGGGGTGGCCCGCCCGCAGCGCAGCCTGCATGGACGCGGCCCCGGCCGGCTCGACCCCGATCACCCGGGTGGCAGGCCAGCGTTCGTGCAGCCAGGTCAGGCAGCCGGCCAGCAGGCCTCCCCCGCCGACCGGGACGAGCAGCACATCGGGAGCGGTCCCCAGCTGATCGACGATCTCGATGGCGACGGTGCCCTGCCCGGCGATCGTCCGCAGGTCGTCGAAGGCCGGCACCTGGATCGCGCCGGTGGTCTGGGCGACCGATTTCTCGGCCGCTGCCGCCTCGTCGTAGGAGTTGCCGACGAAGACCAGATCCACCCAGTCTCCGCCCAGCGACTTCATCCGATCGCGCTTTTGCCGTGGAGTGGTCGTCGGGCAGAAGATACGCCCCTTGATGCCCAGCCGGGCGCACGCATAAGCCACCCCTTGGCCGTGATTACCCGCGGACGCGCAGACCACGCCGGCCGCCCGCTCGGTCGTGGTGAGCGTGCTCATCAGGTGGTAGGCGCCACGCAGCTTGTAGGAACGGACCGGCTGCAGGTCCTCGCGCTTGAGCAGCACCTGAGCACCGGTCAGCTTGCTCAGCCGATCGTTGTAGTCCAACTCGGTCCGCCGGGCCACCCGGGCCAGGCTCCCCGCCGCCTTCTCGACGTCGGACGCAGTCAGGGTCATGCCAGTTCCACATTGTCGGGACTCGATCCGGTGCGCTGACCGCGGTCGAGTGAGTTGATGCGGGCCATCTGGTCGTCCGACAGCTCGAAATCGAAGACGTCGGCATTGCTCGCGATGCGCTCGGGATGCACGGACTTGGGGATGACCACCAAGCCGCGCTGCAGATGCCAGCGGATGATCACCTGGGCGGTGCTGCGTCCCAATTCATCGGCTATCGAGGTGAGCACCGGGTCGGTCAGCAGCGCGCCGCGGCCCAACGGCGACCAGGACGCAGTGACGATCCCCAGTTCGGTGTCGAAATCGACGAGCTCACGCTGGGCAAGATACGGGTGGATCTCGATCTGGTTCAGTGCCGGCTTCACACCGGTGGCGTCGATGATCGCCCGCAGGTGTTTCTGCTCGAAGTTCGAGACACCCACGGCGCGAGCCCGGCCGTCGGCCTGGAACTCGAGCATCGTCCGCCAGGTCGCCACGTAATCGGTCGTCTTGGCCATGGGCCAGTGGATGAGGAAGAGGTCGACGGCCTCGACCTGCAGATCCTCCAGCGTTTGAGCGAATGACCGTCGGGCGGCCGCGGGCTCGTGGAAGGGGTTGTTGAGCTTGCTGGTGATGAACACCTCGTCACGGGCCAAACCGCTGTCGGCGATGGCCCTGCCCACGTCTGGCTCGTTGCCGTACATCTCGGCGGTATCGATGTGCCGATATCCCGCATCGAGCGCGGCCCGCACGCTCGAATACGCCTCCGATGACGTGGCCTTGTAGGTGCCGAATCCGAGCTGCGGAATAAGCACTCCACCAGCCATTTCGATCAGCGGTGACGGTACTGCAGAAGACATCTCATACCTCCGTGGTCAGTCTAGCCAAGGCCGCCGAGAGCGGAATATCCAAGCGGACGGCAGCCAGGTCGTCGGCGCGGGTCGCGCCGTGATTGATGATGACGATCAGTTTGCCCTGTTTGGCCATCTGGCGCGCGAAACGCAACCCTGACATCACGGTCAGGCTCGACCCGGCCACCAGCAGCGCGTCCGCACCACCGCACCAGGCCATCGCGGCACTCACCCGGTGCTTGGGCACGGACTCGCCGAAGAAGACCACATCGGGCTTGAGCACACCACCGCACCGCTCGCATTCCGGCACCCGGAAGCCGCGCCAGTCGGCGACCTCGGCGTCGGCATCCGGACGCAGTTCGGCATGCTCGAGCCGGCGCATCGGCTCGACATCAGGGTTGAGTTCGGCCAGCCTGGTCTGGAGTCCCGCCCGGTCGATCAGCTCGCCGCAGCTCAGGCAGATGACGTCGGCCGAGCGCCCGTGCAGGGTGATCAGGCGCTGGGTGCCGGCGGCTTCGTGCAGCCCGTCGACGTTCTGGGTGATCACCCCGGCCAGGGCGGTGGGTCGTCCGCCGCGCTCCCAGGACGCGATCGCACGGTGGCCGGCGTTCGGCTGTGCGCCGCGTAGATGTGCCCAGCCCTGATAGTTGCGCGCCCAGTAGCGCTGTCGGGCCGCGGGGTCTGAAACGAACTCACTGAACAGCATCGGAGTGGCCCTGATCGAATTCGGCCCGCGGTAGTCCGGGACGCCGGAGTCGGTCGAGATCCCCGCACCGGTCAGCACGACGACGCTGGACGCTTGGGCCAGCACCTGCCGGGCGCGCTCCAGGTCGCCGGCCAGCCGAGCGGTCGGTTGCCAGGGGCTGGTGGCTTGTCGCAACACCGGCGGTCTAGGCGATCGGAGCCCACTCGGGGCCGGTCTCGCCGAGCGAGTCGTCCAGTTTGCGGAACAACGGGGTCGGCTTCACCAGCGGGGTGCCCGCAACGATCGGACGCGACTGCCAGACGGCCTGTTCGTGGGCGTAGTCACCGGTCAGCACCGGGTATGTTGCGGTGCCCGGGCCTTCGTCCACCTCGTGGATCTCGGGCTGGGCCGCCCAGACGCCCTCACCGCCGAGCAGTTCGAACACCCGCTGCGCGGAGTGCGGCAGGAAGGGCGTCAGCAGCGTATTGGCATCCGAGACGATCTGCAAAGCGACGTGCAGCACCGTGTCGCGACGGTCGGTGTCGTCCTTCAGCTTCCAGGGTTCGGTCTGAGACAGGTACTGATTGGCCGAACTCACCACCCGCATCGCCTCGGTGATCGCCTGCTTGAACTTGCGCTGCTCCAGCAGCGTGCCGACCGTGTCGAAGGCAGCCTTGCTGTGCTCGAGCAGTTCGACGTCGACCGGCAGCAATTCGTGAGCCGGCGGAATGGCGCCGTTGTTCTTGTGGGCCATCGAAACCGAGCGGTTCACGAGGTTGCCCCACTCGTTGGCCAACTCGGTGTTGTTGCGACGGACGAACTCGTCCCAGGTGAAGTCGGTGTCGCGGGCTTCGGGGCCGGCCACCGCGATGTAGTAGCGCAGGGAGTCGGGTCCGAATTCACGCAGGAAGTCGCCGACGTAGATGACGTGCCCGTGGGAGGTGTCGACCTTTGAGCCCTTCATGGTGAGGAACTCGGAACTGACGACCTCGGTCGGCAGGTCGAGGATTCCGAACCACTGGCTGGGGTTGCCGCCGCGGCTTCCCTGGCCGTTGACGCCGAGCAGCATCGAGGGCCAGATGACCGAGTGGAAGACGATGTTGTCCTTGCCCATGAACATGTAGCAGCGAGCGCTGGGGTCGTTCCACCAGTCGCGCCAGGCGTCGGGATTGCCGGTGCGCTTGGCCCATTCGATCGATGCCGACAGGTAGCCGGTGACCGCGTCGAACCAGACGTAGATGCGCTTCATGTCGTCGTCGCGCCAGCCGTCGATCGGGATCTTGATGCCCCAGTCGAGGTCGCGGGTGATGGCGCGCGGCTTGAGCTCCTTGACGTAGTTGTAGCTGAAGTTCAACACGTTGGGACGCCAGTCCTGGCGGGTGTCGAGCCATTCCTTCAACTGGTCGGCCAACGCGGGCAGATCCAGGAAGAAGTGCTCGGTCTCACGGAACTCCGGAGTCTCTCCGTTGATGCGGCTGTGCGGGTTGATCAGGTCGATCGGATCGAGTTGGTTGCCGCAGTTGTCGCACTGGTCGCCCCGGGCGAACTCGAACTTGCAGATCGGGCAGGTGCCCTCGATGTAGCGGTCGGGTAGCGTGCGCCCGGTGGACGGCGAGATGGCACCCATCAGGGTCTTCTGCACGATGTAGCCGTTGTCGTACAGGACGCGGAACATCTCCTGCACGACCTTGGCATGGTTGTCGGTCGTGGTGCGGGTGTACAGGTCGTAGCTGAGCCCCAGGCCCTGCAGGTCCTGCACGATGACACGGTGGTACTTGTCAGCGGCCTCCTGCGGGGTGAGCCCCTCCGATTCGGCCTTCACCTGAATGGCGGTGCCGTGCTCGTCCGAGCCGGAGACCAGCAGTACCTCGTGACCCGACATTCGCATGTACCGCGCGAAAACGTCCGAGGGCACCCCGAAGCCGGAGACATGCCCGATATGACGCGGCCCATTCGCATAGGGCCAGGCAGCGGTAGCAAGAATGTGAGCGCACATGGTCCACAGTCTAGGGGCTCGGCGCTGGTGGGCCACCCACCGCTCAGGGCTGTTGCCGGCCGGTCGCCGGCAGACCCGCCGATCGCGCAGACGATGCGCTGACGGCCGCCGCGAATACGTGAGGAATAATCGACCCGTGACCTCATACCGGACGCAAGTGCGATACCGGACGCCAGCGCTGCGAGTGATCGGTCATGCGCTGTGGATCGGGTCGCTGCTGATGTTGGTAGCGATCATCGCCGTCTCGGTGTGGTTCGACAGCACAGCCGGCGGATATGGGCTCACGTCGGTACTTCTGACCATCCGGCTATTCGGCATCACCCGCCTGCCCACCAGCGCGGCACTGTCCGTCCTCATCGGAGCACTCACCGCGGCGGCGATGAACGCGCCGAACCGGATCGCGAGGGCAGGGATTCTCGCGGGTGGCTACGCACTGGTCATGGTGCTGCTCGACGCGCTGGTCCAGCTGACTTACCATGCGTCGGCCTGGTCGAAATGGCTGACGCCACCGCTGTCGCTGTGGATCATCGTGACCGCAGCCGGAGCAGCAGGGCTCGCCTGGCGACAACGAAAGCAGGATCTGCGGCTCCCACCCGCGGCACGACGGATCGCCTGGCGGCTGATCGCCGCGGGTCTCGTCCTCGTCATCGCGCGGCAGGGCTGGCTGCTCGTCCAGCACGGCCGGTACCACAGCCCGTACTCCTCCCAGACGGCGTCTTCTTCCAGCACCGGCGGCGGCGACGAGGCACCGGCGCAGACATATCCCACAGCAGAGCCCGTCGAGCCGCTTGATCCGGCGGTGCCTGTCGCTGCCGTCCGCGAGGACCTGTCCGCGCTGTATGACAGCACCCTGCGAGCAGCCGGCCCTGACATGTTGTGGGTGGTGCCGTTGAGCGTGTCTGAAGCCCCCTGCACGAACTCGTCCGGAGCCGACGGCACCAAGGTGAGCCTGACCGGCCAGTTCAGCACCCGCGATCTGGACACCGCCACCGACAATGTCGATTTTCTGGAGATCACCCAGGCAAACGAGGCGGTAGCAAGGCAGATCGCAGACACCTGGGTGGCAGATGGGCTGATGGGCAACCCCGACGTGATGAAGGGCAACTTCTACTTCGGCGACCGCGGACGAGGCACTCTCGCATCGGCAAAGATCGACTTCGATCAGGGCAACGGCAACATCGACGTTGCGGGCCGGTGCGCCACCTACGCCTAGGTCCTTTCCGGCAAGGGCTGGGACCGGTTACGGCACCTGCGTGCCCTGCGAGAACAGCAGCCGCCAACTACCATCCACCAGCTGCCAGACCGAACTGCGCAGCCAGGTGCTGTGGGCGCCGACCGCCCGCCAGCGCAACAGGATCACATCGTCTGCCAGCCGGTCGGCGGCGATCGGTTCGTAGCTCACCCGCACAGGCATCGGCGCGATATCGGCCAGCAGCCGGTTGCGTGTCCAGATCCTCCCGGACGCGCCGAACTCGCTGAACTGCGGGTGCAACAGCTCACGCACCCTCATGGGATCGCTGCGCACCTTGTCGGAAAGCAGTTCTTTCTCGTAGCCGATGACCGTCTGGATGCCGGGGTCGAATTCGGTCGCCGACGTCGGCCGGGGCTGCCCCTGAGCCGACAACGCGGGCGCAGCTGGCCTCGCCGCGGGCTGTGCAGCAGCCGCCGGTGAGACAACCGGTATCTCTTCGAGGACCGCTGCTTCGGCCGCCTCGACCGACCCGAAGCCCGGTCCGTGCTCCACGGCGGTCCCGTCCCGGTAGGCGGTAGCTGCTGCCCGGGCCCGCTCATCGGCGGCCTCGTTCATTGCATGCCCCGCGTGACCCTTGACCCACTCGAAGCTGACATCGCGGCCCACCAGCGCCTCGTCCAGGGCCTTCAGCAGGTCCTGGTTGAGCACGGGCTGGCCGTCGGCCTTTTTCCAGCCCTTCCGTTTCCAGCCGGGCATCCACTTGGTGACGGCATTGATGACGTACTGGCTGTCGCACAAGATCTTCAACGGCTCGTCCGGCAGATGTGCGGTCGAGCGCAGCAGATCGAGCACCGCGTACAGCTCGCCCTTGTTGTTCGTGCCTTTCGGCCAGCCCCCGGCGTGCCAGTGATCGTCGTCGATGTACCACGCCCAGCCCGAAGGACCGGGGTTCGACAAGGACGAACCGTCTGCGGCTGCGATGATCACGAGCGACAGGCTAGCGCATGAGATCTGCCGGGCCGAAGGCCTGCGGCAGGAGATCGCAGATGGCTTGTGGCCCGTTCGGAGTCAGCACCTGGAGATCGGGACCGCCGTGCTCCCACAAGAGCTGGCGGCAGCGTCCGCACGGCATGATGACGGTTCCGGACGCGTCGACGCAGCACAACGCGGCCAGCCGTCCGCCTCCAGTCGCGATCAGCTGCGAGATCAGCCCGCACTCGGCGCACAGCGTCAACCCGTAGGAAGCGTTCTCGACATTGCAGCCGGTGACCAGGCGTCCATCGTCGGCCGTGCCGGCAGCACCCACCGGGTACTTCGAGTAGGGAGCGTAGCTGCGGGTGGTCATCTCCCGAGCCGCAGCCAGCAGCTCGTCCCAGCCGGCCATCACCGGGCGGTTCAGTCCTCGTCCGCCTCGATCTGGAGCACCACGCTGGCCTCGGCCGTGTAAGCCAGGAAGGTGAACGACTCCTGCAGGTACAGCTCGATGGTGTCGGCGTTGTGCGAGAGGTAGCCGATCGACAGGTCCTGGCCCAGGTACAACTCGTAATCGCCACCGCGGGTGGTCACCAACAGGCCGCCGCTTTCCAGCCCGGGTGCCCAGATGATCTCGCCGTCGAGCATCCGCGCCAGATGATCGACGATGGGATAGCCGTGATCGCTGGTCTCCGAGACCTCGGTGTACAGATCGGCCGACAGCAGCAGGCTGTAGGGGCCGCCGACCCCGGCCAGGCGCAGTTCATTGACCGCGTGTGCGACGGCTTCGGGGAACTCGGTCACGTCGTCGGAGGCGTGGACGAGCTGGTTGCTGCTGGTGGGTGCGATGCCGTCGATCCCCGCCGAGCCCAGGCCGTGGAAGATCGCCCGGTCCTCGGCCAGCGCGATCTGCTGGACGGCATCCTTGACCGGCTGCCAGTCCGAATCCTCGGAGCCGCGCTCCACATCGTCCACGTCCTGACGGGTCACCCGGAACGGGACCCGCAGTTCGATGACCTGCTTGGCCGCGCGCTGGCTGGTGATGACGCCCTCCGCGACGCCCTCGATCGCCCGCAGGTGCCCGGTGCCGACCGCCGACAGCTCGAAGCCTTCGGGGCCGGTGACGTCGACGACCCGACGCCCAGCGATCCACCGCGTGTAGGTGCGGCGCGCCTCGTCCTCGATCTGTTCCCATGCAGCCTCGGAGATCGGGGCTAGTTCGCGATGCAGGTTGTTCATTTCTGACCACTCCTTTTCAAGCTGCCGATACCCAGCGAGCCGTCGGTACGTGATGAATGCGTTGAATTTGTGGACTTGCACGGTTCGGCAGGAAGATCGGCATACGATTCCGGATCGTCGAGCAACCCGATCGGGGGGACGAAGAACAGGCATCCGGTGACCGCCGTCGAGAAATCGAGAATGCGGTCGTAATTGCCCGGCGGATTGCCGATGAACATGTTCGTGAGCATCTGCTCGGTTACCGCCGGGTCGGCGGCGTAGCTGATGAAATAGGTGCCGAATTCGCTCTGCCCGACGCGCCCGAACGGCAGATTGTCACGGACGATCTGGAGCTCGTTGCCGTCGGCGTCCTCGATCACGTTCAACGCGACGTGACTGTTCGACGGCTTGACGTCATCGGGCAGTTCGATGTCACTGAGCTTGGTGCGGCCGACCACCCGTTCCTGCTCCTCGACCGGCAGCGCATCCCAGGCGCTCATATTGTGCAGATACTTCTGGACGACCAGATAGCTGCCGCCGTTGTAGAGCGGGTCATCGGCGATCAGCGCTGCGGTGATGTCGTCGACCGGAGGCTCGGGGTTCTCGGTGCCATCCACGAATCCGAGCAGATCACGCTCATCGAAATAGCGGAAGCCGTAGACCTCGTCCTCGACATCGACCATGCCGTCGAAATGGAGCATCAACTGGCGGGCCAATTCGAAACACATATCAGGCTGAGAAGCGCGCAGGTGGAAGAAAACGTCTCCTGGCGTGCTGACCGCCGTATGGACCGACCCGGTCAGCGCAATGAACGGGTGCAGCCCCGACGGCCTCGGCAGATCGGCATACGCGCGATCCCAGAACCGCGAACCGATGCCGGTCACGCAGCTGAGCCCCGTCTCGGGGACGCGGAACCCGACAGAACGCTTAAGTCCGGGCACGTCTGCGAGCCCTTCACGCACCGCCTGCTCGGAACCTGCCCGCACGGTCACGGTCAGATAGATCGCCGACTTTGCGGGCACCCCCAAGATGGGCTGTGCAAGCTCTTGTGGCTTCGCCCCAGACATCAAACCGCCCTTCATCCGCCCTATTGGTCAACCATCCTAGGGGTTCCCAATTCGGTGGCGGGGGCGGCTGTTCGCAGGTCAGCCAATTGCGGAAGGTGAGGTCACGCTTATCGAGCCATCGATGATATCCTTAGCGATTCGGTCGAGTTCAGCGGTCAAGTCGGCACCGAAATCCCCATCCCGTGCTTCGACCAGTGCCGTGCCGTCATTGCGCAAGGCAGCGGTGAAGACCCCGGAGGCATTGCGTCCGTCCTTGTCGGCGCGGATCAGCTCGTACACGGCCGAGCCGCGATCCTTGACCACCGAGCCCAATTGCTGGTCGCAGGCGACGGCCTCGGTCAGGCAGCCGTTGGTGTCGGTCCAGATCACCTTGAGGGTCCCGGTGTCGGCCGCCAACTGCAGAGCGCCGGTGCCCGAGTCGCCGGCGACAGCCATGATCACATCGGCGCCCTGGGCCGTCAACGCCTCGGCGGCCACCCGCCCGGCCGCCGGGTCCTGGTAGGGCGCCGCGTCGGAGCGAACAAAGGTGCCGTCCTGAGCCGCCAGGTCCCAGCCGAGTGCCTGCACCTGGGCGCCCTTCGCCTGGTTGTAATAGTCGACACCCTGCACGAAGCCATCCATGTAGATGGTGACCGCAGGCACGCTCAGCGCGCCGAAGACGCCGACCTTGCCGCTGGCCGAACGGGCGGCAGCAAGGTATCCGGCAAGGAAGGACGATTCGTGAGTGCTGAACAACACCGGACGCAGGTTGGGCGGGGCCGTGTTCGGGGTGGCATCCACCAGTGCGAACTGGACGTCGGTATTGGTCTTTGCCGCAGCCTCGACCGAATCGGCCATTCCGCTGCCCAGCGCGACCACGATGGAGCACTGGGCGTCCACCAGCGACTGCAATACCCGCGGATAGTCGGCGGCCGAATCAGCGGTCACCGAGTTGGTCTCGATACCGAGTTCGCGCTGCGCACGATCCAGCCCGCTGATCGCCTGCTGGGCGGGGCTGCCGTCGGACGCGCTGCCGGCGTCGGTGATCAGGCATGCCTTGTAGCTGCCCGCGGCAGAATCATCGGGTTCGGTGACGTCGGTAGTGGCGGTCACCGGCGGTTGAGCGCACCCGGCGAGAGCGAATGCCAGCAGCCCGGCGGCGAACGCCATCCATCGCTTCGTCATGGTTCGACAGCCTAACCCGCGGCCGGCGGTGTGACCGAACCATTGATCAGCGCGGCGCGAACTGCTTCCACCTCGGCTTTGAGCTCATCGCCGGCCGAGGCGTCCAGCGGCGCGATGTCGACTCCGCCGTCCTTCAGCGTTCCGTAATACGGCGAGCTGGTGAACTGGCCGCGCGCGGCCTCACCGATCGCGCTGATGACGGCCGCGTCGACGACCTTGCGAACGCCATCGGTGCTGGCAGCAGCATCCGGGACGACCGCCACGGCAGCACCCTTGGCCTGATTGAAGTAGTCCACCCCCGCCGCGAAACCGTTGCGGTAGGGCTCGTCGGCACCGGTCGGCTCAGCGACCGTGCCGGTCTGGGTCTGGGCCGCGGCCACGTAACCGGCCAGGAAGGCGGCGTCGGCAAGGTCGAACAGCAGTGGTTTCAGGTTTGCCCGGGGTTCGGCCGGTTGGGCATCCACCAGCAGGAACTTGACGCCGGAGTTGGCCTGCGCTGCGGCCTGAGCGTCGCCGGCATGCTGCTGGCCGACGGTGATGATCAGCGTGCACTGCGCGGCGGCCAGTGAGGCGATCGATGCCGCGTAGTCGGTCTGGGCATCGGCTTGCGCCTGCCCGACCAGAAGCTTCAGATCGGTGGCGGCCGCCATCATGCCGGTGTAGGCCAACTGGTTGATCCCGCCATCGCTGAAGCCCGCCTCGTCGGCGACCATGCAGACCTTGAATGCTCCCGGTGAAGCCACCGGGGTGGACGAGACTGCCGTACCGGCATCGGGACCGCTCGCACAACCAGCGACGGTGATGGCCGCCAGGGCACACAACAGTGGACGAACCAGACGCACCGGCGAACCTCCTTATGATCCACGGCGACCATAGTTCAGTGATCAGCTAGCCTCAACCCATGACCGATGAGCGCACCAAGTTCCTGCTGCCCGAGGACCAGATGCCGACGCACTGGTACAACCTCACTCCCGATCTTCCGACTCCCCCGCCGCCCCCGCTGAACCCGGCCACCAAGCAACCCGCCGGGCCGGCCGATCTGGCGGCGATCTTCCCGGAGGCGCTGATCGCTCAGGAGGTGAGCACCGAGCGCTGGATCCCGATTCCCGATGCTGTGGCCGAGATCTACCGACTGTGGCGTCCGTCGCCGCTGTACCGGGCGCACCGCTTCGAGCAGGCGCTGGGCACAAAAGCCCGGGTCTACTACAAGTACGAGGGCGCGTCCCCGGTCGGCAGCCACAAGACGAACTCGGCGGTCGCGCAGGCCTTCTACAACAAGCAGGCCGGCATCAAGCGGCTGTGTACCGAGACCGGAGCCGGCCAGTGGGGCGCTGCGCTGTCGTTCGCCTGTCAGGTGTTCGGGCTGACCTGCGATGTCTGGCAGGTGCGCAACAGCTACGAGACCAAGCCGTACCGGCGGATTCAGATGGAGACCTTCGGCGCGCATGTGACGCCGAGCCCCTCGGATCGCACCGAGATCGGCCGCCAGCTGCGCGAGCGGTTCCCCGATACGACCGGTTCACTGGGCATGGCCATCAGCGAGGCCATCGAAGAAGCCGCGAAGGATCCGCATGCCAACTACTCGCTGGGCAGCGTGCTCAACCACGTGGCGTTGCATCAGACCATCATCGGTTTGGAGACCCTGGCCCAGTTGGAGCTCGCGGGTGAGAGGCTGCCCGATCACCTGTTCGCCTGCGCGGGCGGCGGCTCGAACCTGGCCGGTCTGAGCTTCCCGTTCCTGCATGAGAATCTGACCGCCGGCGCCTCGGTGCACGTGCGGGCCTGCGAGCCGGCCGCGGCGCCGTCGCTCACCCAGGGCGAATACCGTTACGACTTCGGCGACACCGGTGGTTTCACTCCGCTGCTGAAGATGTACACGCTGGGTGCCGACTTCGTGCCGGCCTCCGTACACGCCGGCGGGCTGCGCTATCACGGCATGTCCCCGCTGGTCAGCGCCGCCTACGACCAGAAGCTGCTGGACGCGGTCGCGATCAAGCAGCGCGATGCGTTCGCCGCGGGCGTGCTCTTCGCCCGGGCCGAGGGCATCATCCCGGCCTCCGAGTCGAACCATGCCATCGCCGGAGCGGTGGCCCATCTGCGGGCTGCCGACAACGATGCGGACGGTCAGGTCGTGCTGATCGGGCTTTCCGGTAACGGGCAACTCGATCTGCCGGCCTATGCGGACTATCTGTCCGGCACGATGATCGACGCCTGATTGGGATGAGTCAGCCCGGCTGGTATCCCGATCCCGCGGGCTCCGGAGGGCTGCGGCGCTGGGACGGGGCGCAGTGGACCAATGATGTGCGGTCTGCCGCCGGGACCGGCGCGGCGCCGCGCCCGCCCGGCCGGAATGGTGGCCGGGGCTGGCTGCTCGCGCTGCTCGTGGTTGTCGTCGCCGTCGTGGTGGTGGCCGCGCTCATCTGGCAGGGTGGGCGCGGCCCCGGCCCGGGTGTCGAGGACACCAACTCGGCGGCGCCGACCGCCAGCGGTTGGGACGAGACGTCGGCCCCGACCCCGGACCCCAGCAGCGCCGCGCCGCTGAACTGCGAAGCCGCTTCGGGCTCGGGCACGTCGGCGGTCACCATGGATCCCCTCACAGTGGGGCCGCTGTCGATGCCTTCGCCTGGTGCGGACTGGTCGGGTCCGCGGTCCGAACCGCGGATGCCGCTGGGACGAGACGGTTGGGGCTACTCGCAGCAGCTGCCCTATCAGCGGCCGTGGGCATCGTCCATGACGATCGGGATCCTGGCCGACCCAGGTTTCACCAGCACCGCCAACTCGGCACGGACGATGGCCCAGTGCATCTTGACCAGCGGCTTCTATGTGAGCATCGATGTCGCGATGGACGACTACACCGAGCAGTCTGTGGTCATCGACGAGGTCGCGGGCACCCAGGCCGACTTCATCGTCCGCTTCGATGACCCGCAACTCGAGACCAAAGGTTCCCGGCTGCGGCTGATCGTCATCGACAGTGCGCCCGAGCGCACCTGGTTCTTCTCCGCCGTGCCGGTCGAGCGGGACGACCACGCTGCCGCAGTCGACCAGGTCGCCGCCGGCCTGCGGATCAGCCGCTGACGGCCGTCCGCGGGCCGGGCTGCTCAGATACCAGGGGTCGCCTCGTCGGCTGCCTGAGATGCCTCGGCCAGCTGGCGGCGCAGCGCGCTGTCGTGGCGACGGGCTCGGTCGTTGTCGTCCACCGGCTCCTTGGCCGAGGCGTCCTCGCGCGGCGGGGCGGCCTCCGCATTCTCTTGCCGCGTGACATCGATCCAGGCGATCCGGCGGCCATCCATCTCCGAGACCCGCATCGAGAAACTCGCCAGTTGCGGGGCGTCCTCGGATGCGTTGACCGGGGCCAGATCGACGATGATCTCGTCGTTCAGGCGGGGCACGCGTCCCAGGCGGCACATCAGGAACCCCGCGAGCGTGTCGTAGGGCCCCTCGGGGATCTCATAACCAGTGCGATCGGCGAAGTCCTGCAGCGAGATCAGGCCCTCCAGATCGGAGACCATCTCGTGCTTGATCTGGTCATCGTCCACGACATCGTACTCATCGGTGATATCACCAATGAGTTCTTCGATCAGGTCTTCCATGGTGACGATGCCCGCCGTGCCGCCGTATTCATCACGCACGATCGCCAGATGGGATGATTCCCGGCGCATCTCGGTGAGCGCCCGGAGCACCTTGACGGTCTCCGGCAGGCTGAGCACCGGACGCGCCAACTGCCGGACCGGGGCCTGCCGGGCGGCCGCGTCCAAACCCATCAGATCGCGCACGTGCAGGAAGCCGATCACCTGATCGGGCGAGCCGTCGGTGACCGGATAGCGGGACCGCTGATTGCCCTGCACCAGCCGGATTGCCTGGTAGGCGGACATATCGCCGGGAAGGAAATCGACCTCGGTACGCGGCACCATCACTTCGCGCAGGCTGCGGTCCCCCGCGTCGAAGACGTCGTCGACGATGCGTCTCTCCTCGTCGCCGAGCATGTCCGCGTTGGCCACCATCGAACGCAGGTCGTCCTCGGTGACGGCCTCTCGGCCCGCCTCGGGGTCACCGCCGAGTATGCGCACCATGATGTTCGTGCACTTGTCGATCAGCCAGATCAAGGGGGTCGCGGCCTTCGCGATCGCGCTGACCATCGGCGCGAGCGCGAGGGCGTATTCCTCGGGGCGCTGCATGGCCAGCCGCTTGGCGGTGAGCTCGCTCAGCACGATCGACAAGAATGAGATGATCGCGGTCACCACGACCACTGCCAGCACGCTGGCGAGCCCCGCGGCCATCCCGCGGCTCTCGAACCAGGGCGCCAGATACTTGCCGGCCAGCGAGTCGCTGCCGAAGGCCGAGGACAGGAACCCCGCCAGCGTCACGCCGATCTGCACCGACGACAGGAAGCGGTTCGGGTTGTCGGTCAGGGCCATGATGGCCCGGCCGCGCTTGCCCTTGGCCTGCAGCCGCTGGATCTGGGAATCACGCAGGGTCACCAGCGCCATCTCCGCGGCGGAGAAGAGGAAGCCGACCAACAGCAGGACGAAGATGACCCCGATAGAAACGAGCAGGTCAGACATGATTACTCACTCCAGTGAGTCTACCGGGGCCATTCGGCATGCGATTGTGCGCGAGCGCTCACGCCAGCCGGGCGGCCAGCCCGTCGTCCAGCGCGGCCAAGAACTCCTCGGTGGTCAGCCACGGCTGGTCGGGGCCGACCAGCAGGGCGAGGTCCTTGGTCATCCGGCCCGACTCCACGGTCTGCACGCAGACCTCCTCGAGGGTGCGCGCGAACTCGGTGACCTCGGGGGTGCCGTCCAGCTTGCCGCGGTGCTTCAGACCGCCGGTCCAGGCGTAGATGGACGCGATCGGATTCGTCGAGGTCGCCTTGCCCTGCTGATGCTGACGGAAATGCCGGGTCACGGTGCCGTGCGCCGCCTCGGCCTCCACCGTCTTGCCGTCCGGGGTCATCAGCACCGAGGTCATCAGGCCCAGCGAGCCGAAGCCCTGCGCCACGGTGTCGGACTGCACGTCGCCGTCGTAGTTCTTGCAGGCCCAGACGTAGCCGCCCTCCCATTTCAGGGCGGAGGCCACCATGTCGTCGATCAGCCGGTGTTCGTAGGTGATCCCGGCCGCCTCGAACTGCGACTTGAACTCGGCGTCGTAGACCTCGGCGAAGATGTCCTTGAACTGGCCGTCGTAGGCCTTGAGGATGGTGTTCTTGGTGGACAGGTAGACCGGGTAGCCGCGCTGCAGGCCGTAGCTCATGGACGCCCGCGCGAAATCGCGGATCGAGTCGTTGAAGTTGTACATGCCCATCGCGACGCCGCCGTGCTCGGGCATCTTGACCACTTCGAGTTCCAGTGGTTCGGAGCCGTCCTCGGGGGTGTAGGTGATGGTCACCGTGCCGGCGCCCGGCACCTTGAAATCGGTGGCGCGGTACTGATCGCCGAAGGCGTGCCTACCGACCACGATCGGCTTCGTCCAGCCCGGCACCAACCGCGGGATGTTGCTGATCACGATCGGCTCGCGGAAGATGACCCCGCCCAAGATGTTGCGGATCGTCCCGTTGGGCGAGCGCCACATCTTCTTCAGGCCGAACTCGGCCACCCGCGCCTCGTCCGGGGTGATGGTCGCGCACTTGACCCCGACGCCCTCGCGCTTGATCGCGTTCGCAGCGTCGACGGTCACCTGGTCGTCGGTGGCGTCGCGGTTCTCGATGCTGAGGTCGTAGTAGTCGAGGTTGACGTCCAGATAGGGCAGGATCAGACGGTCTTTGATGAACGCCCAGATCACGCGGGTCATTTCGTCCCCATCGAGTTCGACGACGGTACCGGCCACCTTGATCTTGCCCATGAGCGCTCCTGTTCGTTGACGATTACTGCGCACCAATGTAGCGTCTGGCAACCCCGGTCAAGCCTGATGCCGATACGTAGTCACTCGGCGGCCGGACGGGTAGGCTCTCCGGGTGCACCAGTTGATTCTGACGTTTTCCTGCAACGACACTTCCGGCATCGTTCATGCGGTGACCGGGGCGATTGTCGGTTGCGGGGGCAATATCACCGAACTTCAGCAATTCACGTCGCTCGATACCGGACGCTTCTTCATGCGGGTCGAGGTCGATACTCCTGTTCATCCGGACGATTTCTGCCAGGTGATCGAGCAGGTCAGCGACCTGTTCGGCGCTGCCTGGCAGGTGAGTGCGGCGAACCGGAAGGCCCGCGCACTGGTGCTGGTCAGCAAGGCCGCAGGACCGCTGAATGATCTGCTGTTCCATCTGCGGGCCGGTGATCTGCCCATCGAGATTCCGCTGATCTTGTCGAACCATGACAACCTGCGCTCGTTGGCCGAGTTCTACGGCATCGAGTTCGGTTCGCAGGCGGTGCTCCCCGAGAACAAGCACGAATTCGAGAACCGCATCCGGCAATGCGTGGCAGATCTGGATATCGATCTGGTGGTACTCGCCCGCTACATGCAGATACTGTCTCCCGAACTGTGCGACGATCTGGCCGGGCGCGTCATCAACATTCACCACAGCTTCTTGCCGGGCTTCAAGGGCGCCAATCCCTACCGCCAGGCGCACATCCGGGGCGTCAAACTGATCGGCGCGACCGCGCACTTCGTGACCTCCGATCTGGACGAGGGCCCGATCATCGAACAGAACGTGCACCGCGTGGACCACAGCTACACGGTCTCGGAACTGTCCAGTGTCGGCCAGCGCCTCGAATCGGAGACCCTGACCGCAGCGGTACGTCTCTTCGCCCAGAAAAGGATCTTCCTCGACGGCATCCGCACCGTCATCTTCAAGTGACCCCGGCACTCCCCTTCGACCGCGCCCGCCCTACGTCCGCAGCCCCTGCGCCCGCGTCCGCCCGCCCTACGTCCGCGCCTGCCCTCCGGCCGCCCGCCCTACGTTCCCGCGCCCGAAATATAAAGACGCGCCTGATATATCGGGCGCATCCTCATATTTCGGGCGCAGGAAGTGTGAGGGCGGGGCGACGACGGCGGGACGCGGGGAGGCGCAGGCCGGGCGGACGCGGGGAGGCGCAGGTGGGACGCGGGGAGCGCAGGCCGGCGGGGGCGGGGGCGCGAACTGCGGGTGAGCGGGGAATGTGCCACCCGGGCTGCGCGCGGATCAAGCGGCTGCACTAGCCTAGGAACGTCGGACTCAAACCAATGTCGAGAAGAGGAATCCTCGTGAGTGAGACTCCCGTCAAGGTGGCTGTCACCGGTGCAGCCGGCCAGATCTGTTACAACCTGCTCTTCCGTATCGCCAGCGGCTCCTTGCTGGGCGATCGTCCTATCGAGCTGCGGCTCCTGGAGATCACCCCAGCCCTGAAGGCACTCGAGGGCGTCGTCATGGAGCTCGAGGACTGTGCGTTCCCGAACCTGACCAATATCGTCATCGGCGACGACCCCAAGAAGGTCTTCGACGGGGCCAACGTGGCCATGCTGGTCGGGGCCATGCCCCGCAAGGCCGGCATGGAGCGCAGCGACCTGCTGAGCGCCAACGGTGCGATCTTCACCGCTCAGGGCAAGGCGCTCAACGAGTCGGCCGCTGACGACATCCGCGTCCTGGTGACCGGTAACCCGGCCAATACGAACGCTCTGATCGCGATGAGCAACGCCCCCGACATCCCCAACGAACGCTTCAACGCTCTGACTCGTCTCGACCACAACCGCGCCAAGGCTCTGCTGGCTCGCAAGCTTGAGGTCAACGTCGGTGATGTCACGAACATGACCATTTGGGGCAACCACTCCTCCACGCAGTACCCCGATCTCTTCCACGCCAAGGTCGGCGGTAGGGATGCCGGGCTGCTGGTGGACCAGATCTGGGTCGAGAGCACCTTCATTCCCAAGGTCGCCAAGCGCGGCGCGGCCATCATCGAGGCCCGCGGCGCGAGCTCGGCTGCCTCGGCTGCCAACGCCACCGTCGAGCACATGCACGACTGGCTCACCAACACCCCCGAGGGCGACTGGGTGTCGATGGCTGTTCCGGCCGACGGCTCCTACGGTGTCCCCGAAGGCGTCATCAGCTCGTTCCCCTGCATCGTGCGCGACGGCAAGTACGAGATCGTGCAGGGCCTCAGCCTGGACGGCTTCAGCCAGGCCAAGCTGCAGGCGTCGATCGACGAACTGCTGGACGAGAAGCAGGCCGTCACGGAGCTCGGCCTGATCTGATCGGGTCCCGCCTCGACACTGATCGTGTCCGTTTGTCTCCCGTGATGGGCGACAGACGGGCACGATCTTTTCTTGAGTAGGGTGCTTGGGTGCTCCCGATTCGCTCGATCCTATTGTTCTTGGCGGCTGCCGTGTGCGAGATCGGCGGGGCCTGGCTGGTCTGGCAAGGTGTCCGCGAACACCGCGGCTGGCTGTGGATCAGCAGCGGCGTGGTCGCGCTGGGCATCTACGGTTTCGTCGCAACCCTTCAGCCCGACGCCAACTTCGGACGCATCCTCGCGGCCTACGGAGGCGTCTTCATCGCCGGATCGTTGCTGTGGGGCATGGTCGCCGACGGCTTCAAACCGGATCGCTGGGACGTCACCGGCTCGCTGATCTGCCTGGTCGGCGTCGCACTGATCATGTACGGGCCGCGGGGAGTCACTGCCGCCTAGCCGCGCGCCGGGCGCCCTAGGGTTCGTAGACTCCCGGGACGATCATTCCCAGCACCATGATGGCAAGGCCCATGCTCAGCAGCAGCGTCACGTCGAAGGGTTTGCTGCGTACCTGCAGCAGGCCGACCCATTTCGGTGGCAGCAGGAGCCGCAGCACTCCGGCCAGCGTCACCGATGCCCCGATCACCACCGAGCCGCGGCGCCAATGCCAGTTGATGATCAGCACCACACCGACCGCGAAAACGGCGAGCACCGCCAGCAGTGACCAGGGGTTGAGCCCCTCGGATCCCCGCTGTTCGGCCGCCGGCTGCTCGGGGGCAGCCGGCTCGCCGTTCTTCTGATCGTCGGTCTGCTGATCGTCCATCGTCTAGACGATGCCCTCGGCCAAGTCGACGACATTGGCGAGCAGCATCGCCCGAGTCATCGGGCCCACCCCACCCGGATTGGGGGTCACCAGCGAGGCGACATCCCAGACATCGGGCGCCAGATCGCCTACTGGCTTGCCGTTCACCCTGGTCACGCCCACGTCGATACAGACCGCGCCGGGCTTGATCATGTCCGCGGTGATCATGTGCGCACGTCCGACGGCGGCCACCACGATGTCTGCCTGCCGCACATGCCCGGCCAGATCCCGTGTTCCGGTGTGGCACAGTGTCACGGTCGCGTTGAGCGACTTGCGGTTTAGCAACACGCCGAGCGGACGCCCCACCGTGGTGCCTCGTCCGATGATGCACACCTCGGCCCCGGCGATCGGCACGTCATAGCGGCGCAGCAACTCCACGATGCCGCGCGGCGTGCACGGCAGCGGCGCGGGCTGGCCGAGCAGCAGCCGCCCCAGGTTGGCGGGAGCCAGCCCGTCGGCGTCCTTGGCCGGATCGATCTGTTCCAGAGCCCAGTTGTCGTCGATATGACCGGGCAACGGCAGTTGGACGATGTAGCCGGTGCAATGCGGGTCCTCGTTCAGCGACTCGATGGCTTCGCTGATCTGCTCGGCAGATGCGTCGCCGGGCAGGTCGACCCGCAGCGACTCCAAGCCCACCTGAGCGCAATCCCGATGTTTGCCGGCGACATAGAGCTGACTGCCCGGGTCGTCGCCGACCAGAACGGTACCGAGCCCGGGCACGATGCCCCGCTGTTTCAGGGCGGCCACTCGCACGGCCAACTCGGCCTTGATGTCGGCCGCCACCTGCTTGCCGTCGATGCGTTGCGCGCTCATTCGCTGTTACCTCCTCAGCCGACCGGTCTCAGTGGAAGAAGTGCCGGGTGCCGGTGAAGTACATCGTCACGCCGGCCTTCTTGCAGGCCTCGATGGTCTGCTCGTCGCGCACCGAACCGCCGGGCTGGACGATCGCCTTCACGCCTGCGTCCAGCAGGATCTGCGGGCCATCGTTGAACGGGAAGAAGGCATCGGAGGCGGCCACCGAGCCGACGGCCCGGTCCCCCGCCCGGTCGACGGCCAGCTTGCAGGAGTCGACCCGGTTCACCTGTCCCATGCCGACCCCCACCGAGGCGCCGCCCGAGGCCAGCAGGATCGCGTTCGACTTCACCGACCGGCAGGCCCGCCAGGCGAAGACCAGATCGGCCAAGGTGGCCTCGTCGGCAGCTTCTCCGCTGACCAACTGCCAGTTGGCAGGATCATCGCCGGGGGCGTCGATCCGGTCGGGCTCCTGCAACAGCGCGCCACCGGAGATCGTGGTGAGCTTGGCGGTACCGAAGGGATAGGGTCCGGCGGTCAGGATCCGGATGTTCTTCTTGCGCTCCAGGATCTCCAGGGCGCCCTCCTCGTAGCTGGGGGCGATGATCACCTCGGTGAAGATCTCGGCGACCTGCTCGGCCATCTCGATGTTGACCGGACGATTGGTCGCGATCACCCCACCGAAGGCCGACACCGGATCGCAGGCGTGTGCCTTGCGATGTGCCTCGGCGATGTCCGCGCCGATCGCGATGCCGCACGGATTGGCGTGTTTGATGATCGCCACCGTCGGCTCGTCGAAATCGTAGGCGGCCCGATAGGCGGCATCCCCATCGGTGTAGTTGTTGTAGCTCATCTCCTTGCCGTGCAGCTGCACGGCCTGGGTGATACCCGATGACCTATCCTGCCTCGCGTACAGCGCGGCCCGCTGGTGGGAGTTCTCGCCGTAGCGCAGCGCGCCGACCTTCGTCCAGCTGGCGCCGGCCCACGCGGGGAAGCCGTCACCATCGGAGGTGTCGGTCAGCACCGAACCCATCCAGCTGGCCACCGCGATGTCATAGGCCGCGGTATGAGCGAATGCCTTTGCCGCCAGCCGCTGCCGGGTTTCCAGCGTCGTGCCACCGGCGGCCAGCGCGTCGGCGACCAGCCCGTACTGGGCAGGCGAGGTGATCACCGCAACGCTCGGATGGTTCTTCGCGGCGGCCCGCACCATCGAGGGACCACCGATGTCGATCTGTTCGACGCAATCGTCGGGGGCGGCGCCCGAGGCGACCGTCTGGGTGAACGGGTAGAGATTGACCACGACCAGGTCGAACGGCGCAATCCCGAGTTCGTCGAGCTGCTGGCGGTGCGAGGCGAGACGACGATCTGCCAGGAGGCCGGCATGAACCCGCGGGTGCAGCGTCTTGACGCGTCCGTCGAGGCACTCGGGGAAACCGGTCAGTTCCTCCACCGAGGTCACCGGCACGCCGGCATTCGCCAGCTTCGCCGCTGTCGAACCGGTGGAGACGATCTCGACGCCGTTGTCAGCCAACTGCTGTCCCAGCTCGATCAGCCCCGTCTTGTCGTAAACCGAGACCAGGGCCCTACGAATCGGTTGCAGCTCAGTCATGCTTCTCCTTCACCAGTTCGGAAACTACGTGGACGAGCAGTGCGCGCTCAACCACCTTGATGCGTTCATGCAGCGTGGCCTCGGTGTCGTCGGGTGCCACGTCGACTGCCCGCTGGGCGAGAATCCGGCCGGTGTCGACACCCTCATCGACGACGAAGATCGTCGTCCCGGTCACCTTGACCCCGGCCGCCAGAGCGTCTCGGACGCCGTGCATACCCGGGAAGCTGGGCAGCAATGCCGGATGCGAATTGATGAAGCGGCCACCGAACTCGCTCAAGAAAGCAGCTCCGACCAGCTTCATGAATCCGGCGCTGACCACCAGGTCCGGCCGGTATGCCGACACGGTCTCAGCGAGCCTGCGATCCCACAGGGCTCGGTCGGGCAGCATGGGGACGACGAAGGTCGGCACTCCCGCGTCCAGTGCGCGCGTCAACCCGTAGGCATCTGCCCGGTCGGAACCGACGGCCACGATCTCGAAAGCTGCGCCGGGGGCGGAGCTCGCCTCCAGCAGCGCCTGCAGAAGGGTTCCCGATCCGGACAACAGTACGACGACCCGAGATGTCACCCTCAGAGCCTACCTGTCGCGCTCGGCCAGCTTCGACCGGTCTTCCACCACGGTCGTCGGGACTTCCGCCTCGTCAGCTGCCTCCCCGGTGGTCGCCACAGCCGGCACCGGGCCGTCAGCAGGATTCAATGACGGCACCGGCGCTTCGGCAGACCGCACGGACTGCCAATCCGAGCGTCCGGCGCGCCAGCCGAGCACCGCCCCGGTGGCCATCCCGGCCAGGCCCATCGTGGACGGGGCCATCACCAGCAGCGCCGACATCCGCGCTCCCAACGACGTCAGCCGCACCGAACCCAGATCACCGCCGGCCGGAAGCTGCAGCAATGTGAAGACCAGTCCACAACCGACGCCGGCCAGCGCCCCGACGATCGCTGTGACGTCGACCCCGAGCTGTCGGCCATTGGCCGCAGCGCGAGTCTGCAGCCGCTTGACGAGCACCGCTGCCGCGGCACCACCTGCCACCACCCCGCTGAGCAGCCACAACAGGCAACTGGGCGGCATCGGCCCGGCCGCCGGCACTGCGCCGAGGACGGGAATCGACGGCAGCATGCCGAGGGTCGTCTGGGCGGGCGAGACGACGGTGCCCAAGCCGAGTTGGATGCCTGCTCCGACCGACCACGCGCCGGCCCACAGGATCAGATTCGGTAACCAGGCGAGCTGACCCAGCAGCAGCATCACCCCGCCGAGGGTTCCGGGCAGCAGCGACTCGTGGATCATGATGACCTGCGAGCGTCCCCTGATAAGCGCTGTCGCGGTCACCGCAGACCCGGCAGCGATCATCACCAACAGTCCGGCCGCCAACGACCAGCCGACGGTTCGCACGATCGTCATCCCGCGCGGCGGGCGCCAGGCCAGCGCCCGCGCGAATCCGGCCAACGGCAGCAGACACGACAACGCCATCGCACCCAGCAGCGTCGAGGCGCTTCCGCCCGCCTCGACGAATTGGCGGCCCCCGGCGAGCACTACGACATAGACCACCGCGAACACCCCGGACATCCGAAGCAGCCGGGAGCCGATCTCCCCGGCAAGCGGCGGACGGCTGTGCAGCACGGCCTGATGACAGGCCGCCAGGCCGATGAGCACGATGATCAGCGTCAACCCCAGCGGCATGATCGACAATTGCGCACCCGGCAGCGACACCGACACCCCATGCGCCAGCAGCCAGCCCTGGGTGCTCAGGGCGAGCACCGCGGAGGCCTTCAGCTGCGGCACAGAGATCCACCCGAGCACGCAATAGCCGGCCACCAGTACCCAGCCGAGGGCGGCGGTGATCACGGCTGCGAGCCCACTGGTCACGGGCCAGGGCAGCCGCCACGGCTCGGCCTGCTCGGTCATCGCCTCCAGATGGCGGACCCGGGCACTGGGTGTATTGCGATGCCGTCTACCGAACCTCATCAACCGTGCAGGATCTCGCGCATCAGTGCGGCGGTCTCACTGGGGGTACGACCCACCGTGACACCGACGGCCTCCAACGCCTCCTTCTTGGCCTGAGCGGTACCGGACGACCCGGACACGATCGCACCGGCGTGACCCATGGTGCGGCCTTCCGGCGCCGTGAAACCGGCGACGTAGGCGACCACCGGCTTGGTGATGTTCTCGGCGATGTAGGCGGCAGCGCGCTCTTCGGCGTCCCCGCCGATCTCGCCGATCAGCACGATGGCCTCGGTCTGCTCATCGGCCTCGAAAGCGGCCAGCGCATCGATGTGCGTGGTGCCGACGATCGGGTCGCCGCCGATCCCGATGGCCGTCGAGAAGCCGAGATCGCGCAATTCGAACATCATCTGGTAGGTCAGGGTGCCCGACTTGCTGACCAAGCCGATCGGACCGGGGCCGGTGATGGACGCCGGAATGATGCCGGCGTTCGACTTGCCGGGCGAGATGATGCCGGGACAGTTCGGGCCGATCAGGCGGACGCCCGCGTCCAGGGACTGGTTGACGAACCGTGCCGAATCGGCGACCGGGACACCCTCGGTGATGCACACGACCAGGTCGAGATCGGCATCGATGGCCTCACCGACCGCCGATCCGGTGAACTTCGGCGGCACGAAGACTACCGACGTGTTGGCCGCGGTGGCCTCGACTGCCTCTGCCACACTGCCGAAGACCGGGAGGTCGGCGCCGTTGAACGACGCGGTCTGCCCGCCCTTGCCGGGGGTCACCCCGCCGACCACGACAGAACCACTGTCCAGCATTCGCTGGGTGTGCTTGCGTCCCTCCGAACCGGTCATGCCCTGCACGATGATCCGGGAGTCGGTTCCGAGCCAGATCGCCATCTCAGGCCTCCTTGCTTGCGTCGTCGGCCTGCTGGTCATCGGCCAAGATCTCGACCTCGGCAGCCAGTTCGGCCGCCAGCCGGGCGCCATCGTCCATGGTCTCGGCGAGCCGGACGCGTGGGTGCGCATACTCGGCCAGGATGCCACGTCCTTCTTCGACGGCATTGCCGTCCAGCCGCACCACGATCGGACGCGTGGCCTGGTCTCCCAGCACCATCAGGGCCTGCTTGATGCCGTTGGCCACCTCGTCGCACGCGGTGATGCCGCCGAAGACGTTGACGAAGACCGACCGCACCTGCCCGTCGGACAAGATGATGCTCAGTCCGTCGGCCATCACCTGGGCGGACGCGCCACCTCCGATGTCGAGGAAGTTTGCCGGTTTCGGCTGACCGGGCAGGTCGGCGCCCGCGTAGGCGACCACGTCGAGGGTGCTCATCACCAGGCCCGCCCCGTTGCCGATGATGCCGACGTCGCCGTCCAGCTTCACGTAGTTGAGACCGCGTTCGGCAGCCGCCAACTCCAGCGGATCGGTGGCGGAGAGGTCCTTCAGCCCGGCATGATCGGGATGCCGGAAGTCGGCGTTGTCGTCCAAGGTGACCTTGCCGTCAGCCGCCAGAATCTGCCCTGAACCGGTCTTGACCAGGGGATTCACCTCGACCAGCGTGGCGTCCTCGGCGACGAACGCAGCCCCCAGAGTGACCAGTACCTCAGCGATCTTCACGCGGTCGGCCTCGTCGAACCCGGCGGCGTCCACGATCTCGACAGCCTTGGCGGCGTCGATGCCCACCCTGGGGTCGACAGCTACCCGGGCCAGCGCTTCGGGATGCTCGGCGGCCAACGTCTCGATGTCCATCCCGCCCTGGGTGCTGCACATCGCCAGCCAGCGCCGTTCGGCTCGATCGACCAGCAATGAGAAGTAGTACTCCTCGGCGATGTCGATGCCCTCGGCGACCATCACCTGGTGCACCGTGTGACCCTTGATGTCCATGCCGAGGATCTTTTCCGCGGCCTGCGCCGCCTCCTTCGGCGAACGGACGACCTTGACACCGCCGGCCTTGCCGCGTCCACCGGTCTTCACCTGGGCTTTGACGACGGTCACGGGAGTACCGAGCGTGATGGCGGCTCGCTCTGCTTCTTCCGGCGTTCGAGCGACGATGCCTCGCGGAACCGGAACGCCCTGGGCTTCGAACAGATCCCGGGCCTGATACTCGAATAGATCCACCCCGTCAGCCTAGCGGGGCATCGATCACAGCTTCTCCAACGGCGCGTACTTCAAAGCGAATCGCTTCACCCCGCTGGATCCGAAATCGACGTCGGCCTTCGCATTGTCACCACTGCCATGGGTAGCCACCACGGTGCCCATGCCGTAGGTGGAGTGCAGCACCCGGTCGCCGGTGTTCACTGTGGGCAGAGTCTTCTTGATGGCCTGGCCGCGTCCGGTGCCGAAGATCGTGCCCGACCCGAGCGCGGCGCGGGCCGAGGCGGTCCGTTCGGCCGCGCCGGACGCCCAGCTGGCCACCTCGGATTCCTTGCGCCGCCAGTCGATGAGGTCGTCCGGGATCTCGGCGAAGAACCGGCTGGCCGGGTTGTAGGCGGGCTGACCGAACATGGTGCGGACGACCGAACGGCTGAGATAGAGCTTCTTGCGGGCGCGGGTGATGCCGACGTAGGCGAGTCTTCGTTCCTCCGCCAGTTCGGCGGGGTCGGTCATGGCACGCATGTGCGGGAAGATGCCGTCCTCCAGGCCGGTCAGGAAGACCGTGTCGAATTCCAGGCCCTTCGCGGTGTGCAGGGTCATCAGCGTGACGACCCCGGCATCGGCGCCGGCGTCGGGAATCTGGTCGGAGTCGGCGACCAGCGCGATCCGCTCCAAGAAGGCTCCCAAGGACGCGTCCGGCTCGGGCTGGGCCGTCGCCAGAGCACCGGCCAGCTCGGCGCCCGGGTCGGCAGCGCCGTCGGTGCCGGTCGACGCAACGACCTCGAAGTCGTCTTGTCCGGCCAGGTCCTGGGTGGTGGCCTGCGCGACGAACTCCTGGGCGACCTTGACCAGTTCGATCAGGTTCTCCAGCCGGGTCTCGTCCTGCGGGTCGGACGAGTTGCGCAACTCATCGATCATCCCGGAGCGTTTGAGCACCGCCTCCAGGACATCGCTGGCCGGCAGGCCGGCATCGACCATGGCTCGGAAGTCGGCCATCATCTGCCCGAACGCTCTCACCTGGTTGAGCGAGCGGGTGGCGATACCCGGGGCCTGCTCGGCGCGCTCGATGGCGTCGGCGAAGCTGATCTGTTCGTTGGCGGCCAGCATCGCCAGCGCTACCTCGGCGCGCTCCCCGATCCCGCGCTTGGGCACGTTGATGATGCGGCGCAGCGAGACGTCGTCCGAGGGGTTGGCGATCGCGCGCAGATAGGCCAGCGCGTCACGGATCTCGCGGCGCTCGTAGAAGCGCACCCCACCGACCACCCGGTAGGGCAGGCCGACCCGGATGAACACCTCTTCGAATGCCCGGGACTGGGCATTGGTGCGGTAGAAGACCGCCACATCGGAGTACTTGGCCCGGCCGCCATCGACCAGCGAGTCGATCTCGCCGGCGACGAAACGCGCCTCGTCGTGCTCGGTGTCGGCGACGTAGCCGACGATCTGTTCGCCGGCGCCGGCCTCGCTCCACAGCTTCTTGTCCGGACGCCCCGAGTTGTGCTGGATGACCGCATTCGCCGCCGACAGCACGGTCTGGGTGGATCGGTAGTTCTGCTCGAGCAGGATCGTCCGGGCGCCGGGGAAGTCGTTCTCGAAGTCGAGGATGTTACGGATCGTCGCTCCGCGGAATGCGTAGATCGACTGGTCGGAGTCACCCACCACCATGAGCTCACCCGGGGTGATGCGCGGCGCGTCGTCCGGCAGCCCGTCGTCGGGGCCGAGATCCCCGCACAGCTGCTTGATCAGCAGGTATTGGGCGTGGTTGGTGTCTTGGTACTCGTCGACCAGCACATGACGGAAACGCCGGCGGTAGGCCTCGCGGATCTCGGGATGCTGCTGGAACAACAGCACCGTGGTCATGATCAGGTCGTCGAAATCGAGTGCATTCGCCGCGCGCAGCCGCTCGTTGTAGGCCTTGTAGGCCTCGGCACGCACCTCGTCCAAGCCGGAGGCCTTCGCGATGGCCTGGTCGGGAGTGATCAGCTCGTTCTTGCAGTTGCTCACCCAATTGAGCAGGGCCCGCGGCGGGAACTTCTTGGGGTCGAGGTTCTGGTCGCGGGCGACCAGCGTCATCAGGCGCTTGGCGTCGGTGTCGTCGTAGATCGAGAACGTCTTGCGAAAGCCCATCGCATCGATCTCGGATCGCAGGATGCGCACGCAGGCCGAGTGGAATGTGGAGACCCACATCAGCCGGGCTCGGTTGCCCACCAGATCGATGACGCGCGAGCGCATCTCGGCGGCGGCCTTGTTGGTGAAGGTGATCGCCAGTATCGAACCGGGGTGCACATCGCGCTGCGACACCAGATAAGCGATGCGGCGGGTCAGCACCCGGGTCTTGCCCGATCCCGCGCCGGCGACCACCAGCACGGGACGACCGGCATGCGTAACGGCTTCCCGCTGCGGCGGATTCAGGCCCTCGAGCAGATCTGATTGAGTCATAGCCCTATCAGGGTAGCCGGGTCCCCCAACGCACCCTGATAGCGACCCTGACCACGACCAGACCTTCGGGTTCGTAACACTTCTCCTGCCTACACTGGCGCCATGATGTTCATTTCATGGCTTGTCCTGGGTCTCATTGCAGGATCGATTGCGCGAGCTGTAGTCGGCGGGGGCGGTGGATGGATCATGACCCTGCTGCTCGGTGTGCTAGGCGCAGTCGTCGGTGGCTGGATATCGTCGGCGATCTTCGGCATCTCGCTGCAGGGATTCTGGAACCCCATCACCTGGATCATCGCCATCCTCGGCGGATTCCTGGTGACCTTCCTCTACAACAAGCTGACCAAGAAGGCCTGACGGCGCAGGGCCGGCCGCACAGACGTCCGGTCCTCCCCACCCGTCACTCCAAACGCTCGCCATAGAACAGTTTGCTACAGACAGCAGCGAACTGACTTATGGCGAGCGTTCCGTATTTGTGGCGAGCGTGCCGGATCCGCGGCGGGGGTCTACGCCAGCTTGGGATTCATACGAGTTCGGGATTCACACCAGCTTGCGGTCGGTTGCCCACTTGGTCAGCTGATAGCGGTTCGACAGCTGCAGCTTGCGCAGCACGCTGGAGACATGCGTCTCGACGGTCTTGATCGAGATGAACAGCTCCTTGGCCACCTCTTTGTACGAGTAGCCGCGGGCGATCAGCTTCATCACCTCGCGTTCGCGCTGGCTGAGCCGATCGAGGTCCTCATCGATGGACGCCACGTCGATCGAGCCCGAGAACGCGTCCAGGACGAAACCGGCCAGCCGCGGCGAGAAGACCGCATCATTGGTGGCCACCCGTCCGATCGAGTCGATCAGGTCGTCCGTGCTGATCGATTTCGTCACGTAGCCGCGGGCGCCGGCCCGGATGACGCCGATGACGTCCTCGGCGGCGTCGCTGACCGACAGTGCCAAGAACTTCACCTTCGGCTGGGTGGCGTGCACCTTCTTGATGACCTCCGCGCCGCCACCACCGGGCAGGTGAACGTCCAGCAGCACCACATCGGGCACCGTGGCGAGGATGGCTTTCACCGAGGTGGCCACGTCTTCGCCCTCGCCGACGATTTCAACCTTGTCGGACGCCTGTTCGAGTTCGTGGCGGACGCCGGCCCGGAAGATGCCGTGATCGTCCACCAGAACGACCCGCCACGGACCGGTGTGCTCGGGGGTTGGTTCGGTCTGGGCGTTGGTCATGCCTTCATCTCCAATCGGATCTCGGTTCCCTCACCGGGCGCCGAGCGAATCTTCGCGCTGCCGCCATGGCGTTCCATGCGGCCGACAATCGACGAACGCACCCCCATCCGGTCGTCCGCGACATCGGCAGGATCGAATCCCTTGCCCCTATCACGGACGAAGACCTGGACGAGTTCACCCTCGCCGGTAGGTTCCACCTCAGCATAGACATCGATGAACGGCGCGCCGGAGTGCTTCGCAGCGTTGGTCATCGCCTCCCGCGCAGCCTGGACGAGTGCTCGCAGCCCCTCGGTCAGTTCGATGTCGCCCACGCAGACCACCTCGACCGGAACACCGCGTTCGTCCTCGACCTCACCACCGGCCTCGGTCAGGGCGGCCTTCAGAGTCGACGGCCCGGCCTGGTCGGCGTAGAGCCAGGCGCGCAGTTCACGCTCCTGACGACGAGCAAGTGTCGCCACCTGCTTGGGATCGTCGGCCTGGCGTTGAATCAGGGCCAGGGTCTGCAGCACCGAATCGTGCAGATGGGCCGCCATATCGGCCCGGGTGTCGGCGATCAGCTTCTCTTCATAGGCTGCGGCCATCCTGCGCCGGTAGCGCAGGATCCACGGCGCAGCCACCACGGCCACACCCGCGACGGTCAGCGCCGACACCATCGCCACCAGCGGCAGCTGACCGACTCCACCTTGCGATGCCGCCAGCAGCGCCACCGCACCGCCGATCAGAGTCATACCACCCAGCACCCGCACCGCCTCGACCCACTTGCGGCCACCGACGGATACGATCGGCCGCCGGGTCTGCTCGGAACCTGCCGCCACCTCAGCCGCAGACTTCGAGACCGCGGGCTCATCATCGGCCTGTAGCCAGACCAGACCGACACCGAGCGCGGCCAGCATGATCGGCCAGAAGAACGCATTGGCGGGCCCCATGCCGAGCATCCGGGCCAGCATGATCAGGCCGAACCCGACCATCACCACCGCGCTCACCCGACCGAAGCTGACATTCTTCGGACGAGTCGACTGGCGCATGCCCTGGTTGGTCGCCGCCTGCAGCCCGGGCGGCTGCTCGACCGGCGACGGTTCGGGCATCAGGATCCACAGCACCGCGTAGACGCCGATGGTCAGGAAGTTCGCAAACGCCAGACCGACGAAACACAGCCGGACCAGCCACGTCGGCCAGCCCAGATGATCAGCGATGCCGGCAGCGACCCCACCCAGCCAGGCCTCGGAGCGGCTGCGGGTCAGTCGGGTGCGTACCGGCGGGTTCGGTGGTACGGGCGCGACGGGACCAGGTTGTTGATAGCTGGGTTCCGGAACGCTCGTCACCCTTCAAGGTTCACACGTCTGCCCCTGCAATTCCACCGAGCCCGACCCCGAAGGCTCCCGGAAATGGATGTTCCGCAGGACCATAGCCCCGGTAGGATTTTGGGGGATCGCTCCGGGTCCGAATCGATACCATGAGCCGACTAGGGCGGCAAGACTTGACTACATGTCCGCCAGCACGCCACCGCCACCTCAGCAGTGGCCGTTGCGTCCGGATTCTCCTCGGCCGTCTCGTGACTGGGCAGCCGAGTTCCTCGATCTGAAGCGCACTCCTGCTCACGGCAATATCACCGGTCTGAGCGTGGCGCTGGCGGACTGGTTGGGCATCGATGTGCTGCTGGTGCGGTGCCTGTTCGTGTTGACCGGACTGTGTTCGGGCATCGGTGTCCTGGCGTATCTCACCGGATGGATACTCACTCGCAACGCGACCACCGGCATGGCTCCCCTCGATCACGTCGGCCGCCGCTGGCGCAATGCGCCGCCGAAGGTCGTGGTGAGCTGGGCGCTGGCGTTCGGCATCCTGGGCAGCCTGTTGTTCGGCACCGTCACCGGGGTCGGCTGGCTGCCTGTCGCGATGATCGCCGTGACGGCTTGGGCCGGAACCCAGGGCCGGCTGCGCCGAGGTGGCACCCCGCGCCGGGTGACCACCCGCTACTGGTCCCCCACGCCGGCCCCGGTCAAGGCGCATGACCGCGCCGCTGTCGCCATCACCCTGGGGACGCTGCTGTTGGCCGCCGGTGCCGCGTTCGCGACGACGGTCTGGTTCCCCGACAAGGTGGTGCTGCCGCTGGCGGCAGCACTCGGGATGATCGGCCTGGGTCTGCTGATACTCGCCCGGCGCGGACGCGGCCTCGGCCTGATCATTCCGGGCGTGATTGTGGCGGTGGCGATGGCCGCAGCGATGATCGCGCTGCCGCCGCGAGGCAGCGACGCGATCCGCTATCTGGCGTCCGACCAACTCGGTGACGTCTCGCTCTACGACTCGCAGCAGAGCCTGGACATTGGCGCAATACCCATCACCGAGGATGATCAGTGGCAGATCGATCTGCGGGACTCCCGGCTCGGCCTGACGCTTGCGGCCGATCAGAACGTGATCATCGAGCTCAGCTACAGCGACTCGACGGCCATGTTGCCGATCGGCTTCTACAACGGATCAGGCCAGGTCACCTACCACCAGATCATCGATGAGACCCAGCCGACCCTGACGATTGTGATCTCCGCCCACGATTCACAGCTGTGGGTGATGCCATGACCCGCAAACCCAGTCTGGTGGCGATCATCTGGGGGCTTGCCTTCATCGCGATGGCGGGTCTGGCGGTACTGCAAGAACTGAAAGTCCTGACCACGATGACCGTCTTCGGTCTGCTCGCACCGCTCGGGCTGATCGTCCTCGGCCTGCTCGGGCTGGTGCTGAGTAACCGACGCGACAGCCCCCACTGATCCCACCATCACCGACCACGCAACCCACTACAGAAGGGACAATAGACTCATGACAACTCGGAAACTCGTCCGCAGCCGTGATCATCGCGTCATCGCAGGTGTTTGCGGTGGCATCGCCGAATACTTCGACATCGACCCGACCATCGTGCGGGTGGTGACCGCTGCGCTCGGCCTGTTCAGCCTCGGAGCCGTCTGCGCTGCCTACGTGATCGCCTGGCTGGCCATCCCCGACCAGGGAAGCGGCCAGACCGGGGCCGACCAGCTCTACGACCGCTACGGCGACTATCAGCGTCGCCGCGACGCCCGCCAGTCCGGTGGTGAGCCCGACAACGGTCCCGCTGACACCTTCAGCGCCGACTAACTCCCGGATTCGCCGGCATGCCGCTGGGCACCGATCACTCCCACTCGATCGTGCCCGGCGGCTTGCTGGTTACGTCCACCACGACCCGGTTGATCTGGCGCACTTCGTTGGTGATGCGCGTGCTGATCTTCTCGATCACCTCGTAGGGCAGCCGCGACCAATCGGCGGTCATGGCGTCCTCGCTGCTCACCGGACGCAGCACGATCGGGTGACCGTAGGTTCGTCCATCACCTTGGACGCCGACTGAGCGCACATCGGCGAGCAGGACGACCGGCATCTGCCAGACAGCGCGATCGAGACCGGCAGCAGTCAGCTCGTGGCGGGCGATCGCGTCCGCGGCACGCAGCAATTCGAGACGCTCCCAGGTGACCTCACCAATGATGCGAATGGCCAGGCCCGGGCCCGGGAAGGGCTGGCGCCAGACCATCTCCTCGGGCAGACCCAACTCCACACCGGCCGCGCGTACCTCATCCTTGAACAGGGTGCGCAAAGGTTCGATCAGGGTGAACTGCAGGTCGTCGGGCAGTCCGCCGACATTGTGATGACTCTTGATATTGGCCGCGCCGTCGCCACCCCCGGATTCCACGACATCGGGGTACAAGGTGCCCTGCACCAAGAAATCGATGCCGCGCTCGCCCGCGATGGCCCGGGCGGCCGCCTCGAAGCTGCGGATGAACTCACGGCCGACGATCTTGCGTTTGGTTTCGGGGTCCGAGACGCCGGCCAGCGCCTCCAGGAAACGATCCTTCTCATCGGCGACCACCAGCCGCACGCCGGTCGCCGCCACGAAATCCTTCTCGACCTGCTCGGCCTCGCCGGCGCGCAGCAGGCCGTGATCGACGAACACGCAGGTCAGCTGATCGCCGATGGCGCGCTGCACCAGAGCAGCCGCGACCGCCGAATCGACGCCACCGGACAGCCCGCACAGCACCTGCCGGTCGCCGACCTGCGCGCGGATCGCCGCGATCTGCTCGGCGACGAAATTCTCGCTCGTCCAGTCGGGGGTCAACCCGGCCACGTTGTACAGGAAGTTCTCGATGACCTGCTGGCCCAACTCGGTGTGAGCGACCTCGGGATGCCACTGCACACCGGCGAACCCACGATCGGTGTCGGCGAACGCCGCCACCGGGGTGCCCAGGCTGTGCGCGAGCCGACCGAAGCCGGCAGGTTCCTGGGTCACGGAGTCGCCGTGGCTCATCCAGACGTTGAGCGTCTGCGGGATTCCGGCCAGCAACGGCGACGGCTCGTCCACCTCGAGATGGGTACGCCCGAACTCGGAGGTGTCGGTGCGGCGCACCACGCCGCCCAGCGCCTGGGCCATCGCCTGGAAGCCGTAGCAGATGCCGAAGACCGGCACCCCCGCGGAGAACAGCGCCGGGTCGACCTGCGGGGCGCCGCTGGCGTAGACCGACTGCGGGCCGCCCGACAAGATGATGGCCTGCGGGTCGCGGGCGAGCACCTCGGCCACCGACGCGGTATGGGGCATGATCTCGGAATAGACGTGCGCCTCACGCACCCTGCGGGCAATGAGCTGGGCGTACTGCGCGCCAAAGTCGATGACAATGACCGGTCGTGAAGGCATGCGCCAGAGTCTATGCCATCCGATTCGCCCGACTGCATCGAGTGATCCGCGCTGGACCCGGGTTGACGTGGCCTGACGTTGACGTGCGATGACTGGGTATGACGATGTCACTTCGGCGGACGCGACGGCGCAGTCTGCTGTGGGCGGATCTGCCCGGCTCCGGGCAGCCGAGTTCAGCAGTAGTCGACGAAGCCTGTTGCCAGGTGGTTGGATGGTCCCGTGAGCTTGTTTTCGAGGGTCCGCCTGATTGCCTCGCGCGTCGACGAGGACCTGGCCGCCGCCCAGCGTGAGGATCCGGCGGCCAGATCCAAACTCGAGGTCGCGATCATCTACTCAGGCCTTCACGCGATCTGGATGTATCGGGTCGCTCACTGGATGTGGGGCAAGCCGGGGCTACGATTCAGCTCCCGGCTGCTCAGCCAGATCGCCCGCTTCCTCACCGGCATCGAGATCCATCCAGGCGCGACGATCGGGCGGCGGTTCTTCATCGACCACGGCATGGGCGTGGTGATCGGCGAGACCGCGATCATCGGGGACGACGTCCTCATCTACCACCAGGTCACCCTCGGCGGCCGCGCCCGCGGACGCTTCAAGCGGCACCCCACGATCGGCAACCGCGTCCTGATCGGGGCCGGAGCCAAGGTGATCGGCGACATCACCGTCGGCGACGACGCCAAGATCGGCGCGAACGCGCTGGTCGTCAAGGACGTCGCGCCCGGCGCCGTGGTCGTCGGTATCCCCAGCAACGTCCGCTCGGGCGACGTGATCGCCTGAGGGCCCGGTCAGTCCTCGGTGGCCGGGCCGCCCGCGTGCTCGTCGGCGATCTTCATGTGGTGGCGCACCACCTCGCGGACGATGAAGTTCAGCAGCTTCTCGGCGAACTCCGGATCCAGATCGGAATCGATCGCCAGCTGGCGTAGCCGCCCGATCTGAAGCGCCTCCCGCTCGGGGTCGGCGGCCGGCAACCCGTGCTGGGCCTTCAGCGCGCCGACCCGCTTGGTGATCTTGAACCGCTCAGCCATGATGTGAATCAGCGCAGCGTCCAGATTGTCGATGCTACCGCGCAGCCGCAGCAGTTCGGCCAGCGTCCGCTCCTGATCCTCGGTCATGTCAGCGGACGATCAGGTCGATGCGCTGGAAGGCCTTGACCTCGGTGTAGCCGGTGCTTGCCAGCGCGCGGCGCAGCGCGCCGACGATGTTCATGGTGCCGTCGGGGGAATGCGACGGACCGAGCACGACCTCGGACAGTGAGCCGACCTGGCCCACCTCGACCCGGCGACCGCGCGGCAGGGCCTCGTGCCAGGCCTCGGCGCCCCAATGCCAGCCCTGTCCGGGAGCCTCGATCGCGCGAGCCAGTGGCGTGCCCAACATGGCGGCGTCGGCACCGCAGGCGAGCGCTTTGACGACGTCACCGGAATACCCCATCGAACCGTCGGCGATGACATGCACATAGCGGCCGCCGGACTCGTCCAGGTAATCACGGCGGGCTTCGGCGACATCCGAGATGGCGGTAGCCATCGGCACCTCGATGCCCAGCACATGGCGGTTCGTCGAGGTCGCGGCTCCACCGAAGCCGACCAGCACACCGGCGGCGCCCGTGCGCATCAGGTGCAGCGCGGTCTGATAGGTCGCACAACCACCGACGATGACCGGCACGTCGAGGTCGTAGATGAAGCGGGCCAGGTCGAGCGGCTCGGCAGCGTTCGAGACGTGCTGAGCGCTGACCGCGGTGCCGCGCACCACGAAGAAATCCAGGCCCGAGTTCTCGATCACCGAGGCGAACTCCTGGGTGTTCTGCGGGCTGAGGGACCCGGCCACCGGAACCCCCGTGTCCCGGATCTCGCGCAGCCGTTCGGCGATCAGCTCGGCCTTGATCGGCTCGGTGTAGATCTGCTGCAGCTTGCGGGTGGCCTCGGCGGCGTCGGTGATGGCGGCGAGCTCATCGAGCACCGGCTGCGGGTTGACGTAACGCGTCCACAGCCCTTCGAGGTTCAGCACACCCAGACCACCGAGGCGTCCGAAGGCGATCGCCGTGGCGGGGCTCATCACCGAATCCATCGGCGCAGCCATCAACGGGAAATCGAAGGTGATGGCGTCGATGCGCCATTCCAGATCGATGGTCTCGATGCCGCGGGTGCGGCGCGTGGGCATGATCGCTACATCATCCAGCGAGAACGCCTGCGCGGCGCGTTTGCTGCGTCCGATGTCGTACAACATGGATCCTCCATTTTCGGCTGAGCGCCCCACCAATCTAGGCGATCCGGCGCGCTCGCGCAGGCATCGGCCACTAGGCGGTTCCCGACCGACTTCTCGCGGTCACAGCGATCCCGCGGCTGCGGCCACGACGCGCATCACTGCTTGGAGGCGTAGTTCGGTGCTTCCACCGTCATCTGGATGTCATGCGGATGGGACTCGCGAAGCCCGGACGCGGTGATCCGGACGAACCGTCCGTTGGTCTGCAGCTCTTCGATGCTGTGCGCACCGCAGTAGAACATCGACTGGTGCAGGCCGCCGGCCAACTGGTAGAGCACCTGCGACAGCGGCCCACGGTAGGGCACCTGGCCCTCGATGCCTTCGGGAATGATCTTGTCGTTGCTGGTCACATCGGCCTGGAAGTAGCGGTCCTTGGAGTAGCTCATGGTGCGTCCGCGGGTGGCCATCGCGCCCAGCGAACCCATGCCGCGGTAGCTCTTGAACTGCTTGCCGTTGATGAAGACCAGATCGCCGGGGCTCTCGTCACAACCGGCCAGCAACGAGCCGAGCATCACCGTGTCGGCACCGGCCACGATCGCTTTCGCGGTGTCACCGGAGTACTGGAGACCACCATCACCGATGACCGGGACACCGGCCGGCTTCGCCGCCCGGGCGGCCTCATAGATCGCGGTGATCTGGGGGACGCCGACACCGGCGACCACCCGCGTCGTGCAGATCGAGCCCGGCCCGACACCGACCTTGATGCCATCCACCCCGGCGTCGATGAGCGCGCGGGCGGCTTCGTAGGTGGCGACGTTTCCGCCGATGATGTCGACATTGCGGGTGGACACCTCAGCCTTGAGCCGCTTGATGAACTCCACCTCTGCCCGGGAATGACCATGCGCGGTATCGACCACCAGACAGTCGACGCCCTCCTCGACGACGGCCATCGCGCGCTCCCAGGCGTCGCCGAAGATGCCGACCGCGGCACCGACGCGCAGGCGTCCCTGCGGATCCTTGCAGGCCTTCGGGTACTGATCGGACTTCACGAAGTCCTTGAGGGTGATCAGGCCACGCAGGCGTCCGGTGTCGTCGATCAGCGGCAGCTTCTCGATCTTGTTCTTGGCCAGCAGCGCGAGCGCATCGTCCGACTTGATGCCGACCGGTGCGGTGACCAGCGGCATCTTGGTCATGACCTCGCCGACCAGTCTGGTGGGGTCGCTCTCGAAGCGCATGTCACGGTTGGTGATGATGCCGAGCAGCATCATGGACGAGTCGACCACCGGAATGCCGCTGATGCGGTAGGTGGCACACAGTTCATCGGCCTCGCGCAGGGTGGCGTCCGGGCTGATGGTGATCGGCTCGTCGATCATGCCGGCCTCGGAGCGCTTCACCTGGTCGACCATGCGGGCCTGGTCGTCGACCGACAGGTTGCGGTGCAGGACGCCCAGACCGCCCTCGCGGGCCATCGCGATGGCCATCCGCTGCTCGGTGACGGTGTCCATCGCGGCCGATAGGAACGGCACATTGAGGGTGATGTTGCGGCTCAGCCGAGCATTCGTCCGGACCTCGCTCGGGATGACATCCGATTCCCGGGGTTGCAGCAAGACGTCGTCGAACGTCAGGCCCAGAGCTTCGAACATTGGTGGTATTCCGGCGGGAGTCAACTGTTCGGACACCGCACTTCCCTTCCATCACTCAGCTGGAAAAGGCCAGTTTAGCCGCCCCAAATGACCGGTCAGTCGCCAGCGGGCCACCAGCACGGCAACGGCCAGGCCGACGCCCTGAGCGACCGGTATCGGCAGTCCCGCGTAGTCCAGCAGCACACTGGTGCTCAGCAGGGCGCCGACACCTCCGATCACCCAAGCCGAGGCCTTCGGCGACAGCGCGACGGCGCCCAGCAGAACGCCTCCCCACAGCACGTACCAGGGCTGCAGGCTCGGATAGCTGAACGCGAAGACGATCAGCGCCCAGGCCGTGAAGGCGATCGGACGCGTCGCGCCCAGGCGCAATCCGAGCCACCCGATGGCTACCGCGCCGATGATCAGGAAGATTGGGCCGACCACCGACATAGCTCCGCGCAGCGAGACCGAGGTGAACATCTCGATCGTGGCGGCCACCGTGTGGGCGATCGACTGGCTGCCTGCGCTCTGCGGAGAGCCCGACCCGGTGGCCCAGCCGAGTCCCCAGCCCGACGCGAGGGTCGGGATCGCGAAGCCCGCCGCCGTCGCGGCCAGGCCCACCGGCAACCGCCACAGCGCCTGCGGGAAGATCTTTCGCCAGGCCTGCCGGGCGGTGAGGTCTGAAGGGCTGTGACCGAGCGCGACACCGGCCAAGGCAACGGCGACCATCATCAGGCCGAGGGGCTGTTTGACAGCCATCCCCAGCCCCACCGCGACACAGCCCAGGGGCCACCAGGCCGGCCGGCGCAGCGCTGTCCAGATGCCCAGCACACCCAATGCGACCGCCCAGGAATCGTTGTGACCACCTCCGATGAAGTGGACGATCACCAGAGGATTCAAGATGCCGAACCACAGCGCGTTGCCGGCGCTCTGACCGGCGGCACGTCCGATGCGCGGCAGGCAGGCACCGATGGCGATGACCGAGGCCAGGCCGGGGATCCGCATCGCGAACAGTGACCACAGCGGGCTTGCCCCGCTGATCGCCACCATGGCGGCCTGGATGAGCAACGCCAGCGGCGGATAGACGGTGGTGGTGTACTTCCAGTACGTGTCAACGCGTGAAGCGAAGGGCCCGCCCACCGAACTGATGGCGGTGTGATATGGATCGAACCCCTGCAGCACGAGCCAGCCCTGCTCGAGATAGGCCCAGACATCCTTGCTGAGCAGCGGGGGGCAGACCAGCAGCGGCAGGCACCACACGGCAAAGGTGCGCCACGCGTTCTTCTGATCGGTGCCGCGCATCATCAGCCAGCCGGCGAACAGCAGCACCACACCGAGCGCCGCCGGCAACGTGTGCGCCCAGCGGATCGGCAGCGGATTGGAGCGTCCGGCGAAGCCGAGCCCCCACGGTGAGGCCAGCCAAGCCGACACGGCCAGCAGAAGGGTGCCCGCCAGCCCGACCATTCTCCCCCGGCCCGTCTGCTGCACGCAGGCATCGTAGCCGGTGGCTCTCGGCGCGTTGACCACGCCCATCCGATCGATGCCGAACCGTCACCCAAACGAACTGGGTGCAGCTATCTCCCTGTCACGGGAGATAACTGCACCCAGAAACGACTCAGAATGGCTGAGTCATTGACTACTTGGCGTCGTCCTCGTCGTCATCGTCCTTCTTCTCGACCACCAAGGTTTCGGTGGTGAGCAGCAGGGACGCGATGGAGGCCGCGTTGGCCAGCGCCGAACGGGTCACCTTGACCGGGTCGATAACGCCCTGGTCGATCAGGTTGCCGTACTCGCCGGTCTTGGCGTTGTAGCCCTCGTTGGCGCCGAGTTCGGCGACCTTGGCCGCGATCACGTAGCCGGGCACGCCACCGTTCTCAGCGATCCAGCGCAGCGGCTCGATCAGCGCCTTGCGGACGGTCTGGACACCGACGCGCTCGTCGTGATCGGAGCTCTCGACGCCGTCCAGCACCTTGGCGGCATGAACCAGAGCAGCGCCACCGCCGGCGACGATACCCTCTTCGATCGCCGCGCGAGTAGCCGAGACGGCATCCTCGATGCGGTGCTTCTTCTCGTTCAGCTCCACCTCGGTAGCAGCGCCGACCTTGATCACGCAGACGCCACCGGCGAGCTTGGCGACCCGCTCGGCGAGCTTCTCACGGTCCCAATCCGAGTCGGTGCGCTCCATCTCGGCGCGCAGCTGCTCGACGCGGGCCTTGACCTCGGCCTGGTCACCGGCGCCGTCCACGATGGTGGTGTTGTCCTTGGTGACCACGACACGACGGGCACGACCGAGAACCTCGAGACCGACCTGGTCGAGCTTGAGCCCGACCTCCGGAGCCACAACCTGGCCGCCGGTGAGGATCGCAATGTCCTGCAGCATGGCCTTGCGGCGATCGCCGAAGGCGGGAGCCTTGACGGCGACGGCGTTGAAGGTGCCACGGATCTTGTTCACCACCAGGGTCGACAGCGCCTCGCCGTCGACGTCCTCAGCGATGATGACCAGCTGGCCGTGCGCTGCGATGACCTTCTCGAGCATCGGCAGCAACTCGTTCATGTTGCTGATCTTGCCCTGGTTGATCAGGATGTACGGATCGTCGAAAACGGCCTCCATACGATCCTGGTCGGTCACGAAGTACGCCGAGATGTAGCCCTTGTCGAACTGCATGCCCTCGGTGAAGTCGAGCTCTGTGCCCAGGGTGTTCGACTCCTCGACGGTGATGACGCCATCCTTGCCGACCTTGTCGAAGGCCTGCGCGATGATCTCGCCGATCTCCTCGTCGCGGGAACTGATGGTGGCGACACTGGCCATGTCGGCAGCCGACTCGACCTCACGGGCCGCCGAGCGCAGTTCGTCGATCACCAGGCCAACGGCCCTGTCGATGCCCCGCTTGAGGCCGATGGGGTTGGCCCCAGCGGCCACGGCCCGCAGACCTTCATGCACCAGCGCTTGCGCCAGCACCGTTGCGGTGGTGGTGCCGTCGCCGGCGACGTCGTTGGTCTTGGTGGCGACCTCTTTGGCAAGCTGAGCGCCGAGGTTCTCGTAAGGATCGGTCAGGTCCACTTCCTTGGCGACGGTCACGCCGTCGTTGGTGATAGTGGGAGCGCCGTATTTCTTGTCGAGGACGACGTAGCGGCCCTTCGGGCCGAGCGTCACCTTGACGGTATTGGCGAGGGTGTCCACACCGCGCTCGAGAGAGCGGCGGGCCTCCTCGTCGAACTGAAGCTGCTTAGCCATGAATCAGTGCCTCACTTCTCGACGACTGCGAGAATGTCGCGCGCGTTGAGCAGCAGGTAGTCCGTAGCGTTGTAGCGCACTTCCGTGCCGCCATACTTGCTGAAAATGACGACGTCTCCGACCTTAACGTCCATCGGCACGCGGTTGCCCTTGTCGTCGATGCGACCGGGGCCGGCGGCGACGACCTTGCCTTCCTGCGGCTTCTCCTTGGCGGTGTCGGGGATGACCAGACCCGATGCGGTGGTGGTCTCAGCCTCGAGAGGCTCAACGAGGATACGGTCCTCGAGCGGCTTGATCGTGGTTGCCACGTTCAAACCCCTTTCTGTTGTCTAGGTGTCACGGTGCAGTACGAGCGGGACGTCGTCGCGGGTGCCGTTCCGATCGTTGGCACCCGGGCCTGCCGAGTGCCAAGAACCACCTTAGACCCGCGATTGGCACTCAGACAAGCCGAGTGCCAGAGCTAGCTGCGGCGGCAGACCAGGGCCTTCGTCCCGGCGGTCGTGCGGGCGACGATCAGCGTCGCGGCATTGGGTCCGGATGGCTTCAGACTGCGGCGCAGCTGGGCTGGATCGATATCGACGGCCCGCTTCTTGATCTCCAGCACACCCACCCGGTCCGTCCGCACCCACGCCCTGAGCACCTTGGGATTGAAGTCCAAGATCTGCAGCACTTCGAAACAGGACGCGAACGGCGTCCGAATCGGCACGTCGCTGGACAGGTAGGCGACACCGGGGTGCAGCAGCCAGGCCTGCGAGCTGATCTGGTCGATCGCCCGGGCCCGGATGACCGCGCCGTTGGGGTCGAGAAGGTAGCGTCCGGGCGCCGCCACCGGCAGACCCGGCGCCGCCGGATCCGACTCGATGCGATGCTCACCGGGCAGCAGAACAGCCGCACTGGCATTGTCCTGGGCGCCCGCCAGCCGCCACAACCCGGCCTCCACGACGTCTCCCCGGTCGGACACCCAGCAGGCCTCGACACCGTGGGGGATGAGTTCGCGGGGCAGGCCCGGCCCGAGCTTGACACACAGCGGATGCCCGCTCGCGACCAAGCTGAGCACGAAGTCCCAGGACGGACTGAAGTCGGCGACCCGCCAGCTGCGTCCGGACGCGTTGCGCCGGGCGGGGTCGATGAAAATCCCGGTGGACGCATCGGCGTGCGCCAGCAACCGCGGACCGGCCTCGGTCGCGTCGCCGCAGATCACTTCGACGCCCGGCAGGTTGGCGCGGGCCAGCTCCGCGGTGAGCCGATCGGCCTCGACCGCAACGACCTCCAGGCCCGCAGCGCGGAATCCGCGAGCGTCCGCACCGATGCCGCAGCACAGATCGATCACCCGCCGCACTCCGGCGGCGCGGTACCGCTCGGCGCGCCAGGCAGCGACCGACGGCCTGGAGGCCTGCTCAAGGCCGTCGCGGGTGAACCACATCCCCTCGGCCGCGGCACCGAACTTGGCCCTGGCCTGGCGTCGCAGACTCGCCTGGGTCAAGGCGAAGGCGGCCACCTCGGGGCTGAAGCGGGAGCGCAGCCGCGCCGCCGCAGCCAGCGATTCGGGGTCGGCCTCGGCCATCGCCATCTCGGTGGCGGCCGCTCGCTGGTCCCAGGGCTGGTCACTCACTGGGCGTCCTCACCGCAGCGTGCCCGACCAGCCGAGGGGCTGCCCGTTACGGTACGGAATCACCAGATGAAACTGCTCGACCTGCGGATCGAAGGTCTGCGGCAGGAAGTACCGGTCCCCCGCCCACATCGGCAGCTGGTCCAGCGCCGAGAGGGGCTGCCAGGCCAGCGGGCCCTCGGCGTTACGTTCAGGGATCTCTCCGGTCCATGAATCCACCACGAAGACGAAACCGAAGACCGAGGTGCCATCGGGATGAAAACCCGGCCAGCTGACCGTGCCGCGCAGCCGCATCGAGACGACCTCGATCCCGGCCTCCTCGCGCAGCTCGCGGGCCATCCCCGACCAGACGTCCTCGTCCGCCTCGACCTTGCCCCCCAGCCCGTTCCACTTGCCGAGTTGCTCGTCATCGGATCGGCTGATGCGGTGCACCATCAGCACCTGCCGGCCGTCGGGCGAGAGGACGAAGCCGAGCGTGGTCAGCTCCGGGCTGTAGGCCATGGCAGACCTCCCAAACAGAAAAAGAAGAAAATCAGGCGATGACCTGGGTGACCGGCATGCCCGAGTCGGCGGGGATCTCCAGGCTGCTCGGGGCGCGTCCGGCCTCGATCACCTGCGCGCCGAGCACAGCGATCATCGCGCCGTTGTCCGTGCACAGCCCCGGACGGGGACGCCGCAGCTCCACCCCGGCTTTTTCGCAGCGTTCGGCCATCAGGGTGCGTAGCCGCGAATTCGCCGCTACTCCGCCACCGAGCACCATGTGTTTGATGCCCAGCTCCTGGCAGGCATCGACGGCCTTGCCGGTGAGCACATCGGCGACCGCCTCCTGGAAGCTCGCGGCCACGTCGTCGACGCTGATCGGCTCGCCGTCGCGTTCGGAGCGCTCGACATACCGCGCGACCGCGGTCTTGAGCCCGGAGAAGGAATAGTCGAAGCGATGCTTGGCCATGTCGTGGCGGGCGGTGAGCCCGCGCGGGAACGCGACCGCCTTCGGATCACCGTCCTGAGCAGCCTTGTCGATCACCGGTCCGCCCGGGTATTCCAGACCGAGCAGCCGCGCCACCTTGTCGTAGGCCTCCCCTGCCGCGTCGTCGATGGTGGTGCCCACCTCGTCGATGTCGCCCGTGATGTCGCGCACCTCGAGCAGCTGGGTGTGCCCGCCCGAGACGAGCAGCGCCAACACCGGGGTCGGCAGCGGGCCGTGGTCGAGAATGTCCACCGCGACGTGGCCGACCAGATGGTTGAGCCCGTAGAACGGCACCTTCAGCACTGACGCGAGCGTTTTGGCAGCGGACAGCCCGACGACCAGCGAGCCCATCAGGCCCGGGCCCGCGGTCACCGCGATCGCGTCCACCTCGCCCAGATCGGTGTCGGCCTTGGCCAGCGCCCGTTCGAGAGTGGGCACCATGGCCTCCAGATGGGCGCGGGAAGCTACCTCGGGCACCACCCCGCCGAAACGGGCGTGCAGTTCGACCGAACTGGCCACCTCGTTGGCGAGCAGTTCGGTGCCGCGCACGATGCCGACACTCGTCTCATCGCAGCTGGACTCGATGCCCAGTACGAGAGGACCGCTCATGCCAGCCACCCGGCGTGGGCGGCCAGCGCAGGATGCTGCAGCGCGCATTCCATGACCACGGCATCATGACCGGCGCCGTAGTAGTCACGACGGCGCAAGATGGCCTGAAAACCGGACGAGCCGTAGAGCGCGAGTGCGGGCGCGTTGTCCCGCCGGACCTCGAGCAGCATCCGGTCGGCGCCGGCGGCCTCGGCCCATTCCTTGCCGACGCTGACCAGCCGGCGGGCCACGCCGTGGCCGCGGTGGGCCGGAGCGACGATGACCCGCAACAGCTCGGCGGTGTCGTAGAGCACACTGAAGCAGGCGACGGCTTCGATGCCGGCCGAATCCCGGCTGACCAGCACCAGTCTGCCGGTGGCGTCCAATTCACTGACCCACGACGCAGCGCTCCAGCGCTGCGGACGATCGAATCCGGACTCTTCAAGGCTCAGCAGTGCATCCAGATCGTTGCGATTTGCGGTAGAGACGATCATCGACCCTCCTGTCGGTAAGCGATGCGCAGCTTCTTTGTCGAAGGCAGCGCCGATTTACGCGTGCGGGGTACCTCAGCATCAGGTTTGCGCAGATAAGCGGGCTCGAGCCCGGTGTCCGGTAGGTGGTCGATCATGGCGGCGGCCAGCGCAGCATCCAACCGGTGCGGCGCACCCGGAGCAATCCGGTCGGCGAACACCTCGGGGTAGACCTCAATGCCCGGGCCGCCGACCGGCAGCAGCGGCAGCCCACCGGGGACCGTCACCGCCGGGCCGGTCTCCCGAATCCCGGACGCGTCGTAGGCTGCCCAGTAGAGCTCCTTGCGGCGAGCATCGGCGGCGACCACCACCGGGGAGTCCGGCCGGGACTCACCGGCGAACCAGGCCGCCGCGATGGCGTCCAGGCTGCCGAAACCGCGCACCGCGACACCGGCGACCAGACCCAGGGTGCGGGCAGTCACGATGCCGATACGCAGCCCGGTGAACGGTCCCGGCCCGATACCGACCGCGATCAGCGACAGGTCGGACGCCGACAGATCGTGGGCTGCGAGCAACTCGTCGATCATCGGCATCAGCTCTTCGACATGCTTGCGGGAGCTGGTTTCGGTGCGCGAATCGACCGGCCGGCCGTCATGGGCCAGTCCGACGTTGATACCGCTTGCGGTGTCGATCGCCAGCACCCATCCGGAAGTAGAACTCACCATTCCTCCTGCACACCGGCGAGCGCCCACAGATCCACCCCACGCCAGCGCGGCCCGATGCCCCGGACGGTCACGATGCGGGTCTCGTCGTCGACGTCACCACTGCGTTCGATATCGATCTCCAGCCGGTCGGTGGCCAGATACTCGGCCAGGCCGGCGCCCCACTCGACCAGGGTGACCGAATCGGCCAGCGTTTCGTCCAGGTCGAGATCATCGAGCTCGGCGGCCGATCCGAGCCGATAGGCGTCGACGTGCACCAGCTGCGGTGCCGTCCCGGTCGAGTGATGGATGCGGCTGAGCACGAACGTCGGCGACGTGACCGGGCCACTCACCTGCAGCCCCTCGGCGATTCCCTGGGTGAGGGTCGTCTTGCCGGCGCCGAGTTCACCATTGGCGACGATCAGGTCGCCGGGAGCCAGCAGCGCAGCCAGCCGGACGCCGAGATGGCGCATGTCGTCCGCGGTGGGAACCACCACCCGGGCGGGCAGCGCGGCAGCGAGAAGCAGCTGATGGTCATCCAGTTCGCGGATCACCTCGAAGCCATAGCCCTGCCACCAGCAGACGACATGCGGCAGTTCACGGCGGGCGATGAGTTGCAGCCGGCGCATGCCGGCATCGGTCGCCAGCTGAGCGGCAGCCACGATCATATGAAAGGCCACCCCATTACGGCGGTGGCCAGGAAGTACGGATACTCGATGCAGCATGCCCGACGGCACGTCTGCATCGGGATGCAGCGAACAGAACAGGCAGCCGACCACACCGGAGTCGTCGGAGGCGATCAATCCGATCTGGGTTGCGATGCGTTCCTCGATGTCTGCCAGCTCGTCACTCATGGCATCAGCCGGCGGATCGAGCGCGTCTCGTGCGCCGAACGCTTGGGTGATCACCTGCTGCATCGTTTCAGCGTCGCCCGGCTCAGCGAGCCGCAACTGCAGCTGCTGGTCGGTCTCGGTTTCGATCACATCGTGCGAGTCTACGCGCGCGCGGGGCGAAGACCGAATCTTGCGGCCCGGAGGGGCCACCGGCAGCAAACGTTTCCCCGCTAGTCGGCTGCCGGCCATCCGGCACCCGATCAGCGGACTGAGAACGTCGGAATCATCCAGAGTTTGCCATTCGGCAAACTCAATGTCATGCCAGGTTTCATCGGTAACCTAAACTGAAGTCGTGCGAGTTGGATTTGTAACCGAGTGCTTCTTGCCGTCAATCAATGGTGTCACCAACTCAGTACTTCGAGCTTTGGAACACCTGAGACGCCGCGGCCATGAGGCTTTGGTGATCGCCCCCAGTGACCCTCGCGGTGTCCCGGAAAGCTATGCGGGCTTTCCTGTTGTGACGACCGCCTCGCTCTATCTGCCCTGGTATCCCGATCTTCGGCTGTCGGCCACCTCCGCGAATTCGCTGCACAAGCTGCTCGCTGATTTCGCTCCTGATGTCGTGCACCTGGCCGCTCCGGTGATTCTCGGTTCGAAAGGGGTGATGGCCGCAGCCGAGTTGGGCGTGCCGAGCGTCGCCCTCTACCAGACCGAGGTACCCCGCTATGCCGTGCAGTACGGATATCCGGCTGCCGAGCCGATCTTCTGGCGGCACCTGCGCAAGCTCCACAACATGGCGACCATCAATCTGGCGCCGTCCAGCTATACCCGTGACCAGCTGATAGCGCACGGGTTCTCACGGGTGGATGTTTGGGGACGAGGCGTCGACACCGAGTTGTTCAGCCCCGACAAGCGTGATCAGGCGCTGCACGATTCGTGGGCCCCGCACGGCGAGGTCGTGGTGGGCTTCATGGGACGCCTGGCTCCCGAGAAACAGGTCAAAGATCTGCGCGCGCTCACCGATCTGCCCGGCGTTCGGCTGGTGATCATCGGGGACGGTCCACAGCGTGCCGAACTCGAGGCCGACCTGCCTGGTGCGGTCTTCGTGGGCATGAAGTCCGGGGAGGAGTTGGCTCGCTGCCTGGCCTCCCTCGACCTGTTCGTTCACCCTGGGGAGTCGGAGACCTTCTGCCAGGCGGTCCAGGAGGCTCACGCGTCGGGGCTGGCTGCCATCGCACCCCGCCGGGGTGGCCCGATCGACCTCATCGATCCGTCACACAACGGCTGGCTGTACCCGCCCGGTGATCTGAGCGCCATGCGCAATCAGGTCGCCGACCTGGTGGGTGACGGCTTCAAGCGGACGATCTTCGGGCAGACCGCCCGCAAGAGGGTCGAAAATCGCACCTGGCCGCGGGTGTGCGACCAGTTGCTCGACTACTACTGCGCAGCGATCGACCTGGGCGTCAGGTCACCGGCCAAGACCGGCTGATCAGCCAGTTCGGCAAGGTGCACCAGCACCTCGGGAATCGCCTGCGCGACAACATCGGGCGGGAACGGGCCGGGCTTGCGGGCCGCAGCCATGGCCTGAACCGACGCCGCGAGCGCTGCCGCCTTCGGGGCGGGCAGTCCCGCAGCCAGCAAGGTGCCGCAGATGCCCGCCAGCACATCACCCGATCCCGCCTGCGCCGTCCATGAGGGGCCGGCGATCGCCAGGGTGACCCGCTTCTCGAACGGATTGGCGATGTACTGGGTGGCGCCCTTGAGCAGCACCGTGGTCTCCCAGCGTTCGGCCGCCTCGTAGGCCTTGCCGACCGGATCGTCCTCCACCTCGGGTCGGCTGATGCCCAACAGCTCGGCCAGCTCCCCGGCGTGGGGGGTGAGCAACGATCCTTCGGGCAGCCGCTTGGGTAGATAGCGCAGCGCATCGGCGTCGATGACCAACGGCACCCCTGATTCCAGGATCGGGCCGAACCGCTGCTCAGCTCCCTCTTCGGACCAGCCGCAGCCGACCAGCCAGGCCTCGACGCGCCCACTGCCGACCGTCACCGACGGCAGCTTGTGCAAGATGAGGTCGGCCAGCCGGTCGGGGCCGGTGAACCGGATCATGCCGGCCCCCGAATAGACCGCGCCGGTCACCGGCAGCACGGCGGCACCGGGATAGCGATCCGAACCGGTATCGATGCCGAGTACACCGCGGGAGTACTTGTCGGTATAGGGCGTCGGCCACGGCCACCAGCGGGCCACATCCATCCGCTGCATCTGACGCAGGTTCGACTTCGGCAGCTCGAGGCCGATGTCGGCCACCTCGACATCCCCGCAGGCGCTGGCTGCCGGCTGCGCGAGATGGCACAGCTTGGGCGCCGCGAAGGTGATCGTCCGGGTGGCGGCGAGGACATGAGCGGGACGATGATGGTCCTCGGCCGCGAGTCCGGAGGGAATGTCGATGGCCAGCACGGGGATCTTCAAGACGTCACACATCTCGGCGAACCAGTGCACATTCTCCGGCAGACCGGTGCGTCCTCCAATGCCCGTGATGCCGTCGATGACCAAGGCGATGTCGGGCAGCAGCCTGCCGACCTCCAAGTCGTTGAGGAAGCGGATGCCGACCTGGCGGGCAGCCACGACGCCCTGCGGGTGGGCTGTGCCGGCGACCGGCCAGACCATCACCTGGCGGCGCCCGTCGCGCACCAGTTTGCGGGCCGCGAACAGTCCATCACCGCCGTTGTTGCCGGGGCCGACCACCACCAGGATGGTGCCGGACGGAACCATCCGCTCCGCCAGTTCGGCCACCTGGTCGGCGGCGCGCAGCATCAGATTGACGTCGGGATTCGCTTCGGCGAACTCCCGTTCGGCAGCGCGGATCTTATCGACTGGCTGAATCCCGATCACGATTACCCCTCACAGATGACAAATGCCGTTGCCAACCCGCCGTCATGGCTCAGTGATAGCCGGATGTTCTGCACTGCGCATTCGGCGGCTCTCGCCGCAACCGTACCGCGAATGACGAACTCGGGGGCGCCATTGGCCGATGTGATGACCTCGGCGTCCAACCAACTCATGCCGCCGGGCGAACCGAGTGCCTTGGCCAACGCTTCCTTGGCGCAGAATCGGGCGGCCAGCGAATCGGCGGACCGCGGTCTGCCGTCGGCGGTGTGGGACTCGGCCGAGTTGAACAGCCGATCCATCAGCCCGGGGTGACGCTCCAGCATGGCCGCGACGCGGTCGACCTGGCAGATGTCGACCCCGATGCCGATGATCATGCCGAGATCACTCGACGGTGACGGACTTCGCCAGGTTGCGGGGCTGATCGACATCGTGGCCGAGCTCGGTCGCCAACTCACAGGCGAGCAGCTGCAGCGGGACGGTCGCGACCAACGGCTGCAGCAGCGTCGAGGTGTGCGGCAGCCGGATGATCAGATCGGCGTCCGCCTCGATGCCGTCGTCCCCGTTCTCGGCCAGGACGATGGTGTGCGCGCCGCGCGCCTTGACTTCCTTGATGTTGCTCAGCACCTTGTCGCGCAGCTGATCGCGGCCGGCCGGCGGCACGACGACGAACACCGGCATGCCCGGCTCGATGATGGCGATCGGCCCGTGCTTGAGCTCGCCGGCGGCGAATCCCTCGGCGTGCTGGTAGGCGATCTCCTTCAGCTTGAGTGCGCCCTCGAGGGCGACCGGGTAGCCGACATGACGCCCGAGGAAGATGAAGTCCTCGGCGCTGGCCAGATCGTGGGCCAGCTGGTAGATCTCGTCGGCGCCGTCCAGCATCTGCTGGATCATCTGCGGGGTGTGCGCCAGCTCGTCGGTGATGACGCGGATCTCGTCGGCGTACTTCATGCCGCGCACCTGGGCGAGGTACAGCCCCAGCAGGTAGCAGGCGGCCAGCTGAGTGAGGAAGCCCTTGGTGGACGCCACACCGATCTCGGGGCCGGCGTGAGTGTAGATGACTGCGTCCGATTCGCGCGGGATCGTGGCGCCGTTGGTATTGCAGATGGCGATGATCTTGGCGCCTTGGATGCGGGCATGCCGGATGGCCATCAGCGTGTCGGCGGTCTCGCCGGACTGACTGATGGTGACGCACAACGTCTGCGGATCGATGATCGGATCGCGGTAGCGGAACTCGGAGGCCACCTCGACCTCGCAGGGCACCCGCGTCCAGTGCTCGATGGCGTATTTGGCGACCATCCCGGCGTAGTAGGCGGTGCCGCAGGCGACGATCACGATCTTGTTGATACGGCGCAGGTCTTCGGGTGAGATGCCGCGCATCTCGTCGAGCACCAGCTCCCCCTTGGAGTTGAAACGACCCAGCAGGGTGTCGGCAACAGCCTTGGGCTGCTCGAAGATCTCCTTGCGCATGAACCAGTCGAAGCCGGCCTTCTCGGCGGCCGAGGTGTCCCAGTCGACGTGGTAGCGGGCGGTCTCGGCCGGCTGGCCGTCGAAGCCGACCACGGTGATGTCATCGGCGGTGATCAGGACGATCTGATCCTGCCCGAGCTCGACCACATCGCGGGTGTGTTCGATGAAGGCCAGCACATCGGAGGCGACGAAGTTCTCGTCCTTCCCGACGCCGACCACCAGCGGGGAGTTGCGGCGCGCCGCAACGACCTCACCCGGACGCGTGACGTCGATCGCGACGAGCGTGAACGCGCCCTGCAGACGCGCGACGACCGCGCGCATCGCGTCGATCAGCCCGTCGGCGCTCTGCAGTTCGGCGGCCAGCAGGTGAGCAACGACCTCGGTATCGGTCTCGGACTTGAAGTGCACGCCCGCCTCGGTCAGCTCGGCGCGCAGATCGGCGAAGTTCTCGATAATGCCGTTGTGGACCACGGCCACTCGGCCGTCCGCGGAGACGTGCGGGTGCGCGTTCTCATAGGTGGGTGCACCGTGGGTGGCCCATCGGGTGTGCCCGATGCCCTGATGGGCTACGGGGAAGTCAACAGTCGCCAGTTCGGCTTCGAGATTGGCGAGTTTGCCGGCCTTCTTCGCAACACTCAGCCGGCCGTCAGCGACCACCGCGATGCCCGCCGAGTCGTATCCGCGATACTCCAGACGCCGCAGTCCCGAGATGATGACATCACGCGCATCGCGAGGGCCGACGTAGCCAATGATTCCACACATGGGGGAGAGTCTAAGGTATGCCTGGTAGTCGCAGCACACGCACCCGCCCGCTAGGCTGTCCCTCGTGTCCAGAGCCGGGAGTCTCGAGCCGTGAGTAGTCCATGGGTGACCCTGTTACGCCAGACGTGGGCAGATCTCGCCACCGACGGCCAGCTGACGCTGAACACTGCCACGGTCGAAAGGCTGCGCGGCCTGCAGGATCCGACCGATGAACGCGACGTCACCGAGGTCTACCTGCCCCTGGCGCAGCTGTTGAATCTCTACCGCATCAACCATGATCAGCTCTACGCCGATTCGTACGGGTTCTTGAAGATCGCCCCCACCCGAACGCCGTTCATCATCGGAGTGGCCGGCTCGGTTGCGGTGGGTAAATCGACGTCGGCGCGCCTCTTGCGGGAGCTTCTGAGGCAATCGGCCGGCCATCCGAGGGTCGAATTGGTGACCACCGATGGATTCCTGTACCCGAATTCGGTTCTGGAAGCCCGCGGCATCCTCGACCGCAAGGGCTTCCCGGAAAGCTATGACCGCCGCGCGCTGCTGGATTTCGTCATCGCCGTGAAATCGGGTGTCGCCGAGGTCACGGCGCCGGTCTACTCCCATGTCATCTATGACATCGTCCAGGGTGAGAGGATCGTCGTCACGCGCCCGGACATCTTGATCGTGGAAGGCCTGAACGTATTGCAGCCGGCCCCGGCCGGACGAGGCGATCTGGCGGTCAGCGATTTCTTCGATTTCTCGGTCTATGTGGACGCCGACGAATCCGATATCCGCGACTGGTATGTAGCGCGATTCATGGCGCTGCGCGACACCGCATTCCGCGATCCCACCAGCTTCTTCCGTTCCTATGCCGAGCTGTCCGACGAAGAGGCGGTATGGCAGGCGCGCGAGGTCTGGGACACCATCAACAAACCGAACCTCGTCGAGAACATCGAACCGACCCGCGACCGCGCCACCGCGATCCTGCGCAAGGGCAGCGATCACGTGATCTCCGAGGTGCGGATCCGGCGGATCTAGCCGTCGGCGACCTCGGCCCGCGGCAGTTCCACGGCAGCTGTTTCACCGGCAGCCAGCTGGGAGCCGTTGCGGGACGGCTGGTGGTTCTGCGCACCGGTAGTTTCGACGGCATCGGGTCCGTCGCCGGAGATGATCAGCGGTTCATCGGCTTGGACGGCGGTACCCAGCTGGGCCTCCAGCCGGTCGAGCACCGTCCGGAGTTCATTGATGGTCGCCTCCACCCCGGCCCGTTCACCGCCGGTCGCCATGTATTCCAGCGCACGCTCGTGGTCGCGTTCCTTGTACGCCTCGTCCAGGCTGTTGATGACGATGCCGACCACCAGGTTCACCACGATATAGGTGCCGATGAGCAGGAAAGAGATCACATACGGCACCGCGAACGGGCTGACCTGACGCAGGTCATGCAGCGTCTGGTTCCAGCCTTCCAAGGTGAGCAGCTCGAACATCGTCAGCATGGCTTCGCCGATGTTGTCGAAGTAGCCCGGAATGTCGGCATTCCCATGGTCACGAAACGCCATCCAACCGACCACCGCATACAGATAGCACAGCAGTACGGTCAGGGCCGCCAGCGACAGCGCGGGTCCTGCTGCCCGGCGCAGCCCGCGCAGCAGCACACGCGAATCGGGCATGATGCGCAATAGTCTGCTGACCCGAAGCAGCCGGATCACCCGCAGCGCCGTGGCGCTGGTCGACACCCCGGGAATGAAGCAAACCGCCACCACCAGGAAGTCGAAGGTATTCCAACTCGACCTGAAGAAGCGGCGCGGGTCCAGCCCATCGGCGGCGAAACGCACCACCAGTTCGATCACGAAGATCGTCACGAAGATCCAGTCCAGGCGCATCAGCACACCGGAGACCCAGCCGTCGAGCGTGAAGGTGTTGATGCCGATGATGACGGCATTCGCGACGATTGCGCCGATGATGAACGACTGGAAGAAACGCGACCGGACGAGGCGATCTGGCGGTCAGCTCTGCCAAGCCGGCATCGGCTCGGCGGGTGGGCGGGGCTGGGGGAACGGCACGGCCCTTACAGAGCGAGGCGGCTCGCGACCAAGCCCGCGAGTTGCTCGGCGACCTGCTGGGCGTTCTCGGCGGTGGACGCTTCGACCATCACGCGAACCAGCGGCTCGGTGCCCGACGGACGCAGCACCACGCGCCCGCTCATGCCCAGCTTGTTGTTGGCCTGGGTGACCGCACGAGTGATCTCGGGGTCGACGCCGGCCCGCATCTTGTCGACATTCGGCACGTTGATCATGACCTGCGGCAAGGTGGTCATCACCGAGGCCAGCGAGGCCAGCGAGCGCCCCGACCGTGCCACCCGGGCCGCGACATGCAGCCCGGTCAGCACACCGTCGCCGGTATTCGCATACTCGCTGATGATGACGTGGCCGGACTGCTCACCGCCCAGCGTGAATCCGTTCTGAGCCATCGCCTCCAGCACGTAGCGATCGCCCACCCGAGTCTGCTCGACCTGGATGCCGTGCTCGCGCATCGCGATGATCAGCCCGAGGTTGCTCATGATGGTGGCGACCAGGGTGTTGTTGTGCAGCTTGCCCTGCTCCTTGAGATCCAGTGCCAGGATCGCCATGATGTGGTCGCCGTCCACGACGGCACCGGTCGCGTCCACGGCCAGGCAGCGGTCGGCGTCGCCGTCCAGTGCGATACCCAGGTCGGCGCCGTGCTCGACGACCGCCGCCTGCAGTCCCTCGATGTGGGTCGAGCCGGCGTTGTCGTTGATATTGAGGCCGTCGGGAGTGTTGTTGATCCCGACGACGGTGGCGCCGCTGGCCTCGAAGGCGGGCCCGGCGGTATAGGACGCGGCGCCGTTCGCGGCGTCGATGACCACCTTCAGGCCATCCAGCCGCACGCCTTCCAGGCTGGCGACCAGCGCGTCGATGTAGGTCTGGCGCAACGCATGTCCCTCGTCGGTGGTGATGCGTCCTACGTCACCGGCGATCGGGCGCTCCCACTGCTCGTTGAGGCGTTCCTCGATGGAGTCCTCGATCGAGTCGTCCAGCTTGACGCCGCCACGCTGGAAGAACTTGATGCCGTTGTCGGGCATCGGATTGTGGGAGGCCGAGAGCATCACTCCCAGGTCGGTGCCCTGCGTGTTGACCAGGTAGGCCAAGCCGGGGGTCGGCACGATACCGACATCGATGACGTCCACACCGGTACTGGCCAGCCCCGCGTTCACCGCGGCTGACAGCAGCTGGCCGGATATCCGAGTGTCACGTCCCACCAGCGCGGTGGGACGCCGGCCCGTGAATGCGCCGGCCTCACCCAGTACCTTGGCGGCTGCTGCGGACAGTTCCATGGCGAGTTCGGCAGTGAGGTCGGCATTGGCGACTCCACGCACTCCGTCGGTTCCAAAAAGTCGTGCCATAGGGGCTAAGCGTAATGGCCAGCCGCCCCGCTGTGTAAAACGGGCTGAAACGCAACACAGCCGACCGCGTGGGCGATCGGCTGTGTTGAGCAGGTATCGAAGATCAGCGCTTCGAGTACTGCGGGGCCTTACGGGCCTTCTTGAGGCCGGCCTTCTTGCGTTCCTTGATGCGGGCGTCGCGGGTCAGCAGGCCTGCCTTCTTCAGGGCAGGACGGCTGGCCTCGGTGTCGATGGCGTTGAGCGCGCGGGCGATGCCCAGGCGAAGCGCCCCGGCCTGGCCGGTCACGCCGCCACCGTTGATGCGGGCAATCACGTCGTAGGAATCCACCACGCCGGCGGTGACGAACGGCTCATTGATCGACTGCTGATGCACCTTGTTGGGGAAGTACTCCTCCAGCGGGTGGCCGTTGATCGACCACTTGCCGGTGCCGGGCACCAGGCGGACGCGGGCGATGGCTTCCTTGCGACGGCCGGTGCCCTGCCCGGCAGCGATCACTGCTGGACGGGAGGTCGAGGCGACCTGGGCAGAGCCCGCCGAATCTGCACGGTAGGCGATCTCACGGTTCTCTTCGTCCACGAACGGGGTCGTGGTGGCTTCGAGGTCTTCGGTCTGAGTCTCGGACACGGTCAAATCCTTGTTGTTGTGCGCGCTCACTGCGCGATCTGGGTGATCTCGTAAGGCTGCGGCTGTTGCGCAGCGTGCGGGTGATCGGGTCCGGAGTAGACCTTGAGCTTGGACATCTGCTGACGGCTCAGCTTGTTCTTCGGCATCATGCCCCAGACAGCCTTCTCGACCAGTGCGCGGGGATCGTTATCACGAAGCTCGCCGGCGGTGCGGGTGCGCAGGCCGCCCGGACGCCCCGAGACGGTGTAACGCTTGGAGTCGGTGGCCTTGTTGCCGGTCAGCGCGACCTTGGACGCATTGACGATGATGACGAAGTCGCCGCCGTCCATGTGCGGGGCGAAAGTCGGCTTGTTCTTGCCGCGCAGCAGCCCAGCCACCGTGGTGGCCAAGCGTCCGAGCACGACGTCTGTGGCATCGATCACGAGCCAATTCCTGGTGATCTCACCAGGCTTCGGGCTGTAAGTAGTCACGGTTAGTGCGTCTTCCGGTTGTGGTGGTCACGAACACACGGGCGCAGGCTCGCGTGAACACGCTTCAATGGCCGCCCCCATTCTTCCTGGGACCCGGCGCCACTCGGGCACCGCGCGGGAACGACCGTTTTCAACTTTAGCCAGCTGCCGCGCTCACGTCAAAATGACAGCTGCGTCAAAACGACAGTTCCTCCACCGCCGCGATGACCCTGTCGCGAGCGGGGGCTGCCATCGTGGATGCGTAGTCCTTGGTCAGATGATCATGATCCATCCAGACCAGCACATTGCCGATCACCACTGGGCATTCGTCGTCCGGACAGTACAGATCGGTGAAGTCGAGATTGCGGTATCCCGGACGATCGTCCCACGCCTCGGCCGGGCTCACGGGAGCCAGCAGTTCGCTGGTCGGCACGGTGCAGCTTTCACGAGAGTCACGCTGCCGTGTCCAGCAGTCGACCGGGCTGGTCTCGAAACGCGGCGTGTCGCGGATACCGACCACCGCGATGTCCTGGTCGAGCAGCGGTGCGACGACGTCGTCGAAACCGAGAGGAGCGTGCTCACCATCAGCGCTGCCGACTTCAGTTCGGGTGGCCATCGTGACTACGACATCGGGACCTACCTCGAGCAAGTAGCGCAGGAACGCGGCACTGGTCTGCGGACACGGGTCCGGCCCCCCGATACCGAAGCTGCAGCCGGGCTGAAGCAGCGCGACCAGTTGCCAGTTCCGCTCCTCGGCGATCGGCAGCAGCGCGGCGAGCAGCTGCTGAGCGTGCGAGCTACCCACCACGACGACGGTGCGCGACGGCAGGAAGATGGTCGGTGTCTGCCAGCAATAGCCCGGGCCCATGTCTTCGATGGGGGCGAATCTGCCGGAGCAGGCTTCGGACAACCTCATCCACTGGTCGTCCAACTCCCCCCACTTCCGGCAGGACCGGTGCCCCGGGATCGCCCTGGTAGACGAAGTCGTCCATCAACGACCGAGCGCCCGGATTGTTGCGCTCGAAATCGGCGCGGGCCTGCTCTGTCTCCTGCCGAAGACGCGACGTCTCGAAGCTGATCCAGCCGCCCACCGCAGTCGCGGTGACCATCACGATGAACGCAACGACCGCGGCCATGTGCTTGGTGGTGGCCTCCGCCCAACGCCAGCGGCGCAACGGCTCGTCGATGAACCTGGTCAGCACCACGGCCAGGCCGATCGAGCTCAGCACCAACAGCGCGCCCGGAACGAGGGCCACGTCCAGCTGGCCGGTGACGGCCCGGTAGGTGGTCAGAATCGGCCAGTGCACCAGGTAAAGCGCATAGGCCGAATCACCCAGCCGCTGCACCGGCGACCAGCTCAAGAAACGATCGACGCCGAGCGCGGAGCCGGACGATCCGGCGATCATGATCGCGGCGGCCGAGCCCAGCGGCCACAAGGCGATCCAGCCCGGGAAGACACCTTGGACATCGAGCACGATGCCGCACAAGATCATGCCCGCCAGCCCGACCCAGCCGAGCGTGACGCGGGTCCACTTGGGCGATCTCACGAAGGGAATCGTCAGGGCCAGCAGCGAGCCGAACGCGAACTCCCACAGTCTCGCTCCGGTGTCGAAATAGGCGTGCTGCTGGTCGGCTTTGGTGATGTAGACCGAATAGGCCAGCGAGCCGGCGAAGAGCAGGCCGAACAGCACTGCCAGCACCCTCACCGGACGCCAGCCCATCTTGCGGCAGATCAGCCACGCCAACCCGAAGATCAACGGCCAGATCAAGAAGACCTGGCCCTGCACGGACAACGACCAAAAATGCTGGAAGGGCGAGGCCAGCGATTCGTCGGCGGCGTAGTAATCGGCCTGCACCGCCGCCAGTTGCCAGTTCTCCACATAGAACAGAGCCGCCAACCCGTCCCCCCGGTAGGCCCAGACCGCCCACTCCGGGTACCACAGACCGAGCGCGATCGAGGTCAGCAGGATCGTTGCCGCGGCCAACGGCAGCAGCCGTTTGAAGGTGTGCAGCCAGTAACGTCCGATCGCCAGCGGTCTGCCATTCTCGGACTTACGGACGAATGACAACGTCATGAAGAAGGCAGAGATGAGCAGGAAGATGTCGACACCGCCGGACACGCGTCCGATGAAGACGTGATAGACGACCACCATCAGCACCGCGATGGCGCGCAGGCCCTGCACCTCGGGCCGGAAGCCCGAGTAGCGGTTGACGACCTGAGAATCTGATGGCACGCAGCGAGGCTACCCAACGATCCTGAGGAGCCACGAATACGGGGCATGCCCGCGGCGTTTTCGATGACAAACTGATATCGGCCAGATGACCGGAATGCTTGCGGCAGGCCACCAGGCGCGGCAATGTTGGGTCATGGCTTCAAAGACGAGCACCCAAGCACCCAAGGTGACCTCTCCGGCAGACATACGCAACGTGGTCCTGGTCGGATCTGCTGGTTCGGGCAAGACCACATTGTTCGAGAACCTGATCAAGACGCGTATCCCCGGATATCGCGGCGAGAAGGAAAGCGCGGAGCGCTCCGCAGCGTTGACGCTGGCCACGATCACCACCGGGCAATCCACCGTCATCAACCTGCTGGATGCGCCGGGCAACCCCGACTACGTCGGCGAGTTGCGCGCCGGACTGCGCGCCGCCGATGCCGCACTGTTCGTCGTGAGTGCCGCCGATGGCATCGATGCCATCACCCAGATCCTGTGGTCCGAGTGTGCGGGCGCCGGGGTGCCGCGCGCGATCGTGGTCACCAAGCTCGATACCGAGCACGCCAGCTTCGAGCAGACCGTGCAGCGTTGCCAGGAGATCTTCGGGGCCGGCGTCCATCCGTCCTATCTGCCGTTCGTCGGCGAGGATGACCAGATCGTCGGCAACCTGTCATTGCTGAGCCAGAAGGTGCACGACTACTCCTCGGGCACGCGGGTGGCGCGCGCCGCGAGCCCTGCCGAACTGGCGGCGATCGCCGACTTCCGCACCGACTACGTCGAGTCGATCATCACCGAGTCCGAGGACGACGAACTTCTGGAACGCTACTTCGAGGGCGATGAGCTGGCCGTCGACGAAGTCGTCACCAACTTGATGAAGGCGCTCTACCACGGCAAGTTCTACCCGGTGATTCCGGTCACCACGACCGGTGTCGGCACCGAAGAACTCATCGGGGTGATCGACCGCGGCTTCCCGACTCCACTGCGCTACCAGCCGCCGATGATGGCCGACCTATCGGGCGACCCCATAGATCCGCCGGAGGTGGACCCCGACGGCCCGGTGCTCGCCGAGGTCATCCGCACCACCTCCGACCCGTACGCGGGCCGGCAGTCGATGGTCCGCGTGTTCAGCGGCACACTGCGCCCCGATTCGGCAGTTCACATCGCAGGGCATCGCGAACAACTGCAGGGCGTGACCAACTCTCATCATCCGGACCATGACGACGAGGAGCGGGTCGGGCTGCTGAGCGCGCCGAACGGCCTCGATCTGTATCCCAAGGAGTCGGCGATCGCCGGCGAGATCGTCATGGTCGCCAAGCTGGCCACCGCCGAGACCGGCGACACCATTTCGGATCCCGGCCATCCGGTGGTCATCGAGCCTTGGCTGCTGCCCGAACCGCTGTTGCCGGTGGCGATCCGCGCGGCGAGCCGCAACGACGAGGACAAGCTCGCCGGCGCACTGCAGCGCCTGGTGGTCGAGGACATCACCATTCGGCTGGAACGAGCCGCCCGCACCGACCAACTTCTGCTGTGGACGATGGGCCAGGCTCACCAAGACCTCCTGATGAACCGGTTGCGCGACAAGTACGGTGTCAACATCGTGGCCGATCAGATCCGCACCGCATTGCGGGAAACCTTCATCGCTCCCGCGACCGCCCACGGACGTCACGTCAAGCAGTCGGGCGGGCACGGCCAGTACGCGGTCTGCGATATCCGGGTCGAGCCCAACGAGCGCGGGGCCGGTTTCGAGTTCATCGATCGGGTCGTCGGAGGCGCCGTGCCACGCCAGTTCATCCCTTCGGTGGAGAAGGGCGTGCGGGCCCAGCTCGAGAAGGGCACGCTCACCGGCTACCCGATGGTCGACGTCAAGGTGACGCTGTACGACGGCAAGGCACACTCGGTCGATTCGTCCGACATGGCTTTCCAGTCGGCCGGCGCGCTGGCCTTGAAAGAAGCGGCCTCCGCGTCCACGGTGACACTGCTGGAGCCGGTCGACGAGGTGACGGTGACGGTTTCGGACGAGTATCTGGGGTCCGTGATGACCGATCTGAGCAACCGTCGCGGGCAGGTGCTCGGCACTGACGCGAATGATGAGGGCAAGTCCATCGTCCGGGCACTGGTGCCGCAGAGCGAACTCAGCCGCTACGCGATCGACCTGCGCGGCCTGGCCCGCGGGTCCGGCAGCTTCACCCGCGTCTTCCACGGCTACGAGCTGATGCCGCAGAACCTGGTGCAGGAGTACATGAAGTCCTGACTCGACCCGGTCAGCCGATCAGTGGGTGCGGTGGCCTCCCGTCATGGGAAATCGCCGCACCCACTGACCATATTCAGACTGACCATATTCACACCGATCACGTTCGCGCTGATCACGTTCATGCGATGAACGTGGCTCACCACCGCAGCGGTGCTCAGGCTCGACGTGAGTCTCCCGCGCAGCCGACCCGACAGCGTGTACGCCGGCGATTCAGCCCCACTGAACCAGCGAGGTCTGGTACGCCGCGCGGGGATCGTCCTTGTCGAGCACGTCCTTGCCGAAGGGGAACGCGGTCACCGGGATCATCATGATCGAGACGACAGCGTTGGCGATGCCGACGATGGTCACTGCCTGGGTCAGCGCGGTGACGATATGCAGGACGACCAGAATCCAGCCGACGGTGACGAACCAGATGGCGTTCATCACCGCGGACCCGGCGCCGGCGTTGGGCTTCTTCACCACGATCGAGCCGAATGGCCACAGCACGTAGCGGGCCATCCGGAACGACGCGATGCCCACGGGAATGGTGATGATCAGCAGGCAGGCGATGATGCCCGCGACGAAGTAGGCTGCGGCGAGCCAGATGCCGCCGAGAAAGAGCCAGATCAGGTTCAGGAGGGTACGCACATTTCAATCGTGCCAGACAGACCTGCGATGCACCGCGAATGCCGGGGGAACCCGGGAGAATCAGGGGCGACGAGCCACTAGTCTGATCACCATGCCTGATGCGCGCGAACGAGGACTGCCGGGGGTTGTTTCGTACGTGCGCCGCAGCCCCCGCATGAACCCGGGCCAGCAGCGCACCCTCGTCCGGCTCGCCTCGCGTTATCTGATCGAGGTGCCTCGTGGCGATCTGAGCACATCGCTCGCCTCCGATGCGCAGGTGCACTGGGACGCCGAGTTCGGCCACCCGACCGGCACAGCCGATTCGCCGGTATTCGTGGAGATAGGTTCGGGCACCGGGGATGCGCTGCTGGCCTGCGCTCTTGCGCATCCCGAGGCGAATGTGATCGGTTTCGAGGTCTACGAGCGCGCGGTCGCCAGCACCATGTCGAAGCTTGCCGCGGCCGGAGTGAGCAATGTGCGGCTGATGACCGTGGACGCTGTACAGGCGCTGGACCAGCTCTTCGCGCCGGCCTCCATCACCCGGTTGTCGGTCTTCTTTCCCGACCCGTGGCCCAAGAAGCGGCATCACAAGCGACGCCTGGTCTCCCCTGCTTTCGCCGAACTTGTGGTCAGTCGGTTGGCGGTCGGCGGTCAGTGGTGGCTGGCGACGGATTGGCCGGACTACGCCGAACAGATGCGTGAGGTGCTGGACGCCACCGTCGGATTGGTCAACGACTACCCGGCCGCGGGTGGTTGGGCGCCACGGCCCGCCGAGCGCCCGATCACCAAGTTCGAACAACGCGGGTTGGCGTCCGGGCGACCGGTCCTCGACCTGGCATACCGGAGGATCTCGTGAGCACCCGGACGCCGGCCACTACCGAGGCAGACAGCGAGGCGCCGCGGTGGGCCCCAGCGCAGTTGGATGCGTCGAACAAGCCGGCCCGGCGCTGGCGGCTGGACCTCGCCTATGACGGCAAGGGTTTTCACGGCTGGGCGGTTCAAGACGGGTTACGCACCGTACAGGGCACCCTTGAGGAGTGGATCAGTACTGTGCTCCGCACCGCCGAGCCGGTGCAATTGACCGTGGCCGGACGCACCGATGCCGGCGTCCACGCCCGTGGCCAGGTCGCCCATCTCGACCTGGCCAGGCAATACGATGCCGCTCATCTGGCCGAGCGACTGCTTCGAGTGCTCCCCGACGACGTGGTGGTGCGCCGGGTATCTCGTGCTCCCGACGGCTTCGACGCGCGTTTTTCCGCGATCTGGCGGCACTACGTCTACCGGCTGTGGGATGCCGGTTCGCGCCCCGACCCGTTGCTGCGAGGTCATGTGGTGCGGGTGCGTGAGCGGCTCGACCTCGAGGCGATGAATCAGGCGGCCGCAATGCTGATCGGGCTGCGGGATTTCGCGCCGTTCTGCCGGCGCAACGACTTCGGCACGTCCATCCGCCACTTGACCCATTTCGAGATGACCAGAACCGACGACGACACGCAGCTGATCGAATGCCACGTTCAGGCCGATGCTTTCTGCCATTCCATGGTGCGCTCGCTGGTCGGGGCTGTGTGGGCAGTTGGTGCCGGGCGCCGCGATCTGGCGTGGCTGGAAAGAGTGGCGGCCCATCCGGTACGGCACAACGATGTCTACGTGATGCCCGCGCATGGCCTGTGTCTGGAGCGGGTCGGCTATCCTCCGGACGACCAATTGGCCGACCGGGCCGAGCAGGCCCGATCGTTGCGGACACCACAGGAGGTGGATCGATGAGTCACTATTTCGAAACCCCGGCATCGCAGGCGTCCCGGCACCTGGTGCACGCCACGATCTGGGATCACGACTACGAGTTCACGTCGGCCCCGGGAGTCTTCAGCTCCCACCGGCTCGACCTCGGGACACGGGTGCTCTTCCGCACCACCGAGCCCCCCGGCCCTGACGCGACGCGACTGCTCGACCTGGGCTGCGGATTCGGACCCATCGCCGTGGCACTGGCAACCGAATGCCCTGATGCCCGGGTGGACGCAGTCGACGTCAACGATCTGGCTCTCCAGCTGACCAGGGAGAACGCCGAGGCCTTGGGGGTCGGTGATCGAGTGCACGCTTCGCGTCCGGAGGAGCTGGCGTCCAGCGACGCGAGCTACGACGAGATCTGGTCGAATCCGCCGATCCGGATCGGCAAGCAGGCGCTCCACGAGATGCTGTCGACCTGGCTGCCCAGGCTGCGTCCCGGCGGACTGGCCTGGCTGGTCGTGGGCAAGAACCTCGGCGCCGACTCGTTGCAGTCCTGGCTCAACACCGAGGGCTGGCAGGCCGACCGAATTGGTTCGGCGAAGGGCTTCCGGGTTTTCCGCGTAGAGCGAACCTGACCTTATTGGTACCCATGCCGCCTAGGGTGAACGGAGAACTGTACGACTAGCACAGGAGGTCATCATGGGTTTGGGCGACGACATCAAGAACAAGGCTCAAGAGGTCGGCGGAAAAATCAAGGAAGGCGTCGGGAGCGCTAGCGACAATGAGCGTCTCGAGGCCGAGGGCAAAGCCGACCAGGCCAAGGCAAAGGCCAAGCAGGCAGCCGAACAGATCAAAGATGCTGTTAAGGATGCTGCCGACGACCTGAAGGACTGAACCCCAATCCTGATCAGTCCGGAATAAACGCGGGGCCGGGCGTCGCTTTACAAGTTGACGGCGCCCGGCTTCGGCATTTCCGGGACCACAACCAGACCCCGCATGGGAGAGGAAAGAAGCGACTATGGCCATTTACACCCTGCCCGATCTCGACTATGACTACAGCGCGCTGGAGCCCTATATCAGCGCCGAGATCATGCAATTGCACCATGACAAGCATCACAAGGCCTATGTTGATGGCGCCAATACCGCACTGGACAAGCTGGCGGAGGCGCGCGACAAGGGCGAGTTCGGAGCAATCAGCAAGCTCGAGAAGGATCTCGCCTTCAACCTCGGTGGCCACACCAATCACAGCGTCTTCTGGAAGAACCTCGCCCCGAGCGCTCCCGAGCGTCCCGATGGCGAACTCGCTGCCGCTATCGACGAGTACTTCGGCACTTTCGAAGGCTTCCGCGCCCAGTTCAGCGAAGCCGCCAAGTCGATCCAGGGATCGGGTTGGGGCGCACTGGTCTACGATCCCATCGCGGGCCGTCTCAACACCTTGGCCTTCTACGATCAGCAGAACAACCTGCCGGTGGGCTCGGTCCCGCTGCTGTTGCTCGACATGTGGGAGCACGCCTTCTACCTGCAGTACAAAAACGTCAAGGCAGACTATGTGACTGCGTTCTGGAACATCGTCAACTGGAGCGACGTCGCCGAACGCTTCGCGAAGGCTTCGGCCAAGTAAGCACCTGATTCATCGCTGTCTCCAAGCGCCCTCGTCCTCGTGGACGGGGGCGCTTTGCTGTGTTCGCAGCCTTCATCGTCGCCGGAATCCGCGGGGCACCGGTACCCATCTGAGAGATGTTCAGAAATAGCAGGCAGCGCTGACTAGGCATTATGTACAACTCTTCAGTTTTTCTTGGATTATTCTCAGGTTTCAACTAGGCTTACGTCTTGTCCGAGCCGTCCAGCGCACTGGAGAAACGAATCCATGAAACGATCCGTCACCATAGCCGTCGCAGGCGTCGTGACCGTGGCATCCCTGAGCATCGGTGGAATCGCCAGCGCCGCCAACAAGGCTGTGGAGCTCACGATCGACGGACAGCAGCAAGTCGTGCACGTCTGGGGCACGACGGTGCAGGATGTCCTGGACGCCAACGGCATCCAGATCAACGATGCCGATGAGCTCAGCCCGGCCGCGAACACCCCCCTCAGCGACGGCACCGAAGTGACGGTCAAATATGTGCGTCCGGTCACCGTGATCACCGATGGCGTCTCGCAGACCTACTGGACCACCGCCACCACCGTGCAGGATGCCCTCGCTGAGATCGGCCTGCACGATCCGGCCACCCGCCTGTCGGTCGATCGGTCCACTCCGCTGGGCCGCGAGGGTCTCACCCTCACCGCCAGCACCCCGAAGACGGTCCACCTCACCGTGGACGGCCAGACCATCGATACTGTCACCACCGCGGCCGACGTCAAGAGCCTGCTGAACGAAGCCGGCATCCGGTTGGGCAGCAACGACCGCGTCACCCCGGATCGCACCGCCACGCTCACCGAGGGCACCACGGTGCAGGTGCAGCGGGTCGATGTCTCCGAAGTCAACCAGACCGAGAAGATCGACTATCAGAGCGTACGCACCGAGGATTCGACGCTGGCCAAGGGCGTCACCAAGGTGACCACCGAGGGCAAGGCCGGTGAGAAGAAGGTCATCTACCAGGTGACCACCGTCGACGGCACCGAGGAATCGCGCACCGCGCTGAGCGAAGAGGTCATCACCCAGCCTGTTGACGAGCAGGTCAGCGTCGGCACCAAAGCCACCAGCTACACCGGCAGCCACGCCGATTGGATGTCGGCAGCTGGCATCGCCGAGTCGGATTGGTCGGCTGCAGAGATCTTGGTCCAGCGCGAATCCAGCTGGAATCCGAGTGCGGTCAACGCATCGAGTGGCGCCTGCGGCCTAGTGCAGTCACTGCCCTGCTCCAAGCTCGGGCCCAACTGGACCGACCCGGTCGTCGCGCTCAAGTGGGGCGACCAGTACGTGAAAGAACGCTATGGCGGCTGGCAGCAAGCACTGGCGCATTCATACTCCTATGGCTGGTACTGACCGCAAGCTCCGCCTGCGGGTTCCGAGGCGACTGAGCTGGCCGAGCATCGCACAGCGATGCACATACTGAGGATCGGAGAGACCCTTGAGGATCAACAAGAAGACCGTGGTCGGGATCGTGGCCGGCACCGTCGTCGCAAGCTCTCTGGGCTTCGGCAGCTACGCCAGCGCCATGAACAAGGATGTGACACTCAGTGTCGACGGTGGACCCTTGGCGGTCACCGTGTGGGGCAGCAGCGTCCAAGATGTGCTGGATGCCAACGACATCGATCTCACCGACAAGGACGAGGTCAGCCCAGCGGCCGGCGATCAGGTTTCCGATGGCGACACGATCACCGTCAGGTACGCGCGTCAGCTGACCGTCATCGCCGACGGCGACAAGCAGACCTACTGGACGACCGCCACCACCCTGGACGACGCACTCGCCGAGATCGGTCTGCACGATCCCGACCTGCGGCTGTCTGTGGATCGTTCGATGCCACTGGGACGCGAGGGCCTGACCGTCACCGCAACCACCCCGAAGGACGTCCAGATCACCGTGGACGGCCAGACGATCTCAGGCCGCTCAGCCGCTGCGACGGTCGCCGACCTGCTCGCTGAGCAGGGCATCACCGTGAGCGCCGATGACCGCATCACTCCGGGAGCCGATGCGCTGGTAACGGCCGGGCTGAGCGTGACCGTGCAGCGGGTCGAGACCTCCGAGGAGACCGTCAGCGAGCGGATCGACTATCAGACCGTCAGCACCGAGGATTCGAGCCTGGCCAAGGGCACCACTCAGGAAGTGACCGCGGGCAAGGAAGGCGAGAAGAGCGTCGTCTACAAGATCGTCAAGGTTGATGGACAGGAAGAGTCGCGGACCGTCATCTCCGAGTCCGTGGTGAGCGAGCCGGTCACCCGCGAGGTGAAGGTCGGCACGAAGGTCACCACCTCGTCCGGCAATACCGGTGCAGCGGCGCCGGCTGTCAGTAGTGGAAGCACCTGGGACGCCATCGCGCAATGCGAGTCGGGCGGCAACTGGGCCATCAACACCGGCAACGGCTACTACGGCGGTCTGCAGTTCAGCGCCTCGACCTGGGCCGCCTACGGTGGCACTGCGTACGCACCGACCGCCTCACAGGCCACCCGCGAGCAGCAGATCGCGATCGCCGAGAAGGTCCAGGCAGCCCAGGGTTGGGGCGCTTGGCCGGCCTGCACGGCCAAGCTCGGGCTGAGGTGAGCTGCTCCTTCGCCGATTCATGATTGCCAGTAGGGGCTGTGCGGACCATGCCGCACAGCCCCTACTGCATCTTTGTTGGGTTCCAGATGTCTGTTGGGTTCCAGGGCCCGAACCGCCCCACTGAACTCCGCGCCCGGTGACTCAGCCGCGGTCGTGGAAGCCACGGAAGACCCAGCGTGGCACCGGCCTTCCGGAAAGCCACGACTTCCACACCTCGTAGGTGACCGGCCCGGCAAGACCGAGCCGGATCAGACCGCCCGTCCAGAAGTGCACCGGCCGGGGATCACTGAGCGGCATGAAACTCACCTTCCCGGCGCGATGACCGGCTCGTGAGGCACAGACGTCCAGGGTCTCGCCCCGGTAGCTGACCCGAAGCCAGGTGTGGCCGTTGCGCCAGCTCTCGGTGCCGGGCCGCTCCGGGTCGAAATGCACATGCCTGGCGTGCACAGCCTGCACGTCGTAGCCCAGACCCGACAAGACGCGCGCCAAGCCCAGGTTGTACTGCTCGGAGAACCCGCGGCTGTTCTTGAACGCCAGTCCGGAGTTCTCCCACAGATGCCAGACCGAGTAGCGGGTGAACTTCTCGTTGACCAGGCGGGTCGCGAAATCCACCAGCTCCCAACCGTCCAATCGCGATTCCAGGCAGTCCTCGAGGGCTTCGTGGAGATCGCGGACATCGCGCGGAAGATTCATCGCAGGTTTGGGTGCCCGCAGCACCACGGGCGTGAAGGCCGCCGCTGCGAGGCCCGCCACCGGGGCCAACCACCATGCGCACTTGGAGTTCATCGTGCTCGCCTGCCTTTCTCCGCAGCCTGCTCGTGTATATCCATCATGCGCGAAATCGGCCTGCTCCAATCGAATTCGCACGCATGTGACCGGGCCGCGATGCGCACCTGCGCCGACAGCCGGCCGGCCAGCCGTTCGATGGCGTCTGCAATGCCGGACGAGTCGGGGCTGCCCCACTCGCCACAGCGGGAGGTGATCAGTTCGCTGGCTCCCCCGCGGTCGGAGGTGACCACCGGCGTTCCGCAGGCCAGCGCCTCGAGTACCGCAAGACCGAAGGTCTCCGTCGGGCTGACGGACAGCGAGATATCGGAGCGGGCCAGCCTGCGGGCGACCTCCTCGCGTCCGGCGACGAAACCGTGGAAGTGGACCGGAGCATGACCGGCCTGCGCCTGCAGAGCCTTGAGATCGGGCCCGGTGCCGCACATGTGCAGGTCGAAATCCACTCCCCTGCGGTGCAGTTCGGCGGCCGCCGCCACCGCCAGTTGCGGATGCTTCTCATGCGACATCCGGCCCGCGTAGCACAGCTGCAACGCCCGCTCGCCGCCGCTCGGGGCGCCCTTGTCGGGATTGAATATCGCCAGGTCCACACCCAGCGGCACCTGCCGCAGATCAACGTCCAGCCCCGACCATTCGCCCGCCGAGTAGTCGGAGGTCACCACGATGATGTCGAAACTCCTGGCCAGACGACGGTTCATCATCAACCGAACCGCGGGTTTCGCGATCGTGCCCGACCGCATCCAGCCCGATGCCATGTCGTCCAGCCGTTCGTGGCTGAACAACACCGAACCCACGCCGCGCCGCGCAGCCCAGCGTCCGACACCCGACAGCGTCCACTTGTCGGAGCATTCCACCGACGTGGGCGAGAATCGCCCCAGCATGTCGAAGACCCGATGGGGCTCCGCGATCATGCGGTAAGTGGACGATACCTTCGGCGCCCGCACCTGCACGATGGTGCCCATCTCGGTGTCCGTGATGCAATCCCGCGGCCCGGGAATGATCAGCATCCTGTCGGCGCCGCTGGCCAGATAGCCGCGGCCCAGCTCGTCGATGGCGATCTTCATACCGCCCGAGGTCTCGCTGACGAAGTTGGCGAGCTGGGCTATCCGTAGCCGAGCCATTCACGCCTCCCTGATCAGATAACCTCATGAGTTTATCCGCCCCGGTCCGGCCCTGCGCGGCAATGCAAAAACCGGCGGTACCCGCAGTGGGTACCGCCGGTCTCGGCGATCAGCAGGAGATCAGGCCTTGGCCTGGTCGTCAGCAGTCTCGGCCGCAGCCTCATCGGCGCTGTCGGCGACGACCTCGGCATCAGCCGCAGTCTCGATCTCGTCTGCAGCAGCCTGCGCGGCCTCGACCAGATCGGTGGCCGCGGCCTGTTCGGCAGCCGCGGCATCGTTGATGGCAGCAGCGACGTCCGCGGCGGCGGGAGCAGCCTTCTTGGCCGCCACCGGAGTGGTGATCAGTTCGATGACCGCCATCGGAGCGTTGTCGCCCTTGCGCGGACCGATCTTGGTGATGCGGGTGTAGCCACCCTCACGACCCTCCATGGCCGGCGCGATCTCGGCGAAGAGCTTGTGCAGCACGTCCGGGTTGGTGATCGTCTGGCGAACGATCCGGCGGTTGTGCAGATCACCGCGCTTGGCCTTGCTGATCAGTCGCTCAGCCAACGGCTGGACGCGACGGGCCCGGGTCTCGGTGGTGGTGATGCGGTCATGCTCGAACAGCTGGCTGGCCAGGTTGGCCAAGATGATCCGCTCGTGGGCAGGGCTGCCGCCGAGGCGGGGGCCCTTAGTTGGCTTGGGCATTATTCGTTCTCCAGGTAATTAGTGAGGGATCAGTACTGCTCGGTCTCGATGAACTCGTCGTCCTCGTCGCCATCGGCATCGACGAACTGGTCGGCGGCGGCCAGCGGATCGAAGCCGGGAGCGCTGTCCTTGAGCGCCAACCCGAGTTCGGCCAGCTTCTGCTTGACCTCGTCGATCGACTTCGAGCCGAAGTTGCGGATGTCGAGCAGGTCTTGTTCGCTGCGTCCGACCAGCTCACCCACGGTGTGGATGCCCTCGCGCTTGAGGCAGTTGTACGAGCGGACGGTCAGGTTGAGGTCCTCGACCGGCAGCTGCAGGTCCGCGGCCAGCTGCTCGTCCATCGGGCTCGGGCCGATCTCGATGCCCTCGGCCTCCGCGTTGAGCTCGCGTGCCAGTCCGAACAGCTCGACCAGGGTCTTACCGGCGCTGGCCACGGCGTCACGCGGGGTGATGGCGGGCTTGGTCTCGACATCGATGATCAGGCGATCGAAGTCGGTACGGGTCTCGACACGGGTGGCCTCGACCTTGTACGTCACCTTGGTGACCGGCGAGTAGATCGAGTCGACAGCGATGCGGCCGATCTCCGCGTCCGGGTTGTCGTTCTGAGCAGCCGAAACGTAGCCGCGGCCACGCTCGACGATGAGCTCCATCTCGATAACGCCCTTCTCGTTGAGCTCGGCGATGTGCAGCTCGGGGTTGAGCACCTCGACACCGGCCGGAGCGGCGATGTCAGCGGCGGTCACCGCGCCCGCACCCGACTTACGCAGGTACATGGCGACGGGCTCGTCGTTGTCGCTGGTCAACACCAGTCCCTTGAGGTTGAGGATGATCTCGGTGACATCCTCAACCACCCCGGGCAGGGTGCTGAACTCGTGCTGGTTGCCCTCGATCTTGATGCTGGTGACCGCTGCGCCCGGAATGGACGACAGCAGCGTCCGGCGCAACGAGTTGCCCAGTGTGTAACCGAAGCCCGGCTCCAGCGGCTCGATGACGAACCGTGAACGATTGTCGGCGACGACCTCTTCGACAAGGGTCGGGCGCTGTGCGATGAGCATGTGGTGTCCTTCCCGCGCCGCCCGCTATATGACGACGCGATCAGTGGGGCGCGGAACCGTTCCGCGCCCCGTTGGCAGTGCTTACTTCGAGTAGAGCTCGACGATGGCCTGCTCGTTGACGTCGATCACGATCTGCTCGCGGGTGGGCAGCTGGTGCACCAGGATCCGCATGCGGTTCGGCTTGACGGTCAACCAGCCCGGGATCTCGCGCTCGCCCCAGGTCTCGCGGGCAATAATGAACGGAGTCAGGTTGGCCGACTTGGGGGCCACGTCGACGATGTCGAGCGCGGTGACCCGGTAGCTCGGGATGGTGACGCGCTTGCCGTTGACCAGGAAGTGGCCATGGCTGACCATCTGGCGGGCCTGACGGCGGGTGGACGCGAAACCGGCGCGGTACACGACATTGTCGAGCCGCGATTCGAGGATCTGCAGCAGGGTGTCACCGGTCTTGCCGGGCAGCCGGTCGGCCTCCTGGTAGTAGCGGCGGAACTGCTTCTCCAGCACGCCGTACGCGTAGCGAGCCTTCTGCTTCTCCTTGAGCTGCAGCAGGTACTCGGAGTCCTTGGTCCGCCCGCGGCCGTGCTGGCCCGGCGGGTAGGGACGATGTTCGAAAGCCTTGTCGTTTCCGACCAGGTCAGTCCCGAGGCGACGGGACTTCTTGGTAATGGGTCCGGTGTAACGGGCCATGGTGTGTTAAGTCCTTTCTGAGGCTCGGATGATTAGACGCGACGGCGCTTCGGCGGGCGGCAGCCATTGTGCGGGGTCGGGGTGACATCCGAGATGGTGCCCACCTCGAGCCCGATCGCACCGAGCGAACGAATCGCGGTCTCACGTCCCGAGCCGGGACCCTTGACGAAAACATCAACACGCTTCATGCCGTGCTCCATCGCGCGCCGGCCGGCGGCCTCGGCAGCCATCTGAGCGGCGAACGGCGTCGACTTGCGCGAGCCCTTGAAGCCCACGGTGCCCGAGCTGGCCCACGAGATGACCGCACCATTGGCGTCGGTGATGGTGATGATGGTGTTGTTGAACGTGCTCTTGATGTGGGCCTGTCCGGTGACCACATTCTTCTTTTCCTTGCGCCGCACCTTCGTCTTGGCAGCGGCGCCCTTTCGGCCTGCAGTAGCCATAAGTCTGTTGTTCTCCTTGGCAGATGTCTGGGTGAGGGCTTACCCCGCGGGGTGGTCGGCGCTTCGCACCGCAACCCCCGGCGTGTGGGGTCAGCGAACCTTCTTCTTGCCCGCGACGGCCTTCTTCTTGCCCTTGCGGGTGCGGGCGTTGGTGCGAGTGCGCTGACCGCGGACGGGTAGGCCGCTGCGGTGACGACGGCCCTGGTAGGTGCCGATCTCGATCTTGCGGCGGATGTCCGCGGCAACCGAGCGCCGCAGGTCGCCTTCGACCTCGTAGTTCGCGTCCATGAAATCACGCAGCGCGACGAGTTGCTCGTCGGTGAGGTCCTTCACGCGGATGTCACCACTGATCCCAGTGGCTGCCAGGGTTTCGGCGGCACGGGTCTTGCCGATGCCGTAGATGTAGGTGAGTGCAACTTCCAGACGCTTCTCGCGCGGAAGGTCAACACCTTGGAGGCGTGCCATGTGGCGGTTACCTTTCGTTTCATTCGTCGCCGGCTCTTTCGGGGCCGGTCAACGCGAAGGTGTGTGGCGTGAGGCGTTCCCAGATCGCCTTGCCGAGAATCTTCCCGGGTCTGGGTCCCCGGCCTTCGTCCGGGGGTAGTCACTGGGCTCCGAAGAGTCAGGTTGCTCTCACGTTGCTGAGATATTCAGTTGTGGTCGTCTTGCGTCGGATCAGCCCTGACGCTGCTTGTGCCGCGGGTTGGTGCAAATCACCCGGACGACACCACGGCGACGAATCACCTTGCAGTTGTCGCAGATCCTCTTGACGCTCGGCTGAACCTTCATTCGAGCTTCTCCTTGTTATTTGTGGCGGTAGACGATGCGTCCACGGGTCAGATCGTACGGAGACAACTCGACCACCACCCGGTCCTGCGGAAGGATCCGAATGTAGTGCTGACGCATCTTGCCGCTGATGGTGGCAAGCACCTTGTGACCGTTGTCCAGCTCAACACGGAACATCGCGTTGGGTAGGGCTTCGACCACTGTTCCCTCGAGTTCGAGTGCTCCTTCTTTCTTCGCCATTCACTCCTGCTCTCTGCATGGTTGGACGCACGTCACCCGGCCCAACATGCTGAGGGCATGATGAACCCAATGACCGACGTCCTATGCTACTCTTCTGCGTCACGCCGCCCAAATCGGGGGTCCTGGGTGGGCGGCAGAATCGGCATTCCACCCCTAAGCTGTGCGCATGGCTTATTTCGCAGTGCAGTACGTCTACAGCAGTGACGCCGAACTGGTCGCCCGGGTGCGCCCCGAGCATCGCGTCTATCTCCGCTCGCTGGTCGAGGCGGGATCCCTCAAGGCTTCGGGCCCCTACGTCGGTGCAGATCGTGATTCCGCGCTGCTGATCTTTTCGGCCGACAATGTCGATCAGGTGCGGGCTCTGGTCGCCGATGACCCGATGTCGGTGAACGACGTCCTGGACTCGCTGACCATCACCGAGTGGAACCCCTTGCTGGGGGTTTTCGCGTCCTGATCGCCGCTGACGGGCCGGCTGTGGGTTCCGGCTGGGGACACCACTGCCGACGGCCGTCGGGGCACTGGCAGGGCCTTGAGGACGTGGCTAGAGCTCGTTGATCGTGACACCGCGGGCAGCGAGCTCGGCTCGTCCCCCGTCGGGCTCGGTGAGCACCCACAGCCCGTCCTCGGTGATCGCCACGGTGTTCTCCCAGTGGGCGGCCCACGAGCCGTCGTCGGTGACCGCTGTCCACTCGTCGTCCAGTTCGACCGTGCCGGCCGAACCGAGGGTGAAGATGGGTTCGATCGCCAGGCACATACCGGTGCTCAGGCGCGGACCGCGTCGAGGGTTGCCGTAGTTCGGCACATCCGGCGGCTGATGCATGGCCGAGCCGATGCCGTGCCCGGTGTACTCGCGCACGATGCCCAGCCGGCGTCCCGAATGGGTGGCCGATGCCTGGATGGCGGCACTGACATCGCCCACCCGCTTGGCGGACGCCACCGCCGCGATACCGTCCCACATGGCTTTGCGGGTGATCTCGACCAGGTCGGCGGCCTCGGGAGTGGTCCCGCCACCGACGATGAAGGTTCGTGCCGCGTCACCGTGCCAGCCGTTCAGGATCGCACCGAAATCCACCGAGACGATGTCACCCTCGGCGAGCCGGCGGTCGCCGGGGATGCCGTGCACGACCTCTTCGTCCACCGAGATGCACACGGTGGCCGGGTAGGGCGGGATACCGAAATCGGTGCCGTAGTTCAGGAACGAACTGGTGGCGCCGTGGTCGCCCAGCACCGTGCGGGCGACGGTGTCGAGGTCGGCGGTGCGGACACCGGGCCGCGCCGCCTCCCCCATGGCGATGAGTGCCTCTGCCACCACCAGACCGGCCTTGCGCATGGCTTGGATCTGTTCGGTGGTTTTGACCTCGATGCCGCGTAGATTCACCGTGCGTCAGCCACCCCGGACAGTGCGGCGAAGATCCGTTCGGAGACCTCGGCGATCTGGCCGTCGCCGTCGACCTCGATCAGCAGGCCGCGGTCGCGGTAGTCGTCGATCAACGGGCTGGTGTCCTGCTGGTAGACGTCCATGCGATGCCGGATGGTCTCCTCGGAGTCGTCGGCGCGTCCTTCGATCTGGGCGCGCTTCAGGAGACGCTGAATGAGCGCCTCAGTGTCGACGGTCAGCGACAGCACGGCGTCGAGCTGGTGACCGCGCTCGGCGAGGTAGTCGTCCAGCGCGCCGACCTGGTGCAGGGTGCGGGGGAAGCCGTCCAGCAGGAAGCCGGACTGCGCATCGTCCTGATCCAGCCGGTCGGCGACGATCTGCTCGGTGAGCTCGTCCGGAACATAATCACCGGCCGCCATGATCGCTTCCACCTTGAGGCCCAGCGGGGTCTTCTGCTTCACGTTCGCACGGAAGATGTCACCGGTCGAAATCGCCGGAATGCCGTAGTGGGTAGCGATGCTTGGGGCCTGGGTGCCTTTACCTGCGCCCGGAGCCCCCATAATGATCAGTCTCATTTGAGGAATCCTTCGTAATGTCGCTGGTGCAGCTGGCTCTCGATCTGCTTCACCGTGTCGAGGCCAACGCCCACCATAATGAGGAGGCTCGTCCCGCCGAACGGGAAGTTCTGATCAGCATTGAACAGCAGGATCGCCACCGATGGGATGAGCGAGATGATACCAAGGTAAAGAGCGCCTGGCGCGGTCAAACGCGAAAGCACGTAGGCCAGATAGTCTTCGGTGGGCTTGCCGGCGCGGATGCCCGGGATGAAGCCGCCGTACTTCTTCATGTTGTCGCTGATCTCGACGGGGTCGAACGTGATCGAGACATAGAAGTACGCGAAGAAAATGATCAGGACGAAGAAGATGAGGTTGTACCACAGCCCGGTACCGGTCGCCAGGTTGGTGGAGACCCATTCGGCGACCTTGCCGGTGGACGAGAACATGGTGAACAACACCGGTAGATACAGAATCGAGCTCGCGAAGATCACCGGGATGACACCGGCCTGGTTGACCTTCAGCGGGATGTAGGTGGACGACCCGCCCAGCAGCCGGTTGCCAACCATCCGCTTGGCGTACTGCACCGGGATCCGGCGCTGTGCCTGCTCGACGTAGACGACACCGGCCATCACCAGCAGACCGACCGCGATCACCAGCAGCATCACCAGCAGACCGCGGTTCGGGTCGTTCTGGCCGTTGCGGATGTTCCACATGGATGCCGGGAAACGCGCCGCGATCTGAGTGAAGATGATGACCGACATGCCGTTGCCGACGCCGCGGTCGGTGATCAGCTCGCCGAACCACATGATGATCGAGGTGCCTGCGGTCATGGTGAGGATCATCACCACGATCGGGAAGATGCCGTTCGAGTAGACGATGTCCAGGGCGCAGGTGGTGAACAGATTGCCGTTGACCGCCAGCATCGTGAACGAGGTGGCCTGCAGAACCGCCAGGACGATGGTCAGCCAGCGGGTGTACTGAGTGATCTTCTGCTGGCCCGAGCCGCCCTCCTTCTTCAGCGTCTCCAAGCGCGGAATGACCACGGTCAGCAGCTGCAGGATGATCGAACTCGTGATGTAGGGCATCACGCCGAGTGCGAAGATCGACAGGTGCAGCAACGCGCCGCCAGAGAACATGTTGATCATCGAGTAGACCCCGGCGGACTCGCCGGTGGTGGCGGCAGTCGCACAGCTGCGGATGGCGCTCGCGTTGACGTTCGGCGTCGGGATCGTGGAACCCAGCCGCAGCAGCACCAGGATGCCCAGCGTGAAGAGGATCTTCTTGCGAAGGTCCGGCGTCCGGAACGCATTGAGGAAGGCGGAGACCATCCGGTTCCCTCTTTCATTGACTCGATGATGGATCAGCTTGTCGGTGGACGAACAACGCACACACGGCACGCAAACTCTTGTAGCCTACCAAGCCGGGCACGCTATCCCCTACTCCGATCAGATCACGGTTCGGTCAGATCGCTGGCGCCACCTGTTGGCCGGCAGCAGATACGGCAAGACGGGCGACCCCGGATGGGATCGCCCGTCTCACTGAATCAACTGGAACCAGTCGGACCGCTCAGCAGGTCACCGCTCGGTGACGCTACCTCCGGCGGCCTCGATCTTCTGCTTGGCCGACGCCGAGAAAGCATCCGCGGTCACGTCGAGCTTCACGCTGACCTCACCGCTGCCCAGCACCTTGACCGGCTTGCCCGAACGGACTGCGCCGGCGGCAACCAGATCGTCCACGCTCACAGCTCCGCCTTCGGGGAACAGCTCGCCGAGCCGCGAAACGTTCACGACCTGGAAGCTCACCTTGAACGGGTTCTGGAAGCCACGCATCTTCGGGATGCGCATGTGCAGCGGCATCTGGCCACCCTCGAAGTTCTCGGGGATGTTCTTGCGTGCGCCGCTGCCCTTGGTGCCGCGGCCGGCAGTCTTGCCACCCTTGCCGCCCTCGCCACGACCGACGCGCTTGGCGTCGGTGTGTGCGCCGGGCGCGGGGCGCAGATGATGTACCTTCAGCGCCATTGTCAGTTCACCTCTTCTACTTCGACCAGGTGCCGCACGGCCTGGGCCATCCCGCGAATCTCGGGACGATCAGCGTGCACGACCTGGTCACCGATCTTGCGCAGCCCCAGCGCACGCAGGGTCTTGCGTGCAGCCGGCTTCTCGCCGATCCCGGACTTCACCTGGGTCACCTTCAGCTCAGGCATGCGCCGCCTCCTTACGAGCCCGGAGCAGAGCCGCCGGAGCGACCTCCTCAACCGACTTGCCGCGCCGCTTGGCAACCTGCTCCGGCTCCTCCAGCTGCTGGAGAGCCGCGACGGTGGCGTGCACCACGTTGATCGAGTTGGCCGAGCCGAGCGACTTGGCCAGCACGTCCTGAATGCCTGCGCATTCGAGGACCGCACGGGCCGAACCACCGGCGATCACACCGGTACCGGGCGAAGCCGGGCGCAGCATGACCACACCAGCGGCGCGCTCACCGATCACCGGATGCGGGATGGTGCGCTGCACCATCGGCACCTTGAAGAAGTGCTTCTTGGCCTCCTCGACGCCCTTGGCGATGGCCGCGGGCACCTCCTTGGCCTTGCCGTAGCCGACACCCACGGTGCCCTCGCCGTCGCCCACCACGACCAGCGCGGTGAAGCTGAAGCGCCGGCCACCCTGGACGACCTTGGCGACGCGGTTGATGGACACTACCCGCTCGAGGTACTGATCCTTCTTCTCACGATCGCTGTTCTGGTCACGGCCACGACGATCATCACGGCCGCGACGCTGGCCCTGGCGGCCAGTGCCGCGCTGGGTTTCACTCATCGCTCATCTACCTTTCGTCGTGTCTCAGAGTCCGAGGCCGGCTTCGCGGGCGGCATCCGCCAGCGCAGCAATCCGGCCGTGGTATTGGTGGCCTGCACGGTCGAAGACGACCTGCGTGACGCCGGCGTCCTTGGCACGCTGAGCGATCAGCTCGCCAACCTTGGCGGCCCGGGCCGACTTGTCGCCGGCCAGCGCGCGCAGCTCCGGCTCCATGGTGGACGCGGAAGCCAGCGTCTTGCCGGCAACATCGTCCACGACCTGAACCAGGGTGTGGCGGGCGCTCTTGGTGACCACCAGACGAGGACGCTCCGGGTAGCCGAAGATCTTCTTGCGGCCACGGGCGGCCCGGCGTCCGCGAGCAGCCGTCTTTGCGGCCTCGTGCTTGCTCGTACGCAGCGAGATAGCCATGATCACTTACCAGCCTTTCCAGCCTTGCGGCGCACGTGCTCGCCCTGATAGCGCACGCCCTTGCCCTTGTACGGCTCGGGCTTGCGAATCTTGCGAATGTTCGCGGCCACCTCGCCGACGACCTGCTTGTCGATGCCACGGATGTGGAACCGCTGCGGGGTCTCGACCTCGAAGGTGATGCCCTCGGGGGCGTCCACGATCACCGGATGGCTGAAGCCCAGGGCGAACTCGACCTGCTTCGGGGTCTTCTGGATCACGCGGTAGCCGACGCCGACAATCTCGAGCGTCCGCGAGTAGCCATCGGTGACACCGATGACCATGTTGTTCACCAGGGTGCGGGTCAGTCCGTGCAGTGCGCGCGAGTTGCGCTCATCGTCGGGACGAGCGACCACCAGCTGGCCTTCATCGTTCTTCTCAATAGTGATGGGGGCGGAGATCGTACGGCTCAAGGTGCCCTTCGGACCCTTGACTCGCACGTCGCGACCATCGATGGTCACCTCGACACCGGATGGGACGGTGATCGGGAGCTTGCCAATTCGTGACATGTCAGTTCCTCCTTCTCATCCTCGTCCGGTCACCAGACGTAGGCGAGGACTTCCCCGCCCACAGACTTCTGGTGTGCCTGCTTGTCGGTCATGAGGCCCTGGGAGGTCGAGATAATCGCGATTCCCATGCCACCCAGAACCTTGGGCAGGTCGTTCGACTTCGTGTAGACCCGCAGACCGGGCTTGCTGATGCGGCGCAGCCCCGCCAGGGAGCGGGTGCGATCCTCGCCGTACTTGAGGGTGATGGTCAGCGTCTTGCCAACCTCACCGTCAGCCGGCTCGGCCACCTGGTAGGACTCGATGTAGCCCTCCTGCTTGAGGATCTCGGCGATACGCACCTTGATCTTCGAGTGGGGCATGGTCGTCGAATCGTGGTAGGCCTGATTCGCGTTACGCAGCCGCGTCAGCATGTCTGCGATCGGGTCGGTCATCGTCATGGCTTATGAGCCTCTTTCTCGCAGCGGTTTCCCGGTGAGGGGACCTGCCGCGTCGGGATTGGGATCGGTGAGTAGCTCACCAGGAAGACTTGGTCACACCCGGCAGCGCGCCGGCATGGGCGAGCTCACGCAGGCAGATGCGGCACAGACCGAAGGTACGGTAAACCGACCTCGGCCGTCCGCAACGCTGGCAGCGGGTGTAGGCGCGCACCTTGAACTTCGGCTTGCGGGCCTGCTTGACCCGCAGAGCAGTCTTGGCCATCGCGGCCTCACTTCCTCTTCGCGGCGGCCTTGGCAGCCGACTTCGACTTGAACTGGATCTTCACGCCACGCTGGGCCTTGGCGTCATCGACAGCCTTGAACGGGAAGCCCAGATGCTTGAGCAGCGCCCGGCCCTCGCGATCGTTGGTGGCGGTGGTGACGAAGGTGATGTCCATACCGCGCAGGCGATCGATCTTGTCCTGATCGATCTCGTGGAACATGACCTGCTCGTTCAGACCGAAGGTGTAGTTGCCATTGCCATCGAACTGGTTGCCGTTCAACCCACGGAAGTCGCGGATCCGCGGCAGCGCGGTGGTCAGCAGCCGGTCGGCGAACTCCCACATGCGGTCGCCCCGCAGCGTGACGTGGCAGCCGATCGCCTGACCCTCACGCAGCTTGAACTGCGCGATGGACTTGCGGGCCTTGGTCACCTGCGGCTTCTGTCCGGTGATGGCGGTCAGATCGCGGATCGCTCCATCCAGGATCTTCGAATCGTGAGCAGCCTCGCCGACGCCCATGTTCACCACGATCTTGGTCAGACCGGGGATCTGCATCACGTTGGCGTACTTGAACTCTTCGTTCAGCGCGGGCACGATCTCTTCGCGATAGCGCTTCTTGAGGCGCGGGGTGGTCGCAGCGGACGCGCGGACCACCTCGGCCGGCTTCTCGACGGCTTCGGACTTGCGGGCCATCAGATCTCCTTCCCGGTCTTGCGGGCGATACGCACACCACGGGTGCGGGTGTACTCCGAGCCGTCGGAACGGGTCTTGGTGACCTCGACGCGCTGCGAACCTGCGCGGGTCAACACCTCGTTGCCGTCGGCATCCTTGGTCACCAGCTGCACGTTCGACGCATGAATCGGCGCCTCCGAGCTGATGACACCACCCTTGGTGGTACGCCCGGTATTCGGGTCGGCCTGATCGCGCACATGGCGCTTCATGATGTTCACGCCCTGAACCAGGACGCGGTTGGCGTCCGGGTAGACGGCCATGATCTCGCCGACCGCACCCTTGTCCTTGCCCGCGATGACCTTGACGCGGTCACCCTTCTTGAGCTTCACTCAGATCACCTCCGGGGCGAGCGACACGATGCGCATGAACTTCTTGTCGCGCAGTTCACGAGCGACCGGGCCGAAGATGCGGGTGCCGCGAGGCTCGCCGTCGTTCTTCAGGATGACAGCCGCATTCTCGTCGAACTTGATGTAGGAGCCGTCGGCGCGACGATGCTCCTTGGCGGTACGGACGATGACGGCCTTGACCACATCGCCCTTCTTGACGTTGCCGCCGGGGATGGCGTCCTTCACGGTGGCCACGATCGTGTCACCGAGACCGGCGTAGCGACGCTTCGAACCACCGAGCACACGGATGCACAAGATCTCCTTGGCACCAGTGTTGTCGGCGACTCGCAGTCGCGTCTCCTGCTGGATCATTTCTTCTCCTCCGCTCCACCGGTTCCCTGTTCAGAGGGCCTTGCGGAACTCGTTGGGTTGCCCTGGATTTTGCCAGGACGGTATTAGCGGGCCTTCTCGACGATCTCGATCAAGCGCCAGCGCTTGGTAGCCGACAGCGGACGAGTCTCCATGACGCGCACGCGGTCACCCACGCCGGCCTGGTTGTCCTCGTCGTGGGCCTTCAGCTTGGTGGTCTGGCTCAGGACCTTGCCGTACAGCGGGTGCTTCACGCGATCAGCGACCGCGACCACGATGGTCTTGTCCATCTTGTCGGACACCACGACGCCCTCGCGGACCTTGCGTCCGGCGCGCCGGGGTTCGGTGTTCGTCTCGCTCATGCTTCGTCAGCCTTCTGATCTGGGTCTTCGATGATGCCGAGGTTGCGTTCCTGCAGCACCGTGTAGATGCGGGCGATGTCCTTGCGAACCTCACGCAGCCGAGCGGTGGAACTCAGCTGACCGGTGGCCGACTGGAAGCGCAGGTTGAACAGCTCTTCCTTCAGTGCCAGAACCTGGTCGTTGAGCTCCTTGCCGGACAGACCGCGCAACTCGACGGCGTTGAGTGCCTTGGTGTCAGCCATGGTCAGTTCACCTCTTCGCGCTTGATGAAGCGGGCTTTGAAGGGCAGTTTGTGAATGGCGAGGCGCATGGCTTCACGAGCCACATCCTCGGTAACACCGGACAGCTCGAAAAGCACGCGTCCGGGCTTGATATTGGCGACCCAGAACTCCGGAGAGCCCTTGCCCGAACCCATCCGGGACTCGGCCGGGTGCTTGGTCAGCGGACGATCGGGGAAGACGTTGATCCAGACCTTGCCACCACGCTTGATGTGACGGGTCATCGCAATACGCGCGGCCTCGATCTGCCGGTTGGTCAGGTAGGACGACTCCAGCGACTGAATGCCGTAGTCGCCGAAGGCCAGCTGAGTGCCACCCTTGGCCAGACCGTCGCGGTGCGGGCGGTGCTGCTTGCGGTGCTTCACTCGACGAGGAATCAGCATGCTCAGGCTCCTGCGTTCTCGGTAGCGGGGGCGCTGGCAGCGCCCTGGTCAGCTGCGGCGGGAGCCTCGCTGCGAGCCTCTTCGGCCCGATTGCGGCGTCCACCACGATCACCACGGTCGCGGCCCTCGCCGCGTCCGGGACGACGGTTCGACCGCTGACCACGTGACGGAGCGGCCTGACGGGCCGCCTTCTGGGCGGCGCGCTCGGCGCGGGTGCCGATCACATCGCCCTTGTAGATCCAGACCTTCACGCCGATGCGGCCGAAGGTGGTCTTGGCCTCGTAGAAGCCGTAGTCGATATCGGCGCGCAGGGTGTGCAGCGGCACACGGCCGTCGCGGTAGCCCTCGGAGCGGCTCATTTCGGCGCCACCCAGACGACCGGAGCACTTCACGCGGATGCCCTGGGCACCGGCGCGCATGGCGGTCTGCTGGGCCTTGCGCATCGCGCGGCGGAAGGCCACGCGGGCGCCGAGCTGCTCGGCGATGCCCTGGGCGACCAGCTGGGCGTCGGTCTCGGGGTTGCGCACCTCGAGGATGTTCAGCTGGACCTGCTTGCCGGTCATCTTCTCCAGCGCTGCACGAACCCGCTCGGCCTCGGCACCGTTACGGCCGATGACGATGCCCGGACGAGCAGCGTGCAGGAAGATGGTGACGCGCTCGGAGCGACGCTCGATCTCGATCTTGCTGATACCGGCGCGCTCCAGCGAGCTCGTCAGGTACTTGCGGATCTTGTCGTCCTCGCCCACGAACTCGGCGTACTGCTTGTCGGCATACCAGCGAGCGGTGTGGTCTGTGGTCACACCCAGGCGGAAGCCGATCGGGTTGATCTTCTGTCCCATGCTCAGGCCTCCTTCTTGGTGTTGGCGGCCTCGGCGGCCTTGGGCTCGACCACCACGGTGATGTGGCTGGCGCGCTTGTAGATGCGGCTTGCCGAACCCTTGGCGCGTGGCCGGATGCGGCGCATGGTCACGCCCTCGTCGACGAACGCCTGTGAAACGTACAGGTCGTCCGCGCGCAGGGACTCGGTGTTCTCGGCGTTGGCGACCGCGGAGGCGACCACCTTGTAGACCGGCTCGCTGGCCGCCTGCGGGGCGAACCGCAGCGTGGCCAGGGCATCGTTGACGTCCATCCCGCGCACCAGGTCGACCACTCGGCGGACCTTCGTCGGGCTCATCCGCACGTGACGCGCGATGGCATACGAGCCAGGCCGATCGCCGAGCAGGGCAAGGCGACGGCTGGGTCGCTCGTTGTTGTTGCTCATTGTCGAATCAGTTCCTTGTCTCCCCAGGCGTCAGCGCCGACGGCTCTTCTTGTCGTCCTTCACATGGCCGCGGAAAGTACGCGTGGGGGCGAACTCTCCGAGCTTGTGACCGATCATGGCCTCGGTGATGAACACCGGCACATGCTTGCGACCGTCATGCACCGCGATGGTGTGACCGAGCATGTCGGGCACGATCATCGAGCGTCGCGACCAAGTCTTGATGACGTTCTTGGTGCCCTTCTCGTTCTGGGCATCGACCTTCTTGGCCAGGTGCTCGTCGACGAAGGGACCCTTCTTAAGGCTGCGTGGCATTACCTAAACTCCCTGTCAGCGCTTCTTGCCGGTCTTGCGGCGACGGACGATCAACTTGCTACTGGCCTTCTTCTTGCTACGGGTGCGGCCTTCCGGCTTGCCCCAAGGTGACACCGGATGACGACCACCGGAGGTACGGCCCTCGCCACCACCGTGCGGGTGGTCGTGCGGGTTCATCACAACACCGCGGACAGTCGGACGGACGCCCTTCCAGCGCATCCGGCCGGCCTTGCCCCAGTTGATGTTGGACTGCTCGGCGTTGCCGACTGCACCGATCGTGGCGCGGCAGCGCACGTCGACCATCCGCATCTCGCCCGAAGGCATCCGCAGCGTGGCGTGCTTGCCCTCGCGGGCCACCAGCTGAATGGCCACACCGGCCGAGCGGCCCATCTTGGCTCCGCCGCCGGGACGCAACTCCACGGCGTGCACCGTGGTGCCGACCGGGATGTTGCGCAGCGGCAGGTTGTTGCCGGGCTTGATATCGGCCTCGACGCCCGAGACGACCACGGCACCTTGTGCCAAGCCCGCCGGAGCGATGATGTAACGCTTCTCGCCGTCCGCGTAGTGCAGCAGCGCGATGCGGGCGGTACGGTTCGGGTCGTACTCGATGTGAGCGACCTTGGCCGGCACGCCGTCCTTGTCGTAACGCTTGAAATCGATCAGGCGGTAAGCCTGCTTGTGACCGCCACCGATGTGACGCGTCGTGATGCGACCCTGGTTGTTGCGTCCACCGGTCTTCGTCTTGGGGGCCACCAGCGACTTCTCAGGAGTCGAGCGGGTGACTTCGGCGAAGTCGGAGACGCTCGCACCACGGCGACCGGGAGTGGTCGGCTTGTACTTGCGAATTGCCATCTGTCTCGTCGTCCTTGTTGTCGTCAGGCCGTCGGGCCCTGGAAGATGTCGATCCGGTCGCCAGGCGCAACGCTGATGATCGCACGCTTGGTGTTGGCGCGACGACCGAGCCCGTAACGGGTGCGGCGCGTCTTGCCCTGCCGGTTGATCGTGTTGACCGACAGCACCTTGACCCCGAAGATCTGCTCAACGGCGATCTTGATCTGGGTCTTGTTGGCGCGGGGGTCAACGATGAACGTGTACTTGTTCTCGTCGAGCAGGCCGTAGCTCTTCTCGGAGACGACCGGCGCGATCAGAATGTCGCGCGGATCGCTGATCTTGACGTCGCTCACTTCTCATCCTCCTGCGCCGCGGCCTCGGACTCCGTGGCCACAGCCTTGACCGACTTGCCCTTGGCAGGACCGGCAACGAAAGCCTCGAGCGCGGCGGTGGTGAACACCACGGCATCCGAAACGACCACGTCGTAGGCGTTCAGCTGATCAACAGCCAGCACATGAACACCCGGCAGATTGCGCAGGCTCAGCCAGCTGGTCTCGTCCTTGCGGTCGAGCACCACCAGGTAGCGGGTGAAATCGCCGACCGCAGCAAGCCGGATGGCGGCCTGGCGGGTCGAGGGGGTATCGCCGATGCCGAACTGGTCGACGACGAAGACCAGACCCTCGCGGGCACGATCGCTCAGCGCACCGCGCAACGCGGCCTGAATCATCTTCTTGGGGGTCCGCTGCGCGTAGCTGCGCGGCTGCGGGCCGTGCACGACGCCGCCACCGGTCCACTGCGGCGCGCGCCGCGAACCCTGACGGGCGCGACCGGTGCCCTTCTGGCGCCACGGCTTGGCGCCGCCGCCGCGAACCTCACCACGCGTCTTGGTGGCGTGCGTGCCCTGACGAGCCGCCGCCTGCTGAGCAACCACCACCTGGTGGATCAGCGGCACATTCGTCGTCGCATCGAATAGTTCAGCGGGCAGCTCGGCCGAACCGGCCTGCTTTCCGTCGGCGCCGACGACGTCAACCTTCAACGTCTCGCTCACTTGGCATCACCCTTCTTGGCTGCGGTGCGGACGACCACGAGCGAACCCTTGTTGCCCGGGACAGCACCGGTGACCAGCAGCAGACCCTTTTCCGGGTCGACCGCATGCACGGTCAGATTCTGGACAGTGGCCTGAGAAGCACCCATGCGACCCGCCATGCGCATGCCCTTGAAGACCTTGCCTGGGGTCGAGCAGCCGCCGATGGAACCCGGCGAGCGGTGCTTGCGGTGCACACCGTGGCTGGCGCGCAGGCCCTTGAAGCCGTGGCGCTTGACGACACCTGCGGTGCCCTTGCCCTTGGTGATGCCGGTCACGTCAACAACGTCGCCACCAGCGAAGACATCGGCGGTGATCTCCTGGCCGATGGTGTACTCGGTGGCATCGGCGGTACGCAGCTCCACCAGATGCTTGCGGGGAGTGACACCCGCCTTCTCGAACTGGCCGGCCTGCGGTTTGGTCACCGACTTGGCGCGAACCGCACCGAAACCGAGCTGAACAGCGGAGTAGCCATCAATCTCGGGGGTACGCACCTGGGTAACCACGCATGGGCCCGCCTGAATGACGGTCACCGGGACGATGTGGTTGTTCTCGTCCCAGAGCTGGGTCATGCCGAGCTTGTAGCCCGCCAGGCCCTTGGATTTACGTTCAGTAGTCATGTCGATCGACCTCACGGGAGCTTGATCTCGATGTCGACACCAGCCGGCAGGTCGAGACGCATCAGCGAATCCACCGTCTTGGGGGTCGGGTCGAGGATGTCGATGAGCCGCTTGTGGGTACGCATCTCAAAGTGCTCGCGGCTGTCCTTGTACTTGTGCGGCGAGCGAATAACACACCACACGTTCTTCTCGGTCGGCAACGGCACTGGGCCGGCGACCTTGGCACCCGTCCGGGTGACGGTGTCGACGATCTTGCGCGCCGACGAGTCAATGACCTCATGGTCATAGGCCCGAAGCCTGATGCGGATCTTTTGTCCCGCCACGGTTGTTCCTTCTACTCGTCCCTGCCGGAATCCGGACCCGGAAATGGCCCAAATCCCGCCCAACATCGCTTGTCAATGCCGTATTGCTCGACCCCCGTGGTCGGGCGTGTCGCACATGGTTCACCGCACTACCCACAAGCCCTCTGTTCAGATGCTTGCCAGCCCGCAACGTTCACCCCGAAGGACGAGCGCCGACGCAGTGGGCACTGCCCACGTCCAGCTGGTGCGGCTCCCCCGGCGGCCACACGCCAACCATTGGAAGCCTGCGCTCCAGAACCCCTGTCTGCCCGCACGGCCTCAGCAGTTCGTCTGCTTGATCCGCGGCGCGCACACAACGGCCCCAAAGGAGCAACCTGTAAATCATCGCACGCCGGAGGGGGTGGTTTCAAATCGGGCTACCGTTTGCACCCCTCCAACTTGGGTCGGATTATCCGCAAGGCCTGCAGACAGCCCGACCCGCGAGCAGCGCGGAGGCTCACAGTGCAGCGCTCAGACGCCGGATCCGCGCCAGGCTGGCGTCCTTGCCGAGAATCTCCATCGATTCGAACAGCGGCGGCGAGACCTGCTCGCCGGTGATCGCCACCCGGATCGGCGCGAAGGCGAACTTCGGCTTGAGCTCCATACCCCCGACCAGTGCAGTACTGAGCGCCTCGTGGATCAGCTCGGCATTCCACTGCTCCAGCTGCCCCAAGACGTCGGCGGCCACCGACAGCACCTCGCCGGCGTTGTCCTTCAGCTTCGCCACCGCCGCGGGATTGATGGTCAGCTCATCGTCGGCGACGAACAGGAACTGCAGTTTGGGCAGCGCTTCGGCGAGGGTGACCAGCCGCTCCGAGATCAGCGGCGTCGCGGCGAGCACGATATCGCGACCTTTCGGCGGTACCTCGCTCCACTGTCCCGATTCGAGCGCGTAGGCGATGATCCGGTCGGCCAGCTGCTCGGTCGGCAGCGCGCGGATGTAGACACCGTTCAGCCAATCCAGCTTCTTGACGTCGAAGATCGGCCCGACCGTGCTGACCTTGTCCCAGTCGAAACCGTCCACGAACTCCTCGAAGCTGGAGACCTCCTGCTCACCGGCTGCCGGCGGATATGCGAGCAGCTGGAGGAAATTGCGCAGCGCCTCGGGCAGATAGCCCTGTTCGCGGAACCACATCAGCCGGGCGGCCGGGTTCTTGCGCTTGGAGATCTTCGATTTGTCGGTATTGCGCAGCAGTGGCATGTGCGCGAACTGGGGAGCGTCCCAGCCGAGCCATGAGTACAGCAGCAGATGCTTGGGGGTCGAGCTGATCCACTCCTCGCCGCGCACCACCGTAGTGATGTCCATCAGGTGATCGTCCACCACGACCGCCAGGTGGTAGGTCGGGAAACCATCGGCCTTCAAGATGACCTGATCGTCGGGACGCGGGGCCTTCACTTCGCCACGGATCAGATCCTGAAAGCTCAACGGCACATCGTCGGGAATCAGCATCCGGACGACCGGTGTCTCGCTGAAGCCGGGCAACTCGGCGCGCTCCTCGCGGGTCATGCCCAGGCAGAGCCGGTCGTAGCCGGTATCGGACTGCTTGCTGGCCTGCTGCTCGGCACGCATCTGCGCCAGCCGCTCACCCGAGCACCAGCAGTAGTAGGCGTGGCCGTCCTCGATCAGCTGGTCGACGAACGGACGATAGGTGTCCAGGCGCTGGGACTGCTTGTAGGGCGCGTGCGGGCCACCGACCTCGGGGCTCTCGTCCGCCTCCAGACCGAGCCAACGCAGCGAATCGTAGATCTGCTGTTCCGAGCCCTCCACCAGACGGTTGCGGTCGGTGTCTTCGATGCGCAGGACGAACTGTCCGCCGGTCTTGCGCGACCAGGCCTTGTCGAACAACGCCATATAGGCGGTGCCGACGTGGGGATCGCCGGTGGGACTGGGAGCAACACGGGTTCGGGCTGGTGCGGTCACGTCGCCCCATCCTAGCGTCCGGCTCTCGTCGTGCCGATCGCACATTCGTTAACGGCGACTGAGAGTTCGGCCGCCGATCGGCCGATAGCGCCCCAAAACGCCTCGGGGGCGACCTCGCGACCGCTACCGTGTTTGCATGCGAGTCCATGACGTACTGAAGCGTAAAGGCCACGACGTGGTCGTGGTCTCACCGGATGCCACTGTGGCGGAGTTGCTGCAGTTGCTGGTCGAGCACCGCATCGGGTCTGTGGTGGTGGTCGACGATGGGCGGCCCATCGGGCTGGTCGCCGAGAGGGACATCGTGATCGCTCTGGCCGGCGCGAACGACGATGTCCGCTCTCATCAGGTCAAGGAGGTGATGGAGACAGACCTACACGTCGCCTCGCTCAACGATGACACTGCCGATTTGGCCGCCGTCATGACGCAGTTCCGCATTCGCCATCTGCCTGTGGTGGACGAGTCCGGTAGATTGCTCGCAATCGTCAGCATCGGCGACGTCGTCAAGGCCCGCCTCGACACGCTCACCGATGAGCGAGATCACCTCATCAACTACGTTCAGCAGTAAACCCATCGGCAATTCGATCCTTGAGGGCGTCCGGTCAACCGGGCGCCCTCGCCTATTCGACCACGACGAGTCGGGGCCCGCCGCCGGTCAGCTCGGGGTGATGAGATGCCACAGCAGCCACAGGCTCCACACCAAGGCTGCCAGCAGCATCACCAGCGTTGCGGCGATCAGGCTGATTGCACTGACCAGGTAGACGACCGAGCGCTGTGTGGTGCGCTGTCGGTCGTTGACGGCCGCCTCGAGCAGCCGCAGGTTCTTCCGGTTGGCGCGGTGCGCCACGTCGAGCAGATCGCCCACTCCGGGCACCAGGCCGAGCAGCACATCGATGCCGAGATTCAGTCCCATCCGCGCCAGCACCGGTATCGGCACGCGGTTGCGTACCGCGTCCGCCATGACCGCGCTGGCCACTACCGTCGTTCCCGCATCACCGATGCCGGGGATCAGACCCACCAGAGCGTCGAGTCCGACGCCGACCTGGGTGCCGGGCACCCTGAACAGGTCGTCAAGAATCAGGGTGAGCGTCCGGCTGGTCGCCGAGATACCAGGAACCGGCTCAAGGACCGCGTCCGGCTCCACGGTGGGCAGCTCGACAACCGCGTCCGGTTCGATGGCCGGCGCGCTGCGCTCGCCAGAAGCGCCGGACCCCTCGTCCGGTGCCGATGGCGGCGGCTGAAGCCAAGCTGGTGGCTGCGGCATGCCGCAAGTGTAGGAGCAGATCAGGCTGTGGCGTAGGGCAGCCAGACGCTCGACCAGCCGATGATCGGCTCACCCCACGACGAGGACGGCGTGTACAGCGAGATCATGCCCACTCCCCCGTTGGCCGCGCCGTTGCTGTAGATCATCCCGTCCCCGGCATACATGGCGACGTGGCCGTACGGATTTCCGGCCGGGGTGCCGTCGTAGAAGACCAGCGCACCCACCGGGATGTTCGACATGTCGTAGCGCATCTGGCCGGCCGCCTCGATCATCCCGGCCGCAGCAGCGGCACTGTTGACCCCCGAACTGGAGTAGCCGTAGAAGGCCGCCACCAGAGCCAGGCACATGTTGCCGTAGTTCATGTTGCCGATCATGGAACGCGCCTGCGCGATGGCCTGGTCGACGCTGAACGGCGGGATCTGGCCGGACGCGATGTTCGCCGTGACCCACGAGGTCTGCGCAGTCACCCAACTCGCGGCCGCTGCCTGAGCAGCTGATGCCGCCGCAGCGGCCGCGGCATCGTTGCGCGCCTGGATCTGTGCGGCAAGGCCGGATGCCCGGCTGCGCAGTTCTTCATTGGTGGTCAGCGCGGCATTGAGCACCTGCTGAGCGGCATCGAGCGCCGACTGGTTGGCCGATACCTTCGCCGCCACCTCGTTGGCGGCGTTCAATGCCGCCAGCGACAACTGTTGAGTCTGCTCGAACTGGGCGACAGCGGCGTCCCTGGCAGCCTTGGCAGCCGTCTCGGCCGCGGCCATCGCGTCCCGCCGCTTCTGCAGTTCCTCCAGCGCCGCGTTCAGGGCGTTGAGTTCGTGCTGCACGGTATTGACCGTGTTGTTCGTCCATTGCAGCCGGTTGTTGATGTCACCGGTGCCCATATTGGTGAAGAACAGCCCGATGCCCTGCAGTGACCTGCCCTGCTGGGCCTCCTGCTGGGCCGCCAGGCCGACCCGCTTGTGCTGCTCGTCGACCGCGGTCTGGGCGGTGTCGACATCGGCCTGGGCCTGAGTGAGGTTGTCGACCGCGGTCTGCAACGCGATGGACGCGTCGGTGGCCTGCTGCTGGGCGGCTGCTTCTGCCGACTGCGCGGCGGCCAGCGCGGCCTGTGCGTTCGCCAGTTCGGTCTGCGACTGCTGGAGAACGGCATTGGCCGCGTCGAGCTGCGACTGGCCACCTCCGATGTCGGTCTGCGAAGCGTCGATCTGGTTCTGAACCTGGGCGTACTGGTCGTCCAGCTCGTCAGCCTGGACGGTGGCTGCAGCTGGCCCGAGCAACAGCGCGACGGCAAGCCCGACAGTGGCAAGGACCTCGCCGATGCGCTGCCTGCTGCACCGCAGTGACCGAACAGCCGTATTCGAGTTGCGGGGAAGGTCCCGAATCACGTTGTCCTGCTTTCTGTTGTGTGCGCGGTTGACGTTCCGACACCGCTCCGCCGAACCTAGGGCAACTCGAAGATGATCTCCACGAGACACACCCGCGAGTCGCAATATCTCTCGCCTGTGAATCTGAGATCCATCTGAGAGCAGGGCTTCGGGTTACCGGCGCGCAAACGACTGAAGCCCGCCCCCTTGCGGGAACGGGCTTCAGCCAGCGATGAGCTGGTGCGTCAGATCACTTGATGATCTTGGTGACGCGGCCGGCGCCAACAGTGTGGCCACCCTCGCGGATAGCGAACTTCAGGCCTTCCTCCATGGCGATCGGCTTCTGCAGCACGACGTTCATGTCGGTGTTGTCACCAGGCATAACCATCTCGGTGCCCTCGGGCAGCGAAACGGTGCCGGTCACGTCGGTGGTGCGGAAGTAGAACTGCGGGCTGTAGTTCGAGAAGAACGGCTTGTGACGGCCACCCTCCTCCTTGGTCAGCACGTAGACATTGCCCTGGAACTCGGTGTGCGGAGTGGTCGAACCCGGCTTGGTCACGACCATGCCGCGCTCCACGTCTTCCTTCTTGGTGCCGCGCAGCAGCAGACCAACGTTGTCTCCCGCCTGACCCTCGTCGAGGATCTTGCGGAACATCTCGACACCGGTGACGGTGGTGGTCTGGGTCGGGGCCAGGCCCACGATCTCGACGGTCTCGCCAGTCTTGACGATGCCGCGCTCGATACGACCGGTGACCACGGTGCCACGACCGGTGATGGTGAAGACGTCCTCGACGGGCATCAGGAACGGCTTGTTGGTCTCACGCTCGGGCTGCGGGATGTAGTTGTCGACAGCATCCATGAGCTCGAGGATCGACGCGCTCCACTTGGGGTCGCCGTTCATGGCCGGGTAAGCGGCCACGCGGATGACCGGGCAGTTGTCGCCATCGAATTCCTGCTCGGAGAGGGCCTCGCGGACCTCCATCTCGACCAGCTCGATGAGCTCCTCGTCGTCCACCATGTCGCACTTGTTCAGGGCAACGACAATGGCCGGAACGCCAACCTGGCGGGCCAGCAGGATGTGCTCACGGGTCTGAGCCATCGGGCCGTCGGTCGCGGCGACAACCAGGATCGCGCCATCCATCTGGGCGGCACCGGTGATCATGTTCTTGACGTAGTCAGCGTGACCTGGGCAGTCAACGTGCGCGTAGTGACGCTTCTCCGTCTGGTACTCGACGTGCGCGATGGAGATGGTGATGCCGCGCTGGCGCTCTTCCGGCGCCTTGTCGATCTGATCGAACGCCGAAACCGCGTTCAGGTCAGGGTACTTCTCGTGCAGCACCTTGGTGATCGCCGCCGTCAGCGTGGTCTTGCCGTGGTCGACGTGGCCGATGGTGCCGATGTTACAGTGCGGCTTGGTCCGCTCGAACTTGGCCTTTGCCACTTGGGCTCCTTCTGGTTAGTCGCCACGCTGGTTGCGTGGCACACCTTTTGTCGTGGCTGTGGGAGGGTCCCGCAGCTCGATTGTCCTGATTTGGTACAGCTTGTTCAGGGCCGCGGGCAATCACCCACGAACCTTAGTAATTGTCGTCGTCCAAACGCCGGGAGTCAAACCGGTTTTGTGGTGCTGTTAGCGAACCACCAGCGGGCCGGTCCGCACCACCCGGAGACCTACGGCCGACAGCAATCATAAACGGCCATTCGGGCAGGGCCGCAGCAGGATCGTCCGCACCCACCAGATCGTCCACACCTACCACCAGACAGCGAGGCGGCCGGCCCGGATCCGAAGTTCCGGGGCCGGCCGCTCACCGGTTCAAACAGCAGGCGGTCAGTTCTCGCCGCGAGCCTTGGCCACGATCTCGTCGGAGATGTTCTTGGGAACCTCACCGTAGGAGTGGAACTCCATCGTGTAGGTGGCCTGGCCCGAGGTCTTCGACCGCAGGTCGCCGACGTAGCCGAACATCTCGGCCAGCGGGACCAGAGCGCGCACGACGCGGTTGCCGTGCTCCTCGTCCATCGACTGCACCTGACCGCGGCGAGCGTTCAGGTCACCGATGACGGTGCCCAGGTAGTCCTCCGGAGTGGTCACCTCGACGGCCATCATCGGTTCCAGCAGAGCCGGGCTGGCCTTGCGGGCGGCCTCCTTGAAGGCCATCGCGCCGGCGATCTTGAACGCCAGCTCCGAGGAGTCGACGTCGTGGTAAGCACCGTCGGTCAACGTCACCTTGACGTCCTCGACCGGGTAGCCGGCCAGCACACCGAACTGCATGGCCTCCTTGGCGCCGGCATCCACCGCGGGGATGTACTCCTTGGGGATTCGGCCACCGGTGACGGCGTTGACGAACTCGTAGCCCGCGCCGGTCTCCTGCGGCTCCAAGGTGATGATGACCTTCGCGTACTGGCCCGAACCACCGGACTGCTTCTTGTGCACGTAGTTGACGTTCTCGACCTTGCGGCGCAGGGTCTCACGGTAAGCCACCTGCGGCTTGCCGATATTCGCCTCGACGTGGAACTCGCGCTTCATCCGGTCGATCAGCACCTCGAGGTGCAGCTCGCCCATGCCCGCGATGATGGTCTGGCCGGTGTCCTCGTCGGTGTGCACCTGGAAGGTCGGATCCTCTTCGGCAAGCCGCTGGATGGCGATCGAGAGCTTCTCCTGGTCGGCCTTCGACTTCGGCTCGATGGCCTGCTCGATGACCGGGTTCGGGAACTCCATCGACTCCAGCATCACCGGGTTCGCCGGATCGCACAGGGTGTCACCGGTGCCGGTCTGCTTCAGGCCCATGACCGCGCAGATGTTGCCGGCGGGCATGAAGTCGACCTCCTGACGCTTGTTGGCGTGCATCTGGTAGATCTTGCCGATGCGCTCCTTCTTGCCAGTCTCGGCGTTCAGCACCTGGCTGCCCGACTGCAGGATGCCCGAGTACACCCGGACGAACGTCAGCTTGCCCAGGTGCGGATCGGCGGCAATCTTGAACGCCAGCGCAGCCAGCGGCTCATTCTTGTCGGCGTGACGCTCGATGATCACCGACTCGTCGCCGGGCTTGAAACCCTCGATGGCCGGAACGTCGATCGGAGAAGGCAGGTAGTCGATGACCGCGTCCAGCAGCGGCTGCACGCCCTTGTTCTTGAACGAGGTGCCACAGACCACCGCGGTGAAGGCGTTGGCCAGCACGCCGCGGCGAATCGCCCGCTTGATCTGCTCCACGGTGGGCTCTTCGCCCTCCAGGTAGAGCTCCATGAGCTCATCGTCGAAGTCGGCGATGTTTTCGATCATCTCGGCGCGCGCCTCCTCGGCGGCGTCCTTCAGATCGGCCGGGATCTCTTCGACGACATAGTCCTCGCCCATCTGGGTCTCGCCGCGCCAGGTCTTGGCGTTCATCTCGACCAGGTCGACGATGCCGAGGAAGTCGTGCTCGGAGCCGATCGGCAGCTGCAGACGCACTGGCACGACCTGCAGGCGATCCCTGATGGTCTGGACGCAGTGCTCGAAGGAGGCACCGGTGCGGTCCAGCTTGTTGACATAACAGATGCGCGGGACGCCGTACTTGGAGGCCTGACGCCATACGGTCATCGACTGCGGCTCGACACCGGCGACACCGTCGAAGACGGCGACCGCACCGTCCAGGACGCGCAGCGAACGCTCCACCTCGACGGTGAAGTCGACGTGGCCTGGGGTGTCGATGATGTTGATCTGGTAGCCCTTCCAGAAGCAGGTGGTGGCTGCCGAGGTGATGGTGATGCCGCGTTCCTGTTCCTGCTCCATCCAGTCCATGGTGGCAGCGCCGTCGTGCACCTCACCGATCTTGTGGGTGATGCCGGTGTAGAACAGGATCCGCTCAGTAGTGGTGGTCTTACCGGCATCAATGTGAGCCATGATGCCGATATTGCGTACCTTGTGTAGGTCGGTTTGCAGGTCGAGGGCCACGAAATCCCCTATTTCTTGTCGTGTGTGTGGCGGGAGTTGGGATGGACATCGTTCACGTGGTGTTCGACTCCGCGTAACCGAAGCCGGACATGCGAAAGGTCGCCCCCCAAACGAGGGCGACCCCTCAGCACATCACCAGCGGTAGTGAGCGAAGGCTCGGTTGGCCTCTGCCATCTTGTGGGTATCTTCGCGCTTCTTGACCGAAGCTCCCAGGCCGTTGGAGGCGTCCAGGATCTCGTTCATCAGCCGCTCGGACATGGTCTTCTCGCGGCGGTCGCGGGCGTAGCCGACCAGCCAGCGCATCGCCAGCGTGTTGGAGCGCGCGGGCTTGACCTCGACGGGCACCTGGTAGGTGGCGCCACCGACGCGGCGGCTGCGCACCTCAACGGCAGGCCGCACATTGTCGAGGGCCTTCTTGAGGGTCTGCACCGGATCAACACCGGTCTTCTCACGAGTTCCCTCGAGAGCGGTGTAGACGATGCTCTGGGCGACGGTCTTCTTGCCGTCCAGCAGGATCTTGCTGACCAGCTGGGAAACCAGCGGCGAGCTGTAGACCGGGTCGATGATGACCGGGCGCTTGGGCGCCGGACCCTTGCGAGGCATTACTTCTCCTTCTTCGCGCCGTAGCGGCTGCGGGCCTGCTTGCGGTTCTTCACACCCTGGGTGTCAAGCGCACCACGGATGATCTTGTACCGCACACCGGGCAGATCCTTCACACGGCCGCCGCGCACGAGCACCATCGAGTGCTCCTGGAGGTTGTGGCCGACGCCTGGAATGTACGCAGTGACCTCGACACCCGAGCTGAGGCGGACGCGAGCCACCTTGCGCAGCGCCGAGTTCGGCTTCTTGGGGGTAGTGGTGTACACGCGAGTGCACACGCCGCGGCGCTGCGGAGAACCCTTCAGCGCGGGCGTCTTGTTTTTGCTGACCTTGTCAGTGCGGCCCTTTCGGACCAACTGCTGGATGGTTGGCACCTGCTGGTATCTCTTTCCGTCAAGCGGTGGGCATCGTGGTTGGACGACACCCACCTCGTTGTCTACTTCCCTGGCTGCGGCACGTCACTTCGGCTGAGAAACCACCAATATCCCTCAGGCGAGCGGGAGCCACCGTGCGAACTCCGCACTTGTCCTAGGCTCCTCGCAACGTTTAGGTGCCCAGCTCAACCGCCAGGGTACGCACATGGTGCCGGACAGACCGGACACAACTATGCAGTCTACTCGGTGCCCACCAGCCGGTCAAAACTCGGCTTCCTGAACGCGGCAGCAGCACCGGGTCCGATGGGCTTGTTTTCGCGCCGGACGCCCTCCATCGAGCGGGCTCAGTCCTGCTTGCGCGAGCGCAGAGCCACCGCGACCCCGCCCATCGCGACGCTGATCAACGCGGCCGCCGAGGTCAGCCCCATGCCCTCACCGCCGGCATTTGGAAGCGCGCTGGGACGGCTGTCGTCCCGGGGAACGCTCTGCTCACCCGGCCCATCGCCCAGTTGATCGGCCGGGATCTCGAACCACGCAGTGCCGGGGATGACCTGGTTGTCGAGCTGCCGGCCGCCGCCCGACGAAACAGGCTGCTCGGGACTCTGCGCGACCGCAACCGTGGCAACAGGACTGATGTCGGCGTTCGCGAAGCTCGCGGCAGTCAGGCTCAACGAGCCCGACACGATGACAGCGCCGAACACTGCGCCGATCTTGAGCGAGTTCTTCATCAGTCCTCTTCCACCTCAGACCTGGGGCTGTTCATCGGACGAGCAGGCCATCTTCGGCCGGGATAGTTCCGTTACTTGCACCAGTTCATCACGGGATACGTTCTGCTGGCAACCGAGTTGCCAGATCTGGCATCCGCCCGAGTGCCGAGCCCTGCCACACCCGGACGACGAGAAGGGGCACCCGGAGCACAGCCCGGATACCCCTTCTGGTCAGATCGGCAGGATCACCGCAGGTCGCGGTAGTCCATATCGTCCAGCGGAACCGCCGCGCCACTGCCCGACCCGAAGTCGTAGTCGAACGCGTCGTAGCTGAGCGTGTAGGCGTTGGCCCGTGCCTCGGCGGTCGGCTCGACCCGGATGTTGCGGTAGCGCTCCAGCCCGGTGCCTGCCGGGATCAGCTTGCCGAGGATCACGTTCTCCTTCAGACCGAGCAGGTGATCGGACTTGCCGTTGATCGCAGCGTCGGTGAGCACCTTGGTGGTCTCCTGGAAGGAGGCCGCCGACAGCCAGGAGTCGGTTGCCAGCGACGCCTTGGTGATGCCCATCAGCACGGGCCGGCCCTCTGCCGGACGTCCACCCTCGGTGAGCGCCTTGCGGTTGGCCTGCTCGTAGGACTGACGATCGATCAGTTCGCCGGGCATCATCTCGGTGTCGCCCGAGTCGATAACCGTCACGCGGCGCAGCATCTGCCGGATGATGATCTCGATGTGCTTGTCGTGAATCGGGGCGCCCTGGGTCGCGTAGACCTTCTGCACCTCGGCCACCAGATGCTCCTGCACCTTGCGCACACCCTGAACCCGCAGGACGTCCTGCGGGTCGATCGTGCCAGCGGTCAGCTGATCGCCAACGTTGACGTGATCACCGTCGGCGATCACGCGGTGCACACCCTCATGGTCATCGAACTCGAGCCGGGCACGACGCGGAACGACGTACTCGACATCGGACTGGCCGTCGTCGCGGACGATGAGCAGCTTGCGGCCGCGGTCGCCGTCCTCGATCTTGATGCGACCATCGGCCTCGGCGATCGGCGCCTTGCCCTTCGGAGTGCGGGCTTCGAAAAGCTCGACCACACGCGGCAGACCCAAGGTGATGTCGTCGCCCGCCACACCACCGGTGTGGAAGGTACGCATCGTCAGCTGGGTGCCGGGCTCGCCGATGGACTGAGCGGCCTGAATACCGACGGCCTCGCCAACATCGACCAGCTTGCCGCCGGCCAGCGAACGTCCGTAGCACATCGCGCAGGCACCGCTGGCGGCCTCACAGGTGAGCACCGAACGCACCTTGATGGTGGTCACTCCGGCGGCAACCAGGACCTTGATGTGATCTTCGGTCACATCGGTGCCGGCCGCGACAACGACCTCGCCCGAATCGGTCACCGCGTCGGTGGCCAGGTTACGGCCGACCACGGTGGTATCCAGCGCCTTCACCTGACGCAGCACCCCGGTCTCGTCCGCGGCTGCGATCACCTTGGTGAGACCACGTTCGGTACCGCAGTCCTCCTCGCGGATGATGACGTCCTGCGAGACGTCGACCAGGCGACGGGTCAGGTAACCCGAGTCGGCGGTACGCAGTGCGGTGTCGGCCTGCCCCTTGCGGCCGCCGTGGGTGGAGATGAAGTACTCCAGCACGGTCAGGCCTTCGCGGAAGTTCGACTTGATCGGGCGGGCGATGATCTCGCCCTTCGGGTTGGCCACCAGGCCTCGCATGGCGGCGATCTGGCGCATCTGGGTCATGTTTCCTCGAGCACCCGAGTTCACCATCATGTAGATCGGGTTGGTCGCCGAGAAGTTGGCTTCCATCGCGCTGGTCAGTTCGGCCGTCGCGTCGGTCCAGATCCGGATGAGTTCCTCGCGCCGCTCGTCCTCGGTCACCGCGCCACGCTCGTAGAGCTTGTCGATCTTGGCGGCCTTGGTGTCGTAGCCGGCCATGATCTCCGGCTTGTCGGGCGGGGTCTGCACGTCGCCGATGGACACCGTGACACCCGAGCGGGTACCCCACTTGAAGCCCATATCCTTCAGCGCATCGAGCACCTCGGTGACCACGGTCTTCGGGTACTGCTCGGCCAGCTGATTGACGATCGCGCCGAGTTGCTTCTTGCCGACGTGGCTTTCGACGAACGGGTAGCTGTCGGGCATGGCCTCGTTGAAGATGATCTTGCCCAAGGTGGTGTCCATGAGCAGCGTGCCATCGGGACGCACCTTGTCGGCCAGCCGGGCCGGCGGGGTGATGTCGCGCATCCGGACCTTGATCTTGGAGCGGATGTCGATCTCGTGCAGGTCGTAGGCCATGATGGCCTCTTCGACCGAGCTGAAGACCCGGCCCTCCCCGCGCAGACCGTCGAGGTTCTGCGTTAGGTAGTACATGCCGATGATCATCTCGTGGCTCGGCAGGGCGACCGGGCGGCCGTCGGCAGGCTTGAGGATGTTGTTGCTCGACAGCATCAGGATGCGGGCCTCGGCCTGCGCCTCGGTGCTCAGCGGCAGATGGACTGCCATCTGGTCGCCGTCGAAGTCGGCGTTGAACGCCGCACAGACCAGCGGGTGCAGCTGGATCGCCTTGCCCTCGATGAGCTGCGGCTCGAACGCCTGGATACCCAGACGGTGCAGCGTCGGTGCGCGGTTCAGCAGCACCGGATGCTCACGAATGACCTCTTCGAGCACGTCCCAGACCTGCGGACGCTGCCGCTCCACCATGCGCTTGGCACTCTTGATGTTCTGCGCGTAGTTCTGCTCGGCGAGCCGCTTCATCACGAACGGCTTGAACAGTTCGAGAGCCATCTGCTTCGGCAGGCCGCACTGGTGCAGCTTCAGCTGCGGGCCGACCACGATGACCGAACGGCCGGAGTAGTCGACGCGCTTGCCCAGCAGGTTCTGGCGGAAGCGGCCCTGCTTGCCCTTCAGCATGTCGCTGATCGACTTCAGCGGACGGTTGCCCGGGCCGGTGACCGGACGCCCACGGCGACCGTTGTCGAACAGGGAGTCCACGGCCTCCTGCAGCATGCGCTTCTCGTTGTTCACGATGATCTCGGGAGCACCCAGATCGAGCAGCCGCTTGAGACGGTTGTTGCGGTTGATCACGCGGCGGTACAGATCGTTGAGGTCGGAGGTCGCGAAGCGGCCGCCGTCCAGCTGCACCATCGGGCGCAGGTCGGGCGGGATGACCGGGACTGCGTTCAGCACCATGCCGAGCGGCGAGTTGCCGGTGTCGAGGAAGGCGCGCACGACCTTGAGACGCTTGAGCGCGCGGGTCTTGCGCTGGCCCTTGCCGCTGCGGATGATCTCGCGCAGCGAGTCGGCTTCTGCGGCCAGGTCGAAGCTCTCCAGACGCTTCTGGATCGCCTCGGCACCCATGTAGCCCTCGAAGTAGCGGCCGAAGCGGGTCTTCATCTCGCGGTAGAGCACCTCGTCGCCCTCGAGGTCTTGCACCTTGAGGGTCTTGAAGCGGGTCCACACGGCGTCCAGGCGGTCGAGGTCACGCTGGGCACGGTCACGCAGGTGCTTCATCTCGCGCTCGGCGGAGTCGCGCACCTTCTTGCGGGTATCGCGCTCGGCACCTTCGGACTCCAGCGCTGCGAGATCCTCCTCGAGCTTCACGCTGCGGGCCTCGATGTCGGCGTCGCGGCGCTTCTCGAGGTGGGCGCGCTCGTCGGCGACCTTGGCCTCCAGGCTCGGCAGGTCGCGGTGACGGGCGTCGTCGTCCACCCTGGTGATCATGTACGCGGCGAAATAGATGACCTTCTCGAGGTCCTTCGGCGCGATGTCCAGCAGGTAGCCCAGCCGGCTCGGCACGCCCTTGAAGTACCAGATGTGGGTCACCGGGGCAGCCAGCTCGATGTGGCCCATGCGGTCGCGGCGCACATTGCTGCGGGTCACTTCGACGCCACAGCGCTCACACACGATGCCCTTGAAACGAACGCGCTTGTACTTGCCGCAGTAGCATTCCCAGTCACGGGTCGGGCCGAAGATCTTCTCGCAGAACAGACCGTCCCGCTCCGGCTTCAGCGTGCGGTAGTTGATGGTCTCCGGCTTCTTGACCTCGCCGAAGCTCCACTCACGAATCTCATCCGCGGTCGCCAGCCCGATGCGCAGCTGGTCATAGGTATTGGCATCCAGCACTTGTATGTCTCCCGATTTATGGGTCGTTGGTCTAATCGAATGAGGGTTGGCGGATCAGACTTCGTCGGCGATGGCGAACGAGTCAGCACCCGGACGCCTCGACAGGTCGATACCCAGATCGTCTTGCGAGCGGTAGTCGTCCTCGCTGTCACGCAACTCGACGACTGCGCCATCGCTGCTGAGCACCTCGACGTTCAGGCACAAGGACTTCATTTCCTTGACGAGCACCTTGAACGATTCGGGGATGCCGGGCTCGGGAATGTTCTCGCCCTTGACGATCGCCTCGTAGACCTTGACGCGACCAGGCACGTCATCGGACTTGATGGTGAGCATTTCCTGCAGGGCCCAGGCGGCGCCGTACGCCTCCAAGGCCCACACTTCCATCTCACCGAAGCGCTGGCCGCCGAACTGCGCCTTACCACCCAGCGGCTGCTGGGTGATCATCGAGTACGGGCCGGTGGAGCGCGCGTGGATCTTGTCGTCGACCAGGTGGTGCAGCTTCAGCATGTACATGTAGCCCACGCCGACCTTCTCCGGGAATGGCTCACCGGAGCGCCCGTCGAACAACGTCGCCTTGCCGTCGGCGTTGACCATGCGCTCACCGTCACGGTTGGGCAGGCCGTTCGCCAGCAGACCACCGATCTCGTCCTCGTCGGCACCGTCGAATACCGGGGTCGCCAGCCGCGAGTTCGGCTCGACGGTGCCCAGACCGACCTCGCGCAGCCGCTCCGCCCAGTCGCTGTCGACATCATTGATGTCCCAGCCGGAGTGGGCGATCCAGCCGAGGTGCGTTTCGAGCACCTGGCCCACGTTCATACGCGAGGGCACACCCAGCGGGTTCAAGATGATGTCGACCGGGGTGCCGTCCGGCAGGAACGGCATGTCCTCGGCGGGCAGGATCTTGGAGATGACACCCTTGTTGCCGTGGCGGCCGGCGAGCTTGTCGCCTTCTTGCACCTTGCGCTTCTGAGCGACGTAGACCCGCACCATCTGGTTGACGCCGGGGGGCAGTTCGTCGTCCTCTTCGCGGTCGAACACGCGAACGCCGATGACCGTGCCGTTCTCACCGTGCGGCACCTTCATCGAGGTGTCGCGGACCTCGCGGGCCTTCTCGCCGAAGATGGCGCGCAGCAGGCGCTCCTCGGGAGTGAGCTCGGTCTCGCCCTTCGGGGTGACCTTGCCGACCAAGATGTCGCCGGTGCCGACCTCGGCGCCGATGCGGATGATGCCGCGCTCGTCGAGGTTGGCGAGCATGTCGTCGGACACGTTCGGGATGTCGCGGGTGATCTCTTCGGGACCCAGCTTGGTGTCGCGGGCGTCGACCTCGTGCTCCTCGATGTGGATCGAGGTGAGGATGTCTTCGCTCACGATGCGCTGGTTGAGGATGATCGCGTCCTCGTAGTTCAGGCCCTCCCAGGGCATGAACGCGACGAGCAGGTTGCGACCCAGGGCCAGTTCGGCGTTGTCGGTGCAGGGGCCGTCGGCCAGCGGCGTGCCGACGTCGACACGGTCGCCGGGCGAGACCATCGGACGCTGATTGACGCAGGTACCCGCGTTCGAGCGACGGAACTTCTCCAGCCGGAAGGTCTGGTAGGTGCCGTCGTCGTTGGCCACATCGATGAGATCGGCCGAGACGCTGGTGACCACACCGGGACGCTGAGCCAGCGTGACATCGCCGACGTCGACAGCGGCGCGGTACTCCATGCCCGTGCCGACGTAGGGAGCCTCGCTGCGGATCAGCGGGACGGCCTGGCGCTGCATGTTGGCGCCCATCAGGGCACGCGATGCGTCGTCGTGCTCGAGGAACGGGATCAGCGCGGTCGCGACCGACACCATCTGGCGCGGGGACACGTCGATGTAGCCGACCTCGCTGGCCGGCACGGTATCGGCATCACCGTGGCGAACGCGCACCAGGACGCGGTCCTCGGTGAAGTGGCCGGTGGAGTTCAGCTCCGCGTTGGCCTGCGCGATGTTGTAGCGGTCTTCCTCCCCGGCGGTCAGGTAGTCGATCTGGTCGGTGACCCGACCGTCGATGACCTTGCGGTACGGGGTTTCGATGAAGCCGAATGCATTCACCCGGGCGAAGGAGGCCAACGAACCGATCAGGCCGATGTTCGGGCCTTCAGGGGTCTCAATGGGACACATGCGTCCGTAGTGCGAGGGGTGCACGTCGCGGACTTCCATACCGGCCCGGTCACGGCTCAGACCACCGGGGCCCAGAGCCGACAGGCGGCGCTTATGAGTCAGCTCGGCCAGCGGATTGTTCTGGTCCATGAACTGGCTCAACTGCGAGGTGCCGAAGAACTCCTTCAGGGCAGCGGTCACCGGACGGATGTTGATCAGGGTCGACGGCGTGATCGCCTCGATGTCCTGCGTGGTCATCCGGTCGCGGACGACCCGTTCCATGCGTCCCAGGCCGGTGCGCAGCTGGTTCTGGATCAACTCACCGACGGTGCGCAGACGACGATTGCCGAAGTGGTCGATGTCGTCCGCCTCGACGATGACGGTCTCGCCGCCCTCGCGCTCGATCTCGGCCTTGCCTTCGTGCAGGGCGCAGATGTAGTCGATCGCTGCGACGATGTCGTCGATGGTCAGCACCTGCATGTCGAACGGCAGGTTCAGTCCCAGCTTCTGGTTGATCTTGTAGCGGCCGACCTTGGCGAGGTCGTAGCGCTTCGGATTGAAGTAGTAGTTCGTCAGCAGCTGCTCGGCGGCCTCGCGGGCCGGCGGTTCGCCCGGACGCAGCTTGCGGTAGATATCGAGCAGCGCCTCGTCCTGGGTGGTGACGTGGTCCTTCTCCAGGGTCATCCGGATCGACTCGTACTGACCGAACTGCTCGAGGATGCGGTCCTCGCTCCAGCCCAGCGCCTTGAGCAGCACGGTGACGTTCTGCTTGCGCTTGCGGTCGAGGCGCACGCCGACCTGGTCGCGCTTGTCGATCTCGAACTCCAGCCACGCGCCACGCGAAGGAATCACCTTGCAGGTGAAGATGTCCTTGTCGGAGGTCTTGTCGGGGGTCTGCTCGAAGTAGACGCCCGGCGAACGGACCAGCTGGCTGACCACGACGCGCTCGGTGCCGCTGACGATGAAGGTGCCCTTGTCGGTCATCAGCGGGAAATCACCGATGAAGACGGTCTGGCTCTTGATCTCGCCGGTCTCGTTGTTCATGAACTCGGCGGTCACGAACAGCGGGGCCGCGTACGTGGTGTCGCGATCCTTGCATTCTTCGATGCTGTGCTTGGGCTCCTCGAAGCGATGGTCGCGGAAGCTCAGCGACATCGTCTGATTGAAGTCCTCAATGGGGCTGATCTCGTCGAAGATCTCCTCCAGGCCGGACCTGGTGTTCACGTCAGTACGGCCCTCTGCGAGAGCCTGCTCCGTCTTCTGCTGCCAGGCCTCACTGCCGATCAGCCAGTTGAACGAATCGATCTGCAGGTCGAGCAGATTCGGTACCTGCAACGGCTCAGCGATCTTGGCGAACGATATGCGGCCGCTGGTGGAGATGACGTTGGTGTTCTTCGACGCATTGCGCGAGGTGGCCAAGATGTGGTCCTTCCAGAACTCACGGTGGTTCTATGCATGCTGAACGACCCATGTCAAATCCATGGGTCACCAAACGATATGTGCAACAAAAAACTATAGCTCACGCTATATACCGGATGCAAATCCGGCGGATCAACTTTGATCTGCCGCCGCCTCCTCGTCAACGTCCACCGCAAGAGTGCATCATCGGACCGCCTTCAGTCAAGCACGGACGCGGTGTGCCGCGGTTCCCGCGCTGACCGGACGCAGATGCGGATGGGGCCGGACACCGAAGCGTCCGACCCCATCCGCGTTCAAACGGTCAGCAGACCGTTCGGGTGGCTTGCCTCACTTGAGGGTGACGGTAGCGCCCTCGGCCTCCAAGGCCGCCTTGGCCTTCTCGGCATCTTCCTTCTTGGCGTTCTCGACGACGACCTTCGGAGCCGACTCGACGAGATCCTTGGCCTCCTTGAGGCCCAGGCTGGTCAGCGAACGAACGGCCTTGATGACGCCGATCTTCTTGTCGCCGGCGGCCTCGAGGACCACATCGAACTCGGTCTTCTCCTCGGGAGCCTCAGCCTCTTCGGCAGCAGCCGGGGCGGCGGCAACGGCAACCGGAGCGGCGGCCTTGACGTCGAAAGCTTCCTCGAACGCCTTCACGAACTCGGACAACTCGATGAGGGTCATTTCCTTGAACTGATCGAGGAGATCCTCGGTGCTCAGCTTCGCCATGGTTGGCGTCCTTTCTTACTGGGTGTCAGCAGCCGCAGCTGCCGCGTCGGTGGTGGTCTCGGCTTCTGCCGAGGTGTCGGGCTTCTGGTCGGACTGCTTGGATTCCAGAGCGCCGAAAAGCTGTGCAGCCTGGGTGAGCGGAGCGGCGAAGGTACCCACCGCCGTGCTCAACGAAGCCTTCATCGCGCCAGCCAGCTTGGCAAGCAGAACCTCACGCGACTCAAGGTCGGCCAGCTTCTTGACCTGGTCGGCGTCGAGGATCTTGCCCTCGAGAACGCCGCTCTTGATGACCAGAAGCGGATTGGCCTTTGCGAAGTCACGCAGAGTCTTGGCTGCCGTGGCCACATCGCCCTTGACGAAGGCGAGTGCGGTCGGACCGGTGAGCTGGGCGTCGAGTCCTTCGACGCCAGCCTCGCGGGCGGCAATCAGGGCCAGAGTGTTCTTCGCAACGGCGTAGCTGGCGTCCTCCCCCAAGGACCTGCGAAGGTCCTTCAGGTTCTTGACGGTGAGTCCGCGATACTCGGTCAACACGACGGCAGAGCTGCTGGAGAATTCTTCCTTCAGCTGCGCGACCGCGGCTGCCTTGTCAGGCCTCGCCATTGGGTCTCCTTCCCACTTCTTGTTGGTGCCGTCGACCACTGAGGTTGCGCTCGCCTGCTGCTCGGGCATCAAAAAAGCCCCGGGACGCAGGCGTCTTCCGGGGCACACGCGCTCACCCATGAATGGGCAGCTCGAGGCTGGATCAACCTGCGCAGGCGTCCTTGCGGACTTTGAAGTGCAACTACCGGCGGTCTGCGGCTCGACCCATGCTAGTTGCCCGGCCGCTGCGAACCAAATCGCGCTCCCGGCCGGGGCCGGCGACCCGGATGCGACGACCCCCGCCAAGCCTGGGGCCTGACGGGGGTCGGTTGATTGATCGGATCAGCCGATCAGGAGGCTGCCTCCGCGGTGACCGGCTTCGAGGCGGCCACATCGACGGGCACGCCGGGGCCCATCGTGGTCGACAGGGTGATCTTGCGGACGTAGCGTCCCTTGGAGGTGTTCGGCTTCAGGCGAGCGATCTCGTCCATGGCCGCCCGGTAGTTCTCGACCAGGGCCTGCTCGGTGAAGCTGACCTTGCCCACGATGAACTGCAGGTTCGCGTGACGATCGACACGGAACTCGATCTTGCCGCCCTTGATGTCGGACACGGCCTTGGTGACGTCCATGGTCACAGTGCCGGTCTTCGGGTTCGGCATCAGGCCGCGCGGGCCGAGCACGCGGCCGAGGCGTCCTACCTTACCCATCAGGTCGGGGGTGGCCACGACGGCATCGAAGTCGAGGTAGCCGCCGGCCACCTTCTCGATGAGTTCGTCGGAGCCGACCTCGTCAGCTCCTGCCGCCAGTGCCTCTGCAGCCTTGGGGCCTTGGGCGAAGACGAGGACCCGTGCCGTCTTGCCAGTGCCGTTGGGCAGATTCACCGTGCCGCGGACCATCTGGTCGGCCTTGCGGGGATCGACACCCAGCCGCATCGATACCTCGACCGACTCGTCGAAGCCTCCGGCCGGGAACTGCTTGATGATCTTGATGGCCTCTTCGGGCGTGTAGAGCTGATCGCCGTCACGCAGCTCTGCCGAAGTGCGATAGCGCTTGCTGTGCTTCATGTCTGGTTCCTTTCTGTCAGCCTCGCAGGCTGATTCACCAGGTCCTGGTCCGGATTGCACGTCCTGCCAGGTGGTTGGTCATGTCGGATGCCCACGCTCACGCAGGGCATGGGAGCGTCACTCGACGACGACACCCATCGAACGGGCGGTGCCCTCGACGATCTTCATCGCGGCGTCAACGTCGTTGGCGTTCAGATCGGGCAGCTTGGTGTTGGCGATCTCGCGCACCTGATCCTTGGTGATCTTGCCGACCTTCTCCTTGTTCGGCTTGCCCGAGCCCTTCTGCAGGCCAGCGGCCTTCTTGATCAGCTCTGCGGCCGGCGGGGTCTTCACGATGAACGTGAAGGTCCGGTCCTCGTAGATGGTGATCTCAGCAGGGACGACGGTGCCGCGCTGGGCTTCGGTCTTGGCGTTGTAAGCCTTGACGAACTCCATGATGTTGACACCATGGGGACCGAGGGCGGTACCTACGGGCGGAGCCGGAGTAGCGGCACCCGCATTGATGGCGATCTTGACGATCGCCGCTACCTTCTTCTTGGGAGGCATTCTGGGTCCTTTTCCAATCTTGTTCTTACTGACGCATCCCCGGTCGGGTAGACGGCCTGTCCGGAGTATGCGGTTGCACCGTCCGAAGACGGCATGATCCTTCGGGTCAGAGGTCCTTCTGGATCTGGGCGAAGGTCAAGTCTACTGGCGTCTCGCGACCCAGAATCTCGACCATGGCCTTCACGCGCTGGTTGTGGGGGTTGATCTCGGTGATCGAGGCATGGACGCCCGCGAAGGCACCGTCGATGATCTGCACCGAGTCGCCCACCTGGTAGTCGACGACCTCGATCTTCTTGCGCTTCTTGGACGGCGTCTGGCTGGCTGCTGCCACCTTCGCCTGCACGGCCGGGGTGAGCATCCGCTCCACCTCGACCAGATCGAGGGGAACCGGCTGGCTGGCATGGCCGACGAAGCCGGTCACCGATGCCGTGTGGCGCACCGCGGCCCACGATTCGTCCGTGAGCTCCATGCGGACGAGCACATAGCCAGGCATGAAGGTGCGGGTGACATTCTTCTTCTGGCCGTTGCGAATCTCGACGGCATCCTCGGTGGGCACCAGGGTCTCGTAGATGTAGTCCTCGAGGTTGAGCGAGATCACCCGGGCGTCGATGTTCTGCTTGACGCGGTTCTCCATGCCGGAATAGGTATGCACGACATACCAGTCGCCGGGCTTGGCGCGCAGTTCGGCGCGCAGATCCTCGAGGGCCTTCTCCAGTGCTTCGTCGGGCTCCTCATCGGCGGCCTCGGCCTCAGCGGCTTCGGCGCTGTCCTGGTCGTCACCGAGCGACAGGTCGATGCCGAGGTCCTCGTCCGAAGTCTCGGGCTCGGAGAAATCATCGAAGTCGAGGTTGATCTCAATATCGTCCGACGGCTGTGACTCGTCCGCGAGACCGGCCCCCAGGTCGATCTCAACCTCGTCGCGACTCAGATCGTCATTGGCGTCTTGGCTCATCATTCCTCCTTCGTCGATCACGCTAGCCACAGCAGCAAGAGCCAGCCGAACAGGGCGTCCAGACCAGCCACGAACGCCATGATGAACAAGACGAAGACCAGCACGACGACGAAATACTGCCGGGTCGTGGCGGCAGTGGGCCAGACGACTTTCTTCAGCTCACCGATCGCCTGCTTGATGAACTGGACGAGCGTGGTGCGCTTGTGATCGGTCTTCTTGGCTTCCGACTGCTTGGGGGTTGGTTTGGCTTTCTTGACCGGTGCGACGGTCTGATGGCGTTTGGCGGGCTTGGGCGCGGACACCGGTGCCTCGTCAGCCAAGGCCTCTTCGCCCTCGCCCGGTTCGGACGAGTCGTCGGCATCGGCGAGGTCATCGTCGACGGCTTCGGTCAGTTCGTCGTCCACCTCGCCGGTTTCCTCGACGACCAGTTCTTCGGCCTCAGACTCCGGGGACGACGAAGCGGCACGAGCCGGTTTGCCGTCGCCACGGGACTTGCTGCTATCCGCCACTACTCGTCCTCCACCGAAATCCTGCTGTCATGAAACTGGCGTGGGCAAGGAATCCCGCCTCGACCCACGCCCGGTTCGCAGGGCAAGAGGGACTCGAACCCCCAACCTGCGGTTTTGGAGACCGCTGCTCTGCCAATTGAGCTATTGCCCTTCGACTGCACCCAGGTGTCCGGTCGCCCGCCTCACAGGCGCACTCCAGCACTGAATGATGCCGACAAGTACCCGAGTGTACTAGCTGGCCGCGCGCAATGCGAACCCGGCCTGCCACGCAACCGGAGGCTCCGGCCGTCCGCCACATTCCAGCGGTAGCCTTGGGGACGGCAATCCGCATTCGAAGGGTATACAGATGTCGCTGTTCAGCACCGTCGAGCAAGCTCCCCCGGACCCCATCCTGGGCGTGACTGAGAAGTACCTGGCCGATAAGCGTCCGGCGAAGGTCAATCTGGGCGTTGGTGTCTACCAGGATGCCTCCGGCAGGCTCCCCCTGATGCGTTGCGTGGAGATCGCCGAGCAGCGGCTCGCCGAAGACCCCAAGCCGCGCGGTTATCTGCCGATCGACGGTCTGGCCAGCTACACCGCCGACGTGCGCGAGTTGGTCTTCGGGGCCGATTCCCCACTGATCAGCCAGGGACGGGTCGTGACCGTCCAGGCGCTGGGCGGCACCGGCGGTCTCAAGCTCGGCGCCGACTTCCTGCGCCAGGTCGACGCCGCGGCCACTGTGTTGATCAGCGATCCGTCGTGGGAGAATCACCGGGCGTTGTTCACCCGGGCCGGGTTCTCGGTGTCGTCGTACCGCTATTACGACCCGGCCCGCCGGGGCATCGATTTCGACGGGATGCTGGCCGATCTGACCGCCGCCCAGCCGGGCACGATCGTGGTGCTGCACGCCTGCTGCCACAACCCGACCGGCTATGACCTCAACCGCGAGCAGTGGGCCCAGGTGCTGGACGTCGTCGAGGCGCGGAATCTGGTTCCGTTCCTCGACCTGGCCTACCAGGGCTTCAGCGTCGGGCTTGCCGATGACGCCTGGGTGGTGCGCACCTTCGCGTCCCGGCTCGGCAATCTGTTCTGCGCCAGCTCGTTCAGCAAGAACTTCGGTCTCTACGGCGAACGGGTCGGCGCCGTGTCGGTGCTGTGCCGCGACGCCGACGAGGCTGCCCGCGTCCGCTCACAGTTGAAGATCGTGGTGCGGACGAACTTCTCGAACCCGCCGACTCATGGCGCCCAGCTGGTCGCCACGGTGCTGGCCGATCCGACGCTGCGCGAGATCTGGACGAGCGAGCTGACCGGGATGCGGGAGCGCATCAAGTCGATGCGGACCTCGCTGGCCTCCCAACTCGCCCAAGCCGGGGTGCCCGAGATGGGCTATGTGGCTGAGCAGGTCGGCATGTTCAGCTACTCGGGGTTGACCCGCGACCAGATGCTGCGGCTGCGTGAGGAATTCGGCGTCTACGGAACCGACGCCGGGCGCATCTGCGTGGCGGCGCTCAACGAGAACAACGTCGGCTACGTGGCGTCGTCGATAGCCTCGGTGGTTCGCGGCTAGGCCACCGGCCGGGCCGGCTCAGATCTCGAGGCCGACCAGGACCGGTTCGGGCTCCAGCCACACACCGAACCGCTCGGCAACACCGGCCCGCACGGTACGTGCCAGCTCGGCGATGTCGGCTGCGCGGGCGCCGTCGTGGTTGGTCAACGCCAGCACATGCTTGCTCGACAACCGTGCCGGCCCCTGCGAGGGGAAGCCCTTGACGAAGCCGGCGTGGTCGATCAGCCACGCGGCCGAGCTTTTCACCCTGCCGTCGGGTTGCAGGAACCGGGGCGCATCGGCGGGCAGCTGCACGGCCGCCTCCGGCTCCAGGATCGGGTTCATGAAGAAACTGCCCGCCGACCAGGTGTCGTGGTCGGCCGGATCGACCACCATGCCCTTGCTCGCGCGCAACGCCAAGACGGCCTCCCGTACGCGGGCGGTCGGCGCGCGATCGCCGATCTCGACCCCGAGCGCCGCAGCCAACTGTCCATAGCGCACCGGCTCGGAGCGGCTGGCCAGCCCGAGATGGAACCAGACCTCCAGCACGACATATCGTCCGGTCGCCTGGCCGGCGACCCGCGAGCGCTTGAACAGGGAGTCGCGGTAGCCGAAGCCGCACTTGTCGGCGACGAAGGTGCGGAACTCTCCCGCCTGGCGATCCCAGGTGCGTACGCGGGCGATGGTCTGGGAGACGTCTTGCCCGTAGGCGCCGATGTTCTGGATCGGGGCGGCCCCCACCAGCCCGGGGATGCCGCTCAACGCCTCGATGCCGGCCCACTCCTGCTCGATGGTGTAGGCGACGACATCGTCCCAGATCTCGCCCGCCTGGATGCGCACGAAGGCTCCCCCGCAGGCACTCACATCGGCGTCCACGCCGTGGGTGTCGACCAGCACGACCGTGCCGTCGAAGCCCCGGTCGGCGATCAGCACATTCGATCCACCCGACAGCACCAGCAGGGGCTCCCCCGCGGCATCGGCCTCGCGGACCGCGTCGACGACCTCGTCGGGGGTGCGGGCACGCACCAGCCGGCGTGCCGACCCCCCGATATGAAACGTCGTATGGTCGGCCAGCACGACCGAATCAGTGGTCGCGCGGGTGGGCAGCGCACCGGACAGACGTTCCAGCGAGCAGGAATCCACCTGCATCGGATCGAAGTCGTCGGGCACGTTGGAATAGTCAGACATGAGTTCCTCAGTCGAGGCGCACGGTCGCCTTGGCCGCCCCCAGCACCTTGTCGGTGCCATGAGTTGCCTCAATGGCGATCGTCGCCACTCCGTCGCTCACGCCGGTGACGTGGGCCTGCACCTGCACCGTGGTGCCCTCATCGTCGTCGGGCACCGGCACCGGGTTGACGAACCGGACGAAGTAGCTGGCGACCAGGGCCGGATCGCCCACCCAGTCGGTGACGATGCGCAGCGCGGCACCCATCGTCCACATGCCATGAACGACCACTCCGGGCAACCCGATCGCCTTGGCGATCCGGTCGGAGTAGTGAATCGGATTGAAATCTGTCGACGCACCGGAGTAGCGCACCACATCCGGCCTGGTCAGGTGCAGCTCCAGATCGGGCAGCCGATCGCCGGCAGCAACCTGGGACAATTCGACGGCGGTCATGCCACGGCCTCCTCGCGGGTATGAATCAGCTGGCTCGTCGCGGTGCCCAGGGGTTCTCCCCCGACGGTCGACAGGGCGACTCCGATGGTGACCATGTCGACATTGCCGCGGGAGCGAACCTTCTCGATGGTCAGCGTGGCCACCACATCGTCGCCTTCGCGCAGCGGCCGGACGATGTCGAAACGCTGGTCGGCGTGGATCGTACGGCGCAACGCCAGCCCGAGATCGGGATCATCGAACATCGCACCCCAGGCCTGCGCAGCGATTACCGCCGCGAAGGTGGGCGGGGCGATCGGAGACTCGTCGTCGAAGTAGGCCGGGTTGGTGTCCCCCAGCGCGGTGGCGAACTCAGCAATCTTGGCGCGGCTCACCCGGTACGGCTTGGTCGCCGGGTAGACGCGTCCGACATGGTCTGCAGAAATGGGCACCCACCTAAGGTATCCGAAGCGCAGACGTTTAACGGCCGCCTGCGCAATGCAGACGGCCGTTCGCTTTGGGATGGCAGCGAGACTCAGCGGGTCTCGCGGTGCAAGGTGTGCTTGCCCTCGCGCTTGCAGAACTTCATCAGCTCAAGACGATCCGGGGTATTGCGACGGTTCTTCTTGGTGATGTAGTTGCGGTCCTTGCATTCCGTGCACGCCAAAGTGATCTTCGGACGAACGTCCTGCGCCTTCTTCGCCATGATGGTCCCTCTTCAGCTTGGTGCTCGTGTGACTTGTGTTCACGATGCTACGCATCGCGCAGCCGATTCCATCGACTCGGGGGGATTCGAGTTGCGCTCGATCTCCACTCATCTCAGTCACCGGTAGCGGGAGCGGGACTCGAACCCGCGACACAGCGATTATGAGCCGCTTGCTCTACCGCCTGAGCTATCCCGCCTTGCGCTTCACCCGGATTCTAGCCCCACCGCGGTAGCGGAGCCTCCGGGATCAACGGAGCCCCGATGCGGAATTGAACCGCAGACCTCGTCCTTACCAAGGACGCGCTCTACCATCTGAGCTATCGGGGCCAGCCGAGGAGATAACTTATCGTGCTTTGGATCAACTATCAAATCGGGAGTTGAGCCGTCTTCAGCTTGCTGACTGCGCAAGAATCGACTTCGACAGGTGAGGTTTTTTACTCCGCCCACAACTCTGGAGGATACCGTGACCATACGCTACAGCCCCCTGGTTCGCGACGCACTCGACCACGGCTATCCGGTGCTGGCGCTGGAGACCGCCAACGTGACCCATTCGATGCCGCGGCCCCTCAATCTGGAGACCGCCAAGGCCGTGCAGGAGCAGATCCTGGCCGCCGATGTCGTCCCGGCCGCGATCGCCGCCATCGACGGAGACGCCGTGATCGGCCTGACCGAAAGCGAACTCGAGCGCATCGCCAACGAACCCGATCCGGTCCGGGTCGCGATCAGCGACCTGCCCATCGTCGAGACCCGCAAACTGACCGGCGGCACGAACCTGGGCGCCGTGATCCACCTGGCCCACCGCGCCGGCATCAAGGTCTGCGCCACCACCGGGCTGGGCGGGGTTCATCGCGCCAGCCGGCGCGGCAGCCTGATCCAGGAATCCAGTGACTTGATGGCATTGTCGACTCATCCGTTGGTGCTGGTCACCTCGGGTGTGCGTCCGATGCTGGACGTCGCAGCCACCTTGGAACGGCTCGAGACCATGGGCATTCCGGTGCTGGGCTACCGCACCCTGCAATTCCCCAGCATGTACCTGGCCGAGACCGGCTACGAGGTCGACCATCGGGTGGAAAGCGCCTCGGAGATCGCCGACATCGCCCGGGCCCGCGATGAGCTGAATCTGAGCCAGTCACTGGTGATCGCCAATCCGACCCCGCCCGACCTCGAGGTGAGCGACTATCAGGCGCGCGTCAGCGAGGCCATCGAGATCGCCTCTCACCTGCCTGAAGGCGGCGCCGAGGACACTCAGGTGCTGCTGGCCAGTTTCGAGGAAGCCACGCACGGCCAGGCCCGCAAGCTCAACACTGAGCTCTATCGCCGCAATGTCGCGCTCGGTGCGCAGATCGCCAAGGAACTGGCGATCACCCCGCACTACACCGACTGATTAGGCCAGGGCAACAGATCCCAACCAGGACGAGAAGACTTCTCGACTTCAGCGGCCGCCGCACCAACAGAACTGCCCGAACAAGAGAACCCGAATAAAAGAACCCCGAACAAAGAACAAGAGCCCCGATCGACATGGATCGGGGCTCTTTTCTTCACTGGTGGCAGCTGATGGATTCGAACCATCGTAGGCGAAGCCGACGGTTTTACAGACCGCTCCCTTTGGCCGCTCGGGCAAGCTGCCGTATTGCGAACCAGCGAAGAAAGACGATAGCAGACCCTCGCGGGGATGTCATAACCGGTCGGCCGGCGATGGCAAGATGGACGCATGGCTGCAGACAGTTCCTTCGATATCGTCAGCAAGGTCGACCGCCAGGAGGTCGACAACGCGCTCAATCAGGCTGCCCGGGAGGTACGGCAGCGTTTCGACTTCAAGGGCACCGACGCGTCCATCAGCTGGTCGGGCGACCAGATCGCGATGCAGGCCAGCGGCGAGGAGCGGGTGAAGGCCGTCTGGGATGTCTTCCAATCGAAGCTGGTGCGCCGTGGGGTCGACCTGAAGTCGGTGCAGGCCAGCGAGCCCAAGCTGTCCGGCAAGCTGTGGCATATGACCGCCGACATGCAGAACGGCATCTCGCAGGAGAATGCGAAGAAGATCTCCAAGCTGATCCGCGATGAGGGTCCGAAGGGCGTGAAGGCGCAGATTCAGGGCGACGAGCTGCGGGTCAGCTCGAAGTCACGCGATGCACTGCAGCAGGTGCAGAAGATGGTCAAGGACGCCGACTACGAGTTCGCGGTGCAGTTCGTCAACTACCGCTGAGTTCCTCACCGGCCGGTCAGATGGGCAGTGGATTGCGCGCGGCGGGCTGGGCGCGGGGGCTTACGTGCGGAGGGTTACGTGCGGCGGGTTACGTGCGGCGGCCGAAGACCATCGCCACCGATCGCAACGCGAGAATGAATCCGCTGAAGCCCAGCAGGAAGCCGAGTAGGTCGGAGATGCGGAAACCGTAGATCTCGGGCCCGCCCGATGCCGTCACCAACAGGATCGCCCCGATCACGGCGAAACCGGCGAGGATCGCGACCACCACCTGGTTCGCCAGGCCCGTCAGGAAGGCCCGGTCGTCGGGATGCGAGACGATCCGGGTGTGGGTGGTGAAGCGTCCGGTGGCAAGGTCTTCGGTGATGCGGTTGACCCGGCGCGGCAGGTGGCTGATCAGCGGCACCAGCCGGATCGCCTGGTTCGCGATCTGCTGCTTGGCGCCGGCGGGGGTGACATCGCCGACCACGGCGCGGGCCTGGTCGCGGGCGGTGTCGATCAGATCCAGCGACGGATTGATCTGCTTCAAGGTGCCCTCCAGCGCACCCAGCGAGCGGAGCGCCAACGCAATATTGCCCGGCACGCTCATGCCTTTGTCCAGCACCAGCCGCAGCAGCTGGGAGAAGAAGGCCATCGTGGTGCCGGTCGCACCCGCCCGCACCTGCGTGATGATGCTTCCGAGCTGGCGCTGCAGATCGCGCTCATCGATCTGCCCGTCGTGATCGAGCAGTTCCAGCACGGCGTCGGTGGCCAGCGCGGCATCATCGGCGTCCACCGACCACAGCAGCAGACCCAGGCTGCGGCGAGCCGTGGCGTCCAGGCGTCCCACCGAGCCGTAGTCGAGCAGGCCGACGGCGCCGTCGGGCCAGATCAGCACATTGCCGGCATGCAGATCGGCATGAAAGATGCCCTTGCCGAGGATCTGCCCCAGCACGGCTTTGAGCAGCACCGTCGCGGATTTCTCACGGACCGGCTGCGGAATGGACGCGATCAGTTCGCTCGCCCGCGAGACGGGAACGCCGTCGAAACGTTCCATGATGATCACTCGCTCGTCGCACAGCTCGTGGTAGACCGCCGGCACCCGCACCCCACCGGCCACCAGTTCGGGACGCAGCGCATCCATATTGCTGACCTCGATGGTGAAATCGAGCTCATCGCGCACCGAGTCGGCAAAACCGCCCACGATGTCGTCGACGCCGAGCCTGCGGGCCCATTCGGCGTTGCGGACCAACCTGCGGGCCAGGCGTCCGAGTATCTGCAGATCGATCTCGACCTGCTCGGGGGCGCCTGCGCGCTGCACCTTGGCGACCACCTGATACTTGCCGTCCAGAGTTGCGGCATGCACCTGGGCCAGTGATGCGGAGGCAAGCGGGGCGGGATCGACGTCCAGTCTGGCCAGCTTGTCGCCCAGTTCCTTCTCGAGGGTCGCGCGGACCCGTTCGTAGGGCTGGGGTTCGGCCTGGCTGGTGAGCTTGGACAGTTCGGCGATGTACTCGGGGGGCAGCAGGTCGCTGCGGGTCGACAACAGTTGCCCGAGCTTGACGAAGGTGACTCCGGCGTCCTCCATAGCCAGCCGCACCGACTCGGCCGTGCTCGGCCCGACGTTGAGCACCCCGCGCAGAGGGGCGGTCAGGCCCCGCCGGAAGAGGATGACCATGATCTGCACGTAACGTCCGGTGCGGCGCAGGCGAGCGCGCCAGCCGGTCAGCATCACCCGCAGCGGCGGGGTCGACCCGGTGGGGATGATGACCTCGAGCACCATCAGCGCCAGCAGCCCCAGCGCGAACACGCCAAGTGCCAGGCCGACCATCAGCACGGTCACGGCGACCATATTGGACGCCGAGGTGCCCTCCAGATCGGTGTGCTCGCCGAAGTAGACGAGCACCGGGCCCAGCATCGCGAAAATGCCGATCACCACCAGCATCGCCCGTATCGCCGACACCTGAATGCCGAGCACCCGTTTGCTGGTGCGCGCCACCAGCAAGGTGACCAGCGCCAGCGTGATGAGGCTGTAGAGCGCGACCGCGCCCTGTCCGAGGACCTCCCAGAAAGTCATTCCCGCCCCCGGCTCAGCCGACGCGCACGGTGGTCTCGAAGGCCTCGGTGATCACCGTCACCACCTCGCCCCCGTGCAACTGGCGGCCGCGATGGGTCTCGATCTCACCGTCGACTTCCACATCGCCGGCCTCGATCATTTCGCGGGCATGCGCCCCCGATTCGGCGATGCCCGCGTACTTGAGGAACTGCCCGAGCCGGATCATGCTGCCGACGTCCACCGTTTCGATGCTCATAGGCTGATCCTTGCCGGTCGGGATCGGCGATTCAAGAAGTACCCAGATGCTCTGGCAACACGATCAGCAGCGTTCCCACCAGCAGCAACAGGCCCGAGATGATCACCCACAACACCGGCAGCGGATCAGTAGGCCGTTCGACGGTCGATGAGACCGCGATGATTCCCATCACCAGGCTGACGATCGGTATGGCGAGCAGACAGCTGGCGCCGGCGCGGACGCGTCCATCGTCCTTGAGTACCGAACCGATGCTGCCGACCCAGCCGGTGATCGCGGCCAGCGCGGCGAAACCGGCCAGCCAGATGCCGGCGCGCTGGGCGCCGATGCGGGTTTCGTCGGCCAGCCAGCTGTTCAGCAGCACAGTCGCCACGATCGCCAGGACGACCGCGCTCCACCAGCCGATCACCGCGATCCAGGCAGGACGGCTGCGGAAACCGGGCCCGATGCTGTGCTTCGCCGTTGCTCGCCGCTTGCTCACACGGCGAGCCTAGCCGCCGTCGCTTTGCCCGGTCGGAGGCTCGGCGCGGGTCGTCTATGGTGGCGCCATGCGCATCGCCACACACAACGTCAACGGGATCCGGGCTGCTCAGCGACGAGGGTTCGAAACCTGGCGTGACGAGCGGATGGCCGATGTCATCGGGCTGCAGGAGGTGCGCTGCCCGGCCGATCAGCTGCCGCTGGAGGTCTTCGGCGGCTATCACGTGACCTATGATCCGGGCACTCTGGCCGGACGCAACGGCGTCGCCGTGCTCACCCGGGAGCCGGTCGCTGCGGTGCGGTCCTGGGGAACCCAGGTCTTATCCTGGGCGCCCGGCACGGTGCCGGTGCTGGCCGACGTTGAAGACGACTGCGTGCTGGCCCGCGAGTTGCGTGCGTTCGTCGCCGAGGGACGCTACCTGGAGGTCGATCTGGCCGGGGCGCCGGTGACGATCGCCAGTGTCTACGTGCCGAAGGGCGACTCCCCCGTTGCCCCGCGCGATCGGTCGGGCAGCGCGGCTGCCCAGGTCCGCTATCAACGCAAGATGGCTTTCCTCGCCGGTTTCGCGCGGCAGTTGCGCCGGGCGCGGCTGGCGGCGGCCGGACGCGGCCGGGAGTACGTGGTGCTGGGCGATTTCAACATCGCCCATACCCGGCGGGACCTGCGCAACTGGCGCGGCAACCAGACCTCGGCCGGGTTCTTGCCGGAAGAACGTGAATGGTTCGGTTCGATCGTGTCGCCGCGCACCCTGGTGGATGTGATGCGGCAGCTGCATCCGGACGCCGACGGCCCGTACTCGTGGTGGAGTTGGCGTGGCAAGGCGTTCGACGCCGACACCGGATGGCGGATCGACTATCAGTTGGCCACCCCCCGATTGGCGAGGCTGGCCACCGCGGGTCAGGTCGACAAGGAGACCTGCTATGAAGCGCGGATCAGCGACCACGCGCCCGTGGTGATCGACTACGCGATCTGAGCTCGGACGAACCGGCGGCGGGTCAGATCTCCGTCATGAAGCGCGTGACCACCTCGGCGGGGTCGACGTCCTCGATGCGAGCGTGCCGCCAGCGCGGGTCGCCGTCCTTGTCGACCATCTTGGCCCGAACGCCCTCCACGAAGTCGGCCGGATCGGCCATGAATGTGGTGGCCAGCTTCCCGTCCTGGTCGAAGACATCGCCGATCTCGGCCATCGCGCGGGCATTGCGGACAGCTTGCAGCGCGACACAGACCGACAACGGGCTGCGCGCCCGGATCGTTTCGGCAGCGCCTCGCGCATCCTTGTCCGGATGCAACTCCAGCGCAGCGACGATTTCGCCGGCGTCCTCACCGGCGAAGCACTCATCGATCCAGCCAGACGCGGCTGCCAGCGCCGACGATGCCGGGTCGTCACCTCCACGGCATTCGACCAGCAGCCCCGCCCAGTGGGCCGACAGTCCGTCGATCGTCTGCCCGCTCATCGCCAGGTACTCCCCGATGCGCCCCGGGGCACGCGACAGCTCGTAGCAGACCCCGACGTCGGGCCACAGCCCGATCGCGGTCTCCGGCATCGCCCACCGGGTGCCCGGCTGCCCGATGCTGGTCGTGTTGTGCAATCCGATGCCCAACCCCGCACCCATCGCGATACCCGACAGATATGAGGTCACCGGCTTGGGATAGTAGGCGATGTAGCGCTCCATCTCATACTCGGCGTACAAGAAGTCCAGCGCCTGATCGGGATGGCCGGCCACGATGCTGTCACGCAGCGCGCGCACATCGGCCCCCGCGCAAAAACCGCGCTCCCCGGCACCGGCCAGCCTCACCTGCTGCACCCGGTCGTCATCGGCCCAGGCATGCAGGATGTCCGACATCTGGTCGACCATGGCACGATTCACCGCGTTGATGCGTTGTGGACGATTCAGTGTCAACGTGGCGATACCGTCGCCGACTTCACTGAGGATCTCGTTGGTCATTGATTCAGTCCTCCTGCAACTCGATATGGGCGGCGCCCCCGGGAACCTTCCGGCGCCGGTCGCCCCTGCCGGGCGAGGTATCACGATGGGTCCGCGCGAGCCACCAGATACCGGCGGCGGCCGCGAACCCGAGAGCCATAGCATCATTGCGCCACGCCATGTTGATGCCGTTGTAGCACAGCAGCACGACCGTGGCCCAGACCGCCACATTCACCACCCGCCGCGGCGGATCGGACAGCGGCAGCAGCAATCCGCCCCACAACACGTACCAGCTGCGCACCGCGGGCAGGGCGAGGGCGGCGGTCAGATAACCCAGGGCCAAGAAAAGCAGCGGACGAGTCCGCGCGATCGTCACCGCCATCGCTGCAATCACCACTGCGGCGATCACCACGCCGGCGGCACGGGAAACCGTAATCGCCGCCCATCCGCTCGGGTCGAGCCCGAACAGGTTCAACACCAGCTGAATGGCTTGGCCGATGATGGTGAACGGGGCGATGGTGAGCACCCGGCCGGGCACGCTGACCGCATTGATCCAGCCGAATCCCAGTCCGGTGGCCACCGTGACCAGGCTGAACGAGCCGATCGCCACGGCGAAGCTGGCCAGCACGCGTCCGGCAGTGATGGCGACCTCGCGCAGGCTCCAGTCCGCCCATGGACGCGCCATCAACGGCAGCGCATAGGCAGCCATGATGGCCGGCTGTTTGATCGCCGCACCGATACCGACGAGCACCGCACCGAGCAGCCACCAGCCGTTGAAGCGGCCCTTGACGGGCAGCAGGGTCACCCACAACCCCGCCACCACAAGGCCCATCATCAGCGAGTCGTTGTGCGCGCCGCCGATGAAGTCGATCACCAGCACCGGGTTGAGCGTCCCGAACCACGCCGCGAAGGCAGGGTCCGCGCCCCGGATACGCGCGATCCGCGGAATCAGCAAGCCGATCAGGCCGACGCCGATCACCGCCAGGGCCCGCATCGCGACCGCGGAGGCGTAGGGACGAAAGCCCATCAGGTCGACGATCAGGTGCTGCAACTGCAGCGCGAGCGGCCCGTAGGGGGCCGGGGTGTCTCGCCAGACCCAGGAGACCTGGTCGGCGAACGCGCCGGGCAGCACGGCCGGGCCGGCCTCATAGGGGTTGATGTTGTTGTGCACCAGCCAGCCCTGCGCCGCGTAGCTGTAGGCGTCATGGCTGAAGATCGGCGGCGCCAGCAGAAACGGTGCACCCCAGATCAGCAGGATCGCCCAATGCCGCACGTGATGGTAGGCGTAGACGTCGGCTTCGCTGGCCCCGTCCTTGGGTCGCAGCCGGAACCAGGCGTCCAGGAGAAGGAACAGCCCGACCATCGTGAACAAGGTGCCCGCCAATTTGGCCGGCCAGCCGCTTATCTGAGCGTCCGTGAGCATCTGCCACCACGGCGAATTGCGCGGCAGGTAGGCGGGCGAGAAGGCGCCGAGGGTGATGAGCAGCGTGCCGTAGAAACCCCGGCGCACATTCTTCACGCGCCAGGCTTCGACAACCTTTGCCCAGTGGGACGCGAACCAGCCGATCACTGGGCGCAAGGCCTCAACTGAGGGGGGTCTGCGGGCATGCGCATAAGCCTACGCCCTGAGTGAACAGCCCGGCAGAAGGCACTACCCGCGTCCGAGACCGCCCGCCAACTTTTCTACAACAACTATCGTTGAAAAAGCTCGTCCGACGCGCACACGCGAAATCCTCGCCAAGGACGATGAACGAGGCGTTTCTTACTGGAGGTTATCGGAGTGCCTGAGCAAGTCAGCAGGGTAGTCGTGCGGTTCGCCGGAGATTCCGGCGACGGCATGCAACTCACCGGTGGCCGATTCGGAGCCGAATCCGCCCGCCAGGGCAACGACATCGTCACTCTGCCCGACTTCCCGGCCGAGATCCGCGCCCCGCAGGGCAGCATCGGTGGCGTCAGCAGCTTCCAGGTGCATTTCGCCGACCGCGACATCGTCACTCCCGGTGAAGATCTGGACGTCCTGGTCGCCATGAATCCGGCCGCGCTGAAGGTGCATCTGCCCTCGCTGCGCCGCGGCGGCGTGCTGATCACCGACTCGTCCGAGTACACCAAGCGCAATCTCAACCATGCCGGCTATGCGGTGAGCCCGCTGGACGACGGCAGCCTCGAAGCCAGCTACCAGCTGGTCCGCCTCGACCTGAACTCGGTGACCGGGGATGCGGTGGCGCCGTTCGGACTGGGCCGCAAAGCCGTCTCCCGGGCACGCAATATGTTCGCCTTGGGACTGGCCAGCTGGCTGTACAGCCGCGACATGACCCCCACCCGGGAGTGGCTGCAGCAGAAGTTCGCGGCCCAGCCCGAGGTTCGAGACGCCAACCTGGCCGCCTTGGAGGGCGGCTGGAACTACGGCGAGAACACCGAGACCTTCGCGGTGCGCTACGAGGTGGCCTCCATCTTCCAGGCCCCCGGACGCTACCGTCAGATCTCCGGTAGCCAGGCGACCGCGCTCGGCCTGCTGGCCGCCTCGGTCGCCTCCGGCCTGCAACTGTTCCTGGGTGCCTACCCGATCACCCCGGCCTCCGATCTGCTGCATGAGCTGAGCAAGCGCAAGGCGTTCGGCGTGCAGACCTTCCAGGCAGAGGACGAGATCGCCGCCGTCGGTGCAGCCCTGGGTGCGTCCTTCGGTGGTGCGCTGGGTGTGACCACGACGTCGGGGCCGGGGCTGGCGCTGAAGCAGGAGATGATCAACCTTGCGGTGATGACCGAACTGCCGCTGGTGATCATCGACGTGCAACGCGCCGGGCCGTCCACCGGGATGCCCACCAAGACTGAGCAGGCCGATCTGCTGCAGGCCATGTGGGGACGAAACGGCGAGTCCCCCGTGCCGGTGATCGCGCCCAGTTCGCCGGCCGACTGCTTCAGCGCGGCCTTCGAGGCCTGCCGGATCGCGCTCACCCACCGCACGCCGGTGATCATGCTCTCCGACGCCTACCTGGCCAACGGTTCGGAGCCGTGGCTGGTTCCGGACGCCGGTAGCCTGCCGACGATCGATCCCGGGTTCGCGACCGAAGCCAATACCGAGCAGGGCACCTTCGCGCCTTACCACCGCGATCCGCTGACGCTCGACCGGCCGTGGGCCATTCCGGGCACCCCGGGTCTTGAGCACCGGATCGGCGGCTTGGAGAAGTCGAATGGTCTCGGCACGATCAGTTACGACGGCGACAACCACGACACCATGGTCAAGCTGCGCGCCGAGCACATCGCACGTATTGCAGTACCGGAGGCCACCTGGGACGACCCGAGCGGGGTCGCCAAGCTGGCGGTGCTCGGCTGGGGTTCGACGTGGGGTGCGATCACCGCCGCGGTGCGCCGGGTTCGCGAGTTGGGCGTCCCGATCGCCCAGATACACGTGCGCAACCTGAATCCGCTGCCGGCCAACCTCGGGCAGCTGCTGCACCGGGCCGACCGAGTCATCGTCCCAGAAGTCAATCTCGGCCAGTTCGCCATGATCGTGCGGGCGAAATACCTGGTGGACGCCAGGAGCTGGTCGAGAATGCGAGGCCTGCCGCTGGGAGTCAGCGAGCTGACCGAATACCTGCTGTCACAAGTCGAGGAGGTGCAGCATGTCTGAAGCTTCCGTGCACGGGCTCGGAGTCGGCGGGCTCGGGCAGGTGCCCTTGAGCATCAACCCGCTGAAACGCAAGGACTTCACCAGCGATCAGGAAGTCCGCTGGTGCCCGGGCTGCGGTGACTATGCGATCTTGAGCGCGGTGCAGGCGTTGCTGCCCGAACTGGGTATCGCCCGCGAGAACACCGTGGTCGTCTCCGGTATCGGATGCTCGGCGCGCTTCCCCTACTACGTGAACAGCTACGGCATGCACTCGATTCATGGCCGCGCTCTGACGATCGCCACCGGCCTGGCCGTCACCCGGCCCGATCTGGCGATCATGGTGGCCACCGGCGACGGGGATGCGCTGTCCATCGGCGGCAACCATCTGATCCACGCGCTGCGCCGCAATGTCAACCTGACCGTGGTGCTGTTCAACAACCGCATCTACGGGCTGACCAAGGGCCAGTTCTCACCGACCAGCGAGATCGGCAAGGTCACCAAGTCGAGCCCCGCGGGGTCGCTGGACACCCCGGTCAACGCGGTCAGTCTGGCGCTGGGGTCGGAGGCGACGTTCGTGGCGCGCAGCATCGATTCGGATCGCGCGCATCTGACCTCCGTGCTGCGTGCGGCATTCGAGCATCGCGGGTCCTCGCTGGTCGAGGTCTACCAGAACTGCCCGATCTTCAACGATGGCGCCTGGGATCAGCTCACTTCCCCGGACGCTCCGGACGGAGAGGGTGTCATCAAGCTGGAGGCCGGCGAACCGGTGCTGACCCCGGGCGGCAGCTTCGGGGTCGTGCAGGCTCCGGACGGGCATCTGCAGGTCAAGGCGGTCGACGAGGTCGGTTTGGAGAACGTCATCGTCCACGATCCCGGCGCCGATGACCCCACCCGCGCCTTCGCGCTGAGCCGCATCACCGACTCCGGCGTGATGCGCCGCAGCCCGATCGGCATCTTCCGCAGTGTCGAGCGTCCGAGTTTCGATGACCTGGCGCGGCAGCAGATCGCCACCGCCGAGGGCGGGCCGGCCGACAGCCGTGACGACAAGCAGACCCAGCTGCAACAGTTGCTGGCCGGCGACGATCCCTGGACGGTCAGCTGACCTGCGGACTCCGGCTCCCGTCCCGGACCCAAGGGTAGGCTGACTCAGTGACTAGCGAAGCTTTGAACCGCGACTTCTTCGACGACGACATCCGTGCGTCCGACGACCTCTTCCGGCATGTGAACGGCGCCTGGCTGGCTCGGGCCAAGATCCCGGAGGATCGCAGCGGGTGGGGTGCGTTCTACGAGCTGCGAGAGGCCTCGGAGGCGGCCGTCCGCCAGATCATCGAGACTCGGGACGCCGAGGGCGAGGGCGCGGACGCCGCGCGTATCGCGAACCTCTACGCCTCCTTCATGGACACCGAGGCCGTTGAGAAACTGGGCATCGCGCCGCTGCGCGCGCTGCTCGACAAGGTGGACCAGATCACCTCGACCGCCGATCTGGCACGTTTCTGGGGATGGTCGCTGCGACACGGCATCGGCGGTCTTTTCGATTTGGACAACGACGCCGATCCGGGTAATCCGGCGCGCTACCTGCTGTTCGTCGGCCAGTCCGGGATCAGCCTGCCGGACGAGGAGTACTACCGTCTCGACGAGCATGCCGAGATCCGGGAGGCCTACCTGGCGCACATCGAAGCCATGCTGTCGTTGGCCGGGATCCCCGATGCGGCTGACCAAGCCCGCCGGATCTTCGATCTGGAGACTCGCATCGCCGCCTGCCACTGGGACAAGGTACGCACCCGCGACATGGTGCAGATGTACTTCCCGCAGACCTGGGAGGAGTTCACCGCTCTCAGCCCCGACCTGGCCTGGGACGACTTCCTGGCCGGCGCCGAACTGCCCGAGGCCGCTGTAGCCGAGGTTATCAATTGCCAGCGCACCTTCCTGCCTGATGCCGCGGCCCTGGTGACCGCCGACTCGCTGGACGACTGGCGGGCCTGGGAGCGCTGGCAGATCGTGGATGCGCTCGCACCCTACCTGCCCGAGGCGCTGGTGGAGCAGAACTTCTCCTTCTATGGCCGGACACTGCAGGGCATCCCCGTGCTGCGGGAGCGCTGGAAGCGGGGCGTCTCGCTGGTCGAGGGCGTGCTGGGCGAGGCCGTCGGGCGCATCTACGTCGCCGAGCATTTCCCGCCGGCCACCAAGGCTCGCGCCGAGGAACTGGTCGCCAACCTGCTGGAGGCCTACCACCAATCGATCAGCAAGCTCGACTGGATGACCGACGCCACCCGCGCCGAAGCCCTCAAGAAGCTGAGCAAGTTCCGCGCCAAGATCGGCTACCCGAACCGCTGGCGTGACTACTCGGCGCTCGAGGTGACCTCCGACGATCTGCTGGGCAACGTGCTGCGGGCCGAGAGCTTCGCCTTCGACTACATGATTCACCAGCTTTCGGGGCCGATCGACCCCGAGGAGTGGCTGATGTACCCGCAGACCGTCAACGCCTACTACCACCCGCTGCGCAACGAGATCGTCTTCCCCGCGGCGATTCTGCAGCCGCCGTTCTTCAGCGCGGACGCCGACGATGCGGTCAACTACGGCGGCATCGGCGCGGTCATCGGGCACGAGATCGGTCATGGCTTCGACGATCAGGGCTCCACCTGCGATGGGGATGGGCGGCTGCGCAACTGGTGGACCGACGAGGACCGCGAGGCTTTCGAGAAGCGCACCCAGTCGCTGGTCGACCAGTACAACCGGCTCTCCCCCGCCGAAGTGCCCGACGTGCATGTCAACGGCAAGCTGACCCTCGGCGAGAACATCGGTGACCTGGGCGGCCTGCAGGTGGCCTATCAGGCCTGGCGGCTGGCCGTGGGCGATACCGACCCCGAACCGGTGGACGGCATCCCCGCCAATCAGCGGCTCTTCTTCGGCTGGGCCCAGACCTGGCGGACGATCCTGCGCCCGCAGGCTCAGAAGGAGCGGCTGGCCACCGACCCGCACTCGCCGGACGAGATCCGCTGCAATCAGACCGTCCGCAATATCAACGAGTTCCATGACGCGTTCGGGACGACACCCGGCGACGCGCTGTGGCTGGAGCCGAGCGAACGCGTCCGCATCTGGTGACCCCCCGCTGGACTAAGCTTGGTCCCGGCGTATGCCCTTACTGAAGGAAACTCATGAACATAACCGAATCCCTCAAGTACACCCTTTCCAAATACGTGGTCTTCGATGGCCGCGCAAGCCGCCGGGAGTGGGTCACCTGGTGGCTGTCGTGCCTGGTCATCAATGCCGTACTCGGCCTGCTGGTTTCGCTCACCACCAATGCGAACGGCAACTCGCCGATCTCCATCCTGCTCAGCCTGTTCAGCCTCGCAATTCTGCTGCCCTCGCTGGCGGTCACTGTTCGCCGGCTGCATGACACCGGTAAGAGCGGCTGGCTCATCCTGCTCAACCTGATCCCCGTCGTCGGCTGGATTATCCTCCTGGTGCTCTGCCTGGGAGCCCCGCAGCCGATTGCGAACCAATACGGTGCGCCGGTGGACGGTGCACTCAGATACTGATCGCCATTTGACGGCGCTCCGACTGAGGTCGGCAGCGTAGACTTAATAGGTGGCCCCCGGACGCTAGCGTCCGGGGGCCACCCACTTGTCTGCAGGCCGGAGATCTGCGGGACCGGATCGCTCGGACCCGATTCCTTCTGGTGCAGGACTGCTGGGCTGCGCCTGGCGGGGAGGCCTCACCAGAGTTGCATGCGATAACGATTATCGTTATTGTTCGGTGGTCAACTCGCTCACCTAAGGTCCTGCCTGCATGATCCTTTCTCGTCGCCAGATCCGCTGGCTCATGGTGCTCGCCGCGGCCGTCACTGTCGGGGCGGTCGCAGCCATCTGTATCGGCCCGGTCAATGTGCCCACGAGTACCGCGCTTCATGCGGTTGGCCGAATGCTCGCGGGCACCAGCGACGGCGCACGCGACGCCCTGATCACCCAGATCAGGCTGCCGCGCATTCTCATCTCGATCCTGGTGGGAGGCGGCCTGTCGGTGGCCGGCGCCGCCATGCAGGCAGTCTTCGGCAATCCCCTGGCCGAGCCGGGTATCACCGGTGTCTCAGCCGGCGCAGCGGTCATCGCGGCCGGCCTGATCGTGACCGGCATGGTCGGCGCCACCTCCTGGCTGCTGCCGGTCGGCGCTTTCGTTGGGGCGCTGGGCGCGACCGCGATCGTCCAAGGTGTCGGCTACGGACGAGCCAGTAGGTCGACGGCTTCGCTGCTGCTGGTCGGCATGGCCCTCAACTCGTTTCTCGGCGCGATCACCGCTGCGCTGATCGCCAACGCGCCGGACGCGGAGAACGCCAGATCGGCCATGTTCTGGCTGAACGGCGACCTCACCGGGCGGACGATGGCCGACGTCTGGATGGTGGTGGCCCCGCTGATGATCGGAGTGAGCGGTGTGCTGTTCTTCGCCCGCGAACTCAACATGCTGGCGCTGGGAGAGGCCACCGCACAATCAGCAGGCGTGAACGTCCGTCTGGTGTCCAACCTGGTCTTGGCGTTCGCTGCGCTGGCCACCGCCGCGGGAGTGGCGGCCACCGGGATCATCGCCTTCGTCGGCCTGGTGGTACCGCATCTGGTGCGTCTGGTTTTCGGCGCCGATCACACCTTCCTGCTGCCGGCATCGTTCTTGGTCGGGGCCATCTTCTTGACCAGCGCAGACACCGCCGCCCGAATGATCTTCAACCCCGTGGTGCTTCAGACCGGAACCATCACCTCGCTGATCGGTGCGCCATTCCTGCTCTTCCTGGTCTTGCGCAAGAAGGATCCCAGATGAGTGCGGGGCTATCGCTGACCGGGCTGACGGTGAGCTATGGGCCGCGGACCGTCCTGAATGAACTGTCTGTCGATCTGACACCCGGCAGAGTCCATGGTCTGATCGGACCCAATGGAGCAGGCAAGTCCACCCTGGTGAAGGCTGTTCTCGGGTTGATCGCGTACGAAGGCTCCGTGACGGTGTCCGGGCGCAGTCTGGCCTCCATGAACCCTCGGCAACGAGCCCGGCACCTGGCCTATCTTGCCCAGGAGACTTCCTCGCCGGCCGATTTCACCGGGCGTCAGCTTGTGGAGATGGGGCGCTACGCGCGCCAGTCCCGGTTCGCAGCAATGAGTTCGGCCGACGAACGCGCCGTGGACGCCGCCCTGAGACTCACCGGCGCCGACGCATGGGCGCAGCGACCGGTAGCAGGCACCAGCGGCGGGGAGCGTCAGCTCACCGGCCTGGCCAGAGCACTGGCTCAGGAGGCTCCGGTGCTGGTTCTCGACGAACCGATCTCGGCGTTGGACATGTCACACGAGATGGCCGTGCTCTGTCTGCTGCACCCCTGGCTCGACGAAGATCCGGCGAACAGGCTCGTCGTAGTCGTCCTGCATGATCTGTCGCTGGCCGCTCGGTTCTGCGACGACCTCATCCTGCTCACTCCCGGCCGGCACGGAGCCGTGATCGCCGCTCACGGAACCCCCGACGACGTGCTCACCGTGGACCTCCTGCGGGCCGCCTACGGCATCGATGTCGACGTGCGTCGTTCGCCGGTCACCGACTCTCTCAGCGTGACCGCTCTATGACTTCCAGATGAAAGGACCCATGACACGACCTCTTCACCCACTCAAGGCGCTGATGGCCCTGGTGGCCGGCGGAGCGCTGTTGGTCGGCTGCTCGGCCCCGGGCGCGGCATCGGCCGCCGCCCCGGCCACCAGCCAATCCGAGGCGTCAGCCGACATCGTCCGGCCTCAGCGCATCGTGGCGATAACCAGCGAAACCGCGGACATGGCATTGCTGCTGGCCGGTCCCCAGTCGATGGCAGCCATTGCCGTTGGTTCCCAGTCGCCGACCATGGGGATGGTCCCCGATCTGGCCCGACAGGTCGAGACCACGCTGCCGGCCGGAGTGACTCCCGATCCCGAGCAGATCTTGTCCTACCAGCCCGATCTGGTGCTGACCACCTCGCGCCACGGCGGCGAAAAGACCGCCAACGAGCAACTCGCCGCCGCGGGAGTGCCGATGATCACCTTCGAGTCGGCGGATTTCAACACGCCCGAGGCCTATGAATCCGCACTGCGCACCGTGGGAGACGCCGTCGGACAACCCGAGAAGGCCGAAAAGTACGCCAGTGAACTGCACGATGCCATCGCCGAGATCGACTCGCAGCGGTCCGACAAGCACCCCAGCGTGCTGGCGCTGATGGCGCGAGGGGGCAACGTGATGGCGATGTCGTCGGACAATATGCTGCCAGGCCTTGCGCTGCGCGCCGGTGCCAGCGATGCGGCACAAACGGCAGGCATCACCGCCACCGGGACGATTGATGCCGAGCTGTTGATACGAGCCAACCCCGACATCATCTTGCTGGAGGATTTCCAGGGAAGCGGCCAGGCTCCCTTCGCCGAACTCCTCGCCAACACGGCCGTGCAAGATGTGCCGGCCATCGCCAACCAGAATGTGCACCTGATTGCGATGACGGAGGCGTCCTCCTTGGCCGGGATCAACCTGCCGGTCGGATATCGCAAGATCGCCGAACTCATCGCGCAGTAAGCTCTGCCACCGCGGCAGCAGCTGCAGTGCTGGGCCCGCCCGTCACCCCGGGTGGGCCCAGCACTGTGTGCGACGACTAGGACGAACGGGTTACGACCTCATCGCAGAGGCGGTCCAGCATGTCCTTGGCGGGACCGGCGGGCAGCGGGGTCAGGTAATCGCGGGCGACCGACGCGCGACGGGCGATCTCCGACCGGGTCTGATCGATCACGGCACTGGCCCGAAGCGCCGCGAGCGCCTCGGCCAGATCGCCATCATCGTCCAGGCCGGCGGCAATACGCTCAGCCAACTCGTGATCGCCAACCGCCGGCGACGAGGCCAACAACAGCGTCGGCAAAGTGGGGATGCCCTCGCGCAGGTCGGTGCCCGGGGTCTTGCCGGTCGTGTCGGACACGATGTCGATCAGATCGTCCGAAAGCTGGAAGACCATCCCGATCTCGAAGCCGAAGCGTCCCAGGGCGTCCAACGCCAGATCCGAGACGCCCCCGACCATGCCCCCGAACAGCGCAGATGCCCGGATCAGTGAGGCGGTCTTACCCGCCAGCACCTTGAAATGGTGATCGATCGGGTCCTCACCGGCCAGCGGCCCGGTCGTCTCGGCCATCTGTCCCTCGACCAGCTCGGCGAAGGTCTGCGCCTGCAGATCGACGTACTCGGGGCCCAGCCTGGCCACTTCACGAGAAGCCCGTGCAAACAGGTAATCGCCGACCAGGATCGCCGTCGAGTTGCCGTATCGGTTGTTGGCGCTGGAAACGCCGCGCCGCAGGTCCGCCTCGTCCATGACGTCGTCATGATAAAGACTCGCGACGTGGGTCAGTTCCATCACCAAGGCCGCGCCGATCACCTCGTCGAGATCGAAATCGGAGCCGAGGTGGGCAGCGGTCACCACCAGGGCCGGACGAAATCGCTTCCCCCCGGCCGAGACGATGTGCTGGGCGGCTTCGGTGACGAACGAATACTGCGAAACTGTTGCCTCCATCAGCCTGTCTTCGATGAGGGCAAGCGTTTCGGCAACAGTTTGCGCAAATAGTTCGTCAGCCATTGTCAGCGTATGAATCCTGCAGAGTTGATCGCGATATCCAGCAGCGGGCCAGGTAGCACACCAAGAAGAAGCGTACCGGCAACACCCACCCAAATCACTATCTGGGTGCCGATTCCGGGGCTCACCAGGGCGGTCTCATCATTGGGGTTCGGCCCGAACATCACCCAGATGACATGGAAGTAGAAGCCGGCAGTCACCAGGCTGGCGATCACGGCGATCAGCACCAGCCAGGAATAGCCACCGTTCCAGGCTGCCGCGAAGACCGCCACCTTGCCGATGAAACCACCGGTCAGCGGGATGCCGGCCATGCTCAGCAGGAAGATCGTCATCAGCACACCGAGCAGCGGATCACGGCGTCCCAGCCCCGACCAGGCGGCGAAGCTGGTGGCCTCGGCACCCGAACGACGAACCAGGGTGACGATCGCGAAGGCGCCCATGGTGGCCAGTCCGTAGGCTGCGAGGTACACCAGAATCGCGGCAACCGAGCCGACCCGGTCGTCCGCAAGACCATTCGCGGTGGTGACAGCGCCGACCACACCCACCAGGATGAACCCGGCGTGCGCGATGGACGAGTACGCCAGCAGCCGCTTCACATCGGTCTGGATGAGGCCGATCAGCGAGCCGACGACCATGGTGGCCACCGCGATGACGGCCAGCGCGGTCTGCCAGTCCCAGCGCAGCGACCCCAACGCCACGTACAGCAACCGCAGCAGGCCGACGGTCGCCGCCAGCTTGGTGCAGATCGCCATGAAGGCAGTGACCGGGGTCGGTGCGCCCTGGTAGACGTCCGGCACCCAGTTGTGGAAGGGCACCGCGCCCATCTTGAACAGCACCCCGACGCCCAGCAGGGCCAGACCGGCGAGCAGCAGCCACGGCGACTGCGCATTGGACTGGACGGCCAGATCGATGTCACGGAAGTGGAAGGAGCCCGCATATCCGAAGGTCAGCGCCACACCGTACAAGAAGATGGCCGAGCTGAGCGCGCCGAGCAGGAAGTACTTCAACGAGGCTTCCTGGCTCAGCAGCCGGCGGCGCCGTGCCATACCGCACAAGACGTACAGCGGGAACGACAGCACCTCGAGAGCGACGAACATGGTCAGCAGATCGTTGGCGGCGGCGAAGACCATCATGCCGGCAAGCGAGAACAGTAGCAGCGGGAAGACCTCAGTCTGCTCCTGACGGGCGGCGATGGCCTCACGCTCGGCCTGGGAACTGGGCACCGCGGACGCGTTGGGCGCGAACGGCGACTCGCCGCCGCCGACCCGCCGCTCGGCGAACAACAGCACCGCGAGCGCTCCGAAGAACAGCAGCAGCATCCAGGTCAGCTGGGCCGGGCCGTCAAGCGTCAGCGCGTTCATCGCGGCCAGCTGTGGCGCATTGGCCGACCAGTTGACCAGCGTCCAGCCGAATGCGCCGATCAGCACCAGCAGCGCCCAGGCCGCCTGAACCGTCGGACGAACCAGTCGCGGTACCGCACCTTCGAAGACGATGGCGATCGTGCCACCCAGCAGCACCAGCAGGACCGGTGCGGCGGGCAGAAACTCCTCGAGCATCACTTTCCTCCCATCGACCCGGGCAGCGGATCGGTCATGCCTACGACGTTCATGGTGGTACTGGCCGTCTGCTCGACCACGTTGATCATCGGCTGCGGGTAGAACCCGAACAGCAGCAGCAGCGCGATCAGCGGGCCGATCACGAGCTTCTCGCGACCACCCAGATCACTGGTGACCGACTGTTTCACCTCGTCGGTGGGCTGGCCGGTGAACACCCGCTGGTAGGCCCACAGCACGTAGACCGCAGCCAGCACGGTACCGAGCACGGCGATCACGACGGCCGCCGTCTGGCGCTGCCACGAGCCGGTCATGATCGAGAACTCGCCGACGAAGTTCGCGGTGCCGGGCAGGCCGAGGGTGGCCAGGCCCGAGATGAGGAAGACTCCCGCCAGCAGCGGGGCGAGTTGCTGCACGCCACCGAAATCGGCGATCTCGACCGATCCGCGGCGGTTCAGCAAGAACCCGACAGCCAGGAAGAGCGCCGCCGAGCTGAAGCCGTGGGCGAGCATGTAGAAGATCGAACCGCTCATCGCGGTGGTGGTGAAGGCGAAGATGCCCAGCACCATGAACCCGAAGTGGCTGACCGAGGTGTAGGCGACCAGCCGCAGCAGGTTGGTGCTGGTAATGGCCAGCACTGCACCGTAGATGATCGAGATCACCGCGAGCACCACCACGAACGGGGTCGCCCACAGGCTCGCACCGGGCAGCATGCCCAGGCAGATCCGGATCATCCCGAAGGTGCCGATCTTGTCGAGGATGCCCACCAGCAGGGCGGTCGCGCCCGGGAGCGCCTGTTCGGCGGTGTCCGGCAGCCAGGTGTGCACCGGAACCATCGGCGCCTTCACCGCGAAGGCGATGAAGAACCCGGCGAACAGTACCTTCTGCACGGTCTCGCTCATCGGGATGGACGCGAAGTCGTCGATCAGGAAGCTGGGCTGTCCGGCGCCGGCCGTGATGCCGTAGACGCCGATCACCGCGAACAGCATGACCAGGCCGCCGGCGAGCGAGAAGAGCAGGAACTTCATGGCTGCCCTGCCCCGCTTGGCCCCGCCCCATCCGGTGATGAGGAAGAACATGGGGATCAGGGTCGCCTCGAAGAAGATGTAGAACAGCAGCACATCGGCCGACATGAAGACGAACAGTGCGAAGCCTTCCACCAGCAGGGCGAGGGCGCCGAAGACGTTGCCGCCCCAGCGGGGTTCGGCATGTGCCTCGGCCTTCTTCTGGTCGAGCGTCCACTCGGCGCCCAGGACGATCGGCACCAGGATGACGGTCAGCAAGACCATCGCCCGGCCCATGCCGTCCAGCGAGAGCGCGTACCAGGCGCCGATCTGCGGAATCCAGGGAACCAGCTCCGAAAGGTCGCCAGAACCTGCGGCGAAGAACGCCCACACGCCCACCGCGAGGGTCACCAGCGAACCGACCAGCGCGAGCTGTTTGCCGGCCTTTCCGCGCACCACGAAGGCGATCAACGCGAAAGCCAGCGGCAGCACACCGAGGATCGTCAGCAAGGGGATCGAGTTACTCATCTCAGCTCCTCCCCTCAGGCCAGCCGGCCGAGGATCAAGACCGCGCCGACCACGACGACGCCGATTACCATCGTCAAGCCGTAGCTTCGTGTGTAGCCGTTCTCCAGCTTGCCGAGCGCGCCGCCCAGGCTGGTGGCCAGCGTTGCGGTGCTGCGCACCCCGCCATCGACCAGGAGATCGTCCACTGCCGCCACACCGGCCGCGGCCTTGCCACCGCCACGGACGAAGACCGCGTCGTTGAACTTGTCGGCCAGCAGATCGTTGCGTCCGATGTAGACGATCGGATTGGTGGTGTGCGGCTGCTCGAAGCTGATCTCACCGCGATACATCAGGTAACCGATCGCGACACCGACCAGGACGACCAGCAGCGTCACCCAGCCCTGCCACGGAATCTCCCACAGCGCGGCGTCATGCGGATGGCCGCCGGTCGGTGGAGCCAGCCAATGCTGGATCGAATTGTTGAGAATCATGCCGAGCACCGCGGCGCCGATCGACAGCACCACCAGCGGGCCGACCATGATCTTCGGCGACTCGTGCGGGTGAACGCCGTCGGCCCACCGCTTCGTCCCGAAGAAGGTCATCATCATCAGCCGGGTCATGTAGAAGGCCGTGATACCGGCACCCACGATCGCCAGCACACCGAAGTACCAGCCGCGTTCCCAGGCCGCAACCACGATGTGGTCTTTGGAGTAGAAGCCCGCGAACGGCGGGATGCCGATGATGGCCAGGTAGCCGATCGCGAAGGTGATGAACGTCCACGGCATCACCTTGCGCAACGCACCGAAGTGCCGCATGTCGGTGTCGTCGTTCATGGCATGCATCACCGAACCGGCACCCAAGAACATGTTGGCCTTGAAGAAGCCGTGGGTGAACAGATGGAAGATCGCGAATGCGCCGCCGGCCGGGCCGATGCCCGCGGCCAGCATCATGTAGCCGATCTGGCTCATGGTCGAACCGGCGAGCACCTTCTTGATGTCGTCCTTGGTGGACCCGATCCAGGCGCCGGCCAGCAGCGTGACCACACCGACGATGCAGACCGCCAGCGAGGCGGCGGCGGTCAGCTCGTAGATCGAGTGGCTGCGCACCACCAGGTAGACGCCGGCGGTGACCATGGTCGCGGCGTGGATGAGCGCCGACACCGGGGTGGGGCCCTCCATCGCGTCCAACAGCCAGGACTGCAACGGCACCTGGGCCGACTTGCCACAGGCGGCCAGCAGCAGGAACAGACCCAGCGCAGTCAGCCAGCCGGAGCCGGCGGAGCTGGCCGCCTGGTTGACCTCGGTGAAATTCACCGAGCCGAACAGCGCGACCATGGTGAACATCGCGAGCAGCAGCCCGAGGTCACCGATGCGGTTGACCACGAAGGCCTTCTTGGCTGCCAGTGCCGCGGAATGCCGCTCTTGCCAGAAACCGATCAGCAGGTAGGACGCCAGGCCGACACCCTCCCAGCCGACGAACAGCAGCGCGTAGTTGTCGGCCAGCACCAACGTCAGCATCGCCACGATGAACAGGTTCAGGAATGCGAAGAAGCGACGGCGGTTCGGGTCGTGGGCCATGTAGCCGACCGAGTAGATGAAGATCAGCGATCCGACCCCGGTCACCAGCAGCGCGAAGAGAATCGACAGCTGGTCGACCAGCAGGGCGGCCTTCAGATCCAGGCTGCCGACGCTGATCCAGTCGAACATCGGCACGTGCACCGCCCGCTGGTCGACCGGTGCACCGAGCATCTGGATCCACAGCACCGCCGTGACGACGAACGAACCCAACGCGCCGAGTACCCCGAGCCAATGGCCCCAGGCGTCGGTGGCTTTGCCGCCGAGCAGCAGGATCGCCGACACCACCAGGGGTATCGCGATCATCAGCCAGGCGTAGGAGAACAGCCCAGTGGCTTCCACCGGGATGACGATTTCCAACAGACTCACCACAGCCCCCTCAGTGCTTCAGCTGGTTCTGGTCGTCGACCGAGGCCGAGCGGCGGGTCTTAAAGATGATCATGATGATGGCCAATCCGATTACGACTTCACAGGCGGCGACGACCATCACGAAGAAGGCGCCGACCTGGCCCAGCAGAGTGCCGTTGGCATAGCTGAAAGCAACCATCGCGAGGTTGGCGGAGTTCAGCATCAGCTCCACCGACATGAAAGCGATCAGGACATTGCGGCGGATCAGGAAGCCGAGCAGCCCGATCGAGAAGAGGATCGCCGACAGCACAACGTAGGCGTTCGGGCTCATCACTGCTCCTTGGGGGTGTCAGGATCGCCATCGGTCGTCTCGATGGCGGTGCGCTCCACAGAACCCGGATCGGCGAGCTCTTCGGCGACCTTCGGCGCCTCATCGCTGCCGGTGTTCTCGTCTTGAACCTCGACGAACTCGGTGATCGCTGCTCGATGCGCGGCACGCAGACCGTCGTTCTCGACGACCGCGACTCCGCGGATGGCCAGCGTCGGCGAGACCGACTTCTCGGCGATCGACCCGTCCGGCAGCAACGCCGGGTACTCGATCGAGTTGTGCCGGGCGTAGACACCGGGGCCGGGCAGCGGACCAGGATCCTTCCCGGTCTCGGCGAACTCCAGAGTCTTGCGGCGGGCCCGTTCGGCCTGGGTCTCACGCTTGCGCAGCGACTCACCGTGTGCCAGGACGATGGCTGCCAGCGCGGCGACCATCAGCAGGGCGGCGGTCAACTCGAAGGCGAAGACGTAGGTGCCGAAGATGATCTTCGCGATGCCTTCGACGTTGCCCCCGGCATTCGCCGTCTCCAGGCCACCGGCACCGGTGACGATGCCGTTGCCGGCCACCACGATGATGAACGCCGCGAAAGCGAAGACGAAGATCGCTGCGGCGACCCGCTGGCCGCGCAGCGTCTCGATCAGGGAGTCGGTCGTGTCAACGCCGACGATCATCATGGTGAACAAGAAGAGCATCATGATGGCGCCGGTGTAGACGATGATCTGCGCGACGAACAGGAAGGGCGCGTCCAGCGAGGCGTACAGGCAGCCCAGCGCCACCATCATGCCTGCCAGGCTGATCGCCGAGTGCACGGGCTTGCGGGCGATCACCATGCCCAGGGCCCCAGCGATGGACAGGGGCGCGAAGATCCAGAACGCCACCACCTGCCCGGTTATGAGCGGAATCACTTCTCAGCCTCCTTGGCTGCGGGCTGGCCGGTCCGGGTGTCGGGCTGGCCGGTGGGCGGAAGCCCCAGGAAGTAGTCCTTTTCGTCAGCGCCGAGCCTGCGCGGGTGTGGTGGCTCCTCCATGCCAGGCAGCAGAGGCGCCAGCAACTGATCCTTCTCGTAGATCATCAGCTCGCGAGTCCGGTTCGAGAACTTGAAATCGTTGGTCATGGTGAGCGCGCGCGTCGGGCAGGCCTCGATGCAGTAGCCGCACAGGATGCAGCGCAGATAGTTGATCTGGTACACCTTGCCGTAGCGCTCACCGGGCGAGTAGCGCTCCTCCTCGGTGTTGTCGGCGCCTTCGACGTAGATGGCGTCGGCCGGGCACGCCCAGGCGCAGAGCTCACAACCCACGCACTTCTCCAGTCCGTCGGGCCAGCGGTTCAGCTGGTGACGGCCGTGGTAGCGCGGAGCGGTGATCTTCTCCTCACCTTTTTGCGGGTAACCCTGCGTGAAGGTCTTGCGGAACATCGTCCTGAAGGTGATGCCGAATCCTGACCAGGCGCCCATTACAGTTCAGCTCCATTCGATGTCGCCGCGCGCCGGGCGGACGAGGCCGTCGCCCCTGCCGGCTCGGCGGTACCTTCTGCCACCACCGCGGTGATCAGCTTCTGGCCGGGCATCGGCGGTACCGGATAGCCCCCGGCGAAGGCGTCGAACTCGGCGTCCAGGTCGATCGGCTCGGCTTCGGGTTGCGGTTCGGGACCGCTGAACCAGATCGCCGCCACCACCGCCGCCAGGAAGACGATCAGGATGCCGATGAAGATCGGGTCGGCCCACCAGCCGTGCACCGATGCGCCGCGCACCAGGGCGAGCAGCACGATCCACGCCAGGTTCGCCGGAATCAGCACCTTCCAGCCGAGCTTCATCATCTGGTCGTAGCGCACGCGAGGAACCGCTGCCCGCACCCACGCGACGGTGAAGATCATGATCTGCACCTTGAGGACGAACCACAGCAGCGTCCACCAGCCCTGATCCAAGAAGGTGCCGTTCAACGGCCACGGTGCGTGGAAACCGCCGAGGAACAGCGTCACCGACACCGCCGAAACGGTCGCGACGTTGATGTACTCGGCGAGGAAGTAGAGCGCGTAACGGAAGCCGGAGTAGTCGGTGATGTGTCCCGAAACCAGTTCCGATTCGCATTCGGGCATGTCGAACGGCTGACGGTTGGTCTCGCCGAACATCGAAACGTAGTAGATGACGAAACTCGGCAACAGCAGCAGGCCGTACCAGCTCGGCAACGCGATCGTGGCGCCGAACAGATTGATCGGCTCCGCCTGAGCCGCGACGATCTGGCTGGTCGACATCGTCCCCGCGTACATGAAGACGGCGACCAGGGAGAGACCCATCGCGATCTCGTAGCTGATCACCTGCGCGGTGGCGCGCATCGAGCCGAGCAGCGAATAGGTGCCGTTGGACGACCAGCCGGCCAGCACGAAGCCGTAGAAGCCCACGCCGGCGATGGCCATGACCAGCAGGGCTGCCACCGGCAGATCGGTCAGCTGCAGCCGGGTCTCGATCCCGAACATCCGCACCGGGCCGCCCAGCGGGATGACCGACCAGGAGGCGAATGCGGCGACCGCGGTCAGCATCGGTGCGATGTTGAACACCAGCGCGTCGGTGCGGGCCGGGCGGAAGTCCTCCTTGAAGAGCAGCTTCACGCCGTCGCCGAGCGCCTGGCCCAGGCCGAGGGGGCCGTTCATGATCGGGCCCTTGCGGTTCTGCATCTTGCCGAGTACCCGGCGCTCGAACCACACGTTGAAGATGGTCCAGGTCAGCAGCAGGACGAAGACGCCCACCACCTTGATCAGGATGAGCCACCAGGGATCGTTGAGGAAGACCGTTTCCATGCTGGTCATGCCGCACCTCCTGCGGTCTTGACTACCGCCAGCCGGACCCGGTCACCCGGGCGGGCATGCAGCGTACGGAACAATTCGACGCCCGAGTTGGTCGGCGCCCAGACCACGTCGTCCACCATCGAGGCGGTGACCGCCGCCGGTAGCACGACCTCGCCGCTGTCGGTGCCGATCGTCACCGGCTCGCCGTCGCGCACTCCCAGCGCGGCCGCGGTGGCCGGCGAAATCCGTGCCAGCGGGGCCGGGGCGGTGAGCCGCAGGGTTTCGGCACCGTCGAGGCAGCGGGAGTCATCGATCGCCTGATGCCAGCTGGCCAGCTTCAGGCCCTCGCCGCCGGCCTGGGCCGGTGCGCCGGCCGCGGCGGTGAAGCCGGGCTTGGCGCCCTCCCAGTCGGTGATCTCGTAGTAGGCGGCCTGCGCCTGCGGCGGCGTGCGCATGCCCAGGTCGGATCCGAGCGCATCGGCAAGTGCCGCCAGCACCCGCACGTCGGTCATCACCGATGGCGCGTCGGTGTTGATGATGTTCACCGGACGAAGCCGGTGCTCCCAGTTGATGAAGGTGCCGAGCTGTTCTTCGAGCAGCGCGACCGGGAAGACCACGTCGGCCACCTCGGTCACCGCGCTGCGCCGCTGTTCGAGGCTGACGACGAAGACATCATCGCTTGCCAAGGCGGCGTAGGCGGCTTCGGGATCGGCCATGTCGGCCAGATCGACAGCCGCGGTCACCAGGGCCTTCAGCGAACCCGCGGCAGCCGCCGCGAGCATCTGCTCGGCGTCCAGGCCAGCGGTATCGGGCAGATGGTCGATACCCCAGGCAGCCTGCAGGTCGACGCGCGCCGACGCATCGGAGGCGGGGCGTCCACCCGGCAGCAGCTGCGGCAGGCAACCGGCTTCCAGGGCGGCCAATTCGCCGGCCCGGCGCGGAATCCACGCCCAGCGCAGGCCCTTGGCGGCGTACTCGCGGACCTTCGGCAGCAGCCCGGGAACCAGTCCCGCCCGCTCCCCCACCAGCACGATGGTGCCTTCGTCGAGTTCGGCAGCGATCGAGTCGAGTGCCTGCACTTCGTCGCCGGGCGCCGTGGGAACCAGAACGGCACCCAGCTTCCGTGATCCGTTGGTCAGGAATGGCGCGACCGCGAGGATCCGCGTGCCGTTCTTGCGGTTGCCCTTGCGCAGCCGCAGGAAGACCGCCGAGGATTCCTCCTCCGGCTCGAAGCCGACCAGCACGACCTTGGCAGCGTTCTCCAGGTCGGTGAAGGTGACGTCGATCTCGCGGCTGGTGACCTCGGCGGCCAGGAAGCCGGCCTCGTCGGCGCCGTAGGGGCGCGTCCGGAAGTCGATCGAGTTGGTGCCGAGTACCGCGCGTGCGAACTTCGAATAGGCGAATGCGTTCTCCAAGGTCAACCGGCCGCCGGTGAGCACACCGGACGAGGCTCCGGCGGCTTTCAGGCCGGCGACTGCCGCGTCGATGGCCTCCGGCCAGCTGGCGGGTACCAGTTCACCGTCGCGGCGTACCAGCGGATAGCTCAGCCGGTCGGCCTGTCGTCCGTAGTAGAAGCCGAAACGGCCCTTGTCGCAGTTCCACTGCTCGTTGACTTCGGGGTCGTCGCCGGCCAGTCGCCGCTTCACCTGGAAGTGCCGGTGATCGGTGCGCAACTGGCAGCCGCTGGCGCAGTGCTCACACGTCGTCGTGGTGCTGACCAGGTCGAACGGGCGAGCCTGGAAGCGGTAGTCGACGCTGGTCAGGGCACCGACCGGGCAGATCTGGACGATATTGCCCGAGAAGTAGCTCTCGTAGGGATGACTCGCGTAGATGTTGATCTGGCTCAGCGCGCCCCGCTCCGACAGCGAGATGAAGTCGTCGCCGCTGATCTGTTCACCGAAGCGCGTGCAGCGTTGGCACAGCACGCAGCGCTCCCGGTCGATGAGGATCTGCGCCGAGATGTTCACCGGCTTCGGGTAGGTGCGCTTGAGGCCCTCGAACCGCGATTCGCCCGGACCATGACTCATCGTCTGGTTCTGCAGGGGGCATTCGCCGCCCTTGTCGCAGATCGGGCAGTCCAGCGGGTGGTTGATCAGCAGGAACTCCAGCATGCCCTGCTGGTGTTTGGCGACCTTCTCGTTGGTGGCGGCGGTCTCGACGACCATGTTCGGCATCACGGTCAGCGCACAGGCAGGCTGCGGCTTCATCGGACGCCCATTGCCTCCGTCGGGCACCTCGACCAGGCACTGCCGGCAGGCGGCGACCGGATCGAGCAGTTCGTGATCGCAGAACCGCGGGATGTCGATGCCCAGCCGCTCGGCAGCCCGGATGACCAGGGTGCCCTTCGGCACGCTGACCTGGATGCCGTCGATGGTGGCGGTCACCAGGTCGGCCTTGGCCACCTCGCCGTCAGGCTTCTTGACGTCGGTGCTCACTGGTCTGCCCCCTCACTGACAGCGATCCTCTCGCGTTCGTACGGGAAGTAGACGCTCTTCTCGTAGGGGAACAGTTCCCAGGCCGGGGTGTGGTATCCGGCCTCGAACTCGTCCCGGAAATACTTGATGGAGCTGGTGATGTTGGCCACGAAGCCGTCGGCCAGGGTACAGAAGCTCTTCATCGTGACGTTGTCGCACAGGTCGAGGATCTTCTCGATGTCGCCCTCGTGGCCCTTGCCCTGCTCGAGATTGTGCAGGGTCTGCACCAGCCACCAGCTGCCCTCTCGACATGGCGTGCACTTGCCGCAGGACTCGTGCTTGTAGAACTCGGTCCACCGCAATGTCGTGCGTACCACCGAGACCGTCTCGTCGAAGGTCTGCAGCGCCTTGGTGCCCAGGATCGAGCCGGCCGCCGCGACGCCCTCGTAGTCGAGGTGCACGTCAAGTTGGTCGGGGGTCAGGATCGGGGTGGACGAGCCACCCGGTGTGAAGAACTTCAGCTGGTGACCGTCGCGGATGCCGCCGGCCAGGTCGAGCAGCGTCCGGTAGGTGGTGCCCAGCGGCGCCTCGTACTGTCCGGGGCGCTTGACATGACCCGAGACCGAGTAGATCGTCGAACCCGCCGACTTCTCGGTGCCCATCAGCTTGTACCAGTCGGCCCCACGGGCCACGATGGCCGGCACCGAGGCGATGGACTCGGCGTTGTTGACCACGGTCGGCGATGCGTACAGGCCGGCGACCGCCGGGAACGGCGGGCGAAGCCTGGGCTGGCCCCGGCGTCCCTCGAGGGAATCGAGCAGCGCGGTTTCCTCACCACAGATGTAGGCGCCGGCACCGGCATGGACGACGATGTCGAGGTCGTACTCGGTGCCGAAGATGCCCTTGCCCAGGTAGCCGGCCTGGTAGGCGTCCGCGACGGCCTGCTGCAGCCGGCGGATCACATGCAGCACCTCACCGCGCACGTAGATGAAGGCGTGATGGGCGCGCACCGCGTACGAGCTGATGATGACGCCCTCGACCAGCGTGTGCGGGGTCGCCATTAGCATCGGCATGTCTTTGCAGGTGCCCGGCTCGGACTCATCGCAGTTGATGACCAGGTACTTGGGCTTCGGGTTGGTCTGCGGGATGAAGCTCCACTTCACGCCGGTCGGGAAGCCGGCGCCGCCACGACCGCGCAGTCCGGAATCCTTGACCAAGGTGATGATCGCATCCGGATCCATGCCGACCGCCTTGCGCGCGGCCTGGTAGCCGCCCTGGGCGACGTAGTTGGCGATCTTCCATGCCTCGGGCTGATCCCAGTTATCGGTCAGAGTCGGGGTCAGGACGTCAACGCTCACTCGGACGCACCTCCATCGAGAGCAGCAGAAGTGGGAGGAACCGGCGAAACCCAGCCCTTCTCGCGGGCGATGTTCAGACCTGCCAGCGACGCCGGGCCCGCGGTGGGACCTTCGTCGGCCAGCCCGTCCGGGAATCCCGCGAGCACGCGTTCGGCCTCGGCCCAGCTGGTGATGTGCGCTCCGCGGGTGGAGCGGACCTCGCGTCCGGCCTCCAGGTTGTCGATCAGGGCGGCGGCCTTCTCGGGGGTCATGGAATCCATGAACTCCCAGTTGACCATCATCACCGGGGCGAAGTCGCAGGCCGCGTTGCACTCGAGGCGCTCCAGGCTGAACATGCCGTCCTCGGTGGTCTCGCCCTCGTCGATGCCCAGCCGTTCCTTCATCTGATCCAGCAGGATGTCGCCGCCCATGACCGCGCAGACCGTCGTGGTGCACACCCCGATGTGGTGATGGCCGGCAGGACGCCGCTTGTACATGGTGTAGAAGGTGGCCACGCCGTTGACCTGGGCGGTGGAGATGCCCAGCAGGTCGGCGCAGATCTGCACGCCGGCATCGGTGACACGTCCGTCGACGGACTGCACCAGATGCAGCATCGGCAGCAGCGCCGAGCGCGGTTCGGGATAGCGCGCCATGATCTGGCGCAACTCCGCGATCGTGTCTTCGCCGATATTGGTGCGGTCGTCATGCACGTCAATACCGGAGGCATCGTCGAATGCCGCGACGAACTCATGCCCGCTCATCGAGTCTCACTCCTTGTCAGCAAGATATCCGTCATCGGTCGACGCCTCCCATGACCGGGTCGATGCTGGCCAGCGCCATCAGCAGGTCGGACAGCATCGCACCTTCGGACATGATCGGCAGGGCTTGAACGTGGTTGAAGCCTGGGTCGCGCATATGTGCCCGGTACGGCCGGGTACCTCCGTCGGAGACCAGATGAGCGCCCAGCTCACCGGCGGGGCCTTCGATGGCCACGTAGACCTGGCCCGCCGGCACCTTGAAGCCTTCGGTCACCTTCTTGAAGTGGTGGATCAGCGCTTCCATGGACTCACCCATGATGTGCTTGATGTGCTCGTTCGAGTTGCCCTGGCCATCGGCGCCCACCGTCAGATCGCTCGGCCATTCGAGGTCGGGATCCTGTACCCGGAAGGGCTCGCCCTGGCTTTCGACCAGCTCGTCGCGCACCTGCTCGAGGATGCGCAGCGACTGCATCATCTCGTCGCAGCGGATCTTGAAGCGTCCATAGGCATCGCAGCTGGTCTCGGTGCAGACATCGAAGTCGTAGTGGTCGTAGCCCAGATACGGCTGGGTCTTGCGCAGATCCCAGGGGTAGCCGGTCGACCGCAGCACCGGGCCGGTCATGCCGAGCATCATGCAGGTGCTCAGATCCAGCACGCCGATGTGCTGAGTGCGGGCCTTGAAGATCGGGTTGTCGAGCATGAACAGCGCGATCTCGGGGACGTTGATCCTCAGCTGCTTGATCAACTCGTCCAGCAGGTCGATGCCGTCGTCCGGCATGTCGTTCTGGACGCCGCCCGGCCGAATGTAGGCGTTGTTCATGCGCAGACCGGTCAGCGCCTCGGTGAACTCGAGGATGCGTTCCCGCTCGCGCAGGCCGACCTCCTGAGGTGAGGTGGCGCCCAGTTCGAGGCAGTTGGCGCCCACCGCGGTCAGGTGCGAGGCGATGCGGTTGGTCTCCATCGCGAGCACCCGCAGCTGGTTGCCGCGCCGCGGGATGTCATCGGTGATGTCGAGCAGCTTGTCCACGGCCAACGAATAGGCGGCCTCATTATGAATGCCGCCTACGTAGTTCATCCGGGTGAAGAAGGTCGAGCCCTGCGTCCAGGTGCGGTACTCGGAGTTCTTCTCGATGCCGGTATGCAAGAATCCGATGCCCGGACGACAGCTCATCACGTTCTCGCCGTCCATCTCGAGCACCAGACGCATCACGCCGTGGGTCGAGGGGTGCTGCGGGCCGAGATTGACCACGATGATCTCGTCGGCGCGTTCGCGCTGGGATTCGATGATCTGGTCCCAGTCGGCACCCGAGGACAAGTAGGCCTGATCGGCGATCGGCTCGCCCGGTACCGCGAAAACGTCCTCCGAGCCGGGAACGCCCGCACTCCGCTTCGTCTGTTCGCTCATGCCTGGTAGCTCCTGCGCTCGTCCGGGGGCGGCACGACCGCTCCCTTGTACTCGACCGGAATGCCGCCCAAGGGGTAGTCCTTGCGTTGCGGATGACCGACCCAGTCGTCGGGCATCAGGATACGGGTCAGCGCCGGATGGCCATCGAAGATGATGCCGAACATGTCCCAGGTCTCGCGCTCGTGAAAGTTCGCCATCGGGTACACCGGGACGACGCTGGGAATATGAGCGTCACCATCGGGGCAGGTGACCTCCAGCCTGATGCGGCGGTTGTGGGTGTAGCTGAGGAGGTCGTAGACCGCGTGCAACTCGCTGCCGGTCATCTCCGGGTAGTGCACACCGGAAACGCTCATGCAGACCTCGAAACGCAGCGCGGGATCATCGCGCAACGCCTTGACCACCTCGAGCAGCTTCTCCCGCAGCACGACGAAGGTGATCTCGCCGCGCCAGATCATCACCCGGGACGCGAAGTGCGGCACCAGCTCGGCCACCCGGTCGGCGACATCATCGAACCAGCCGCCGAACGGCGGGGTGGCGGTGCCCGGCATCTCGATGATGCGGGTCATGCCCGAGAAGCCGCTGGTGTCGCCGGATCCGTGGCCGGGACCCCACATGCCCTTGCGGACCGTGACCACGGGGCCTTCGGTCGGGGCCTGGGGCACCAGCACCCGGTCCAGATGCGCGTGCGGCCCGCTCGCCAATTCGCTGGCCGAGCCGGTCCCCTCGGCGATCAGTTGGCCCTTGGTCACTTCTTCGGGACCGGCGACCGGGTTGTCTGCCGTACCGACCACCTTCGGATCCCTGCCTTCGGAGTTCTTCTCGCTCATCGCATGAGCCCCTTCTGCTCAAGCAGCGCCGGAGCCTCGAGAGCAGCAGCCTCCTTCTCGGAGATCGCCTTGTCGCGATCGGCACCGATCGGGCCCCACTGCAGTTCTTTCTCACGCAGCTTGAAGACTGCATCGATCAACATGTCGGGACGCGGCGGACAACCCGGCACGTACATGTCGACCGGGACGATGTGATCGACGCCCTGAATGATCGCGTAGTTGTTGAACATGCCGCCGGTGCTCGCGCACACGCCCATCGAGATGCACCACTTCGGGTTGGGCATCTGGTCCCACAGCTGGCGGACGACCGGCGCCATCTTCTGGCTGACGCGTCCGGAGACGATCATCAGATCCGCCTGGCGGGGTGAGGCGCGGAAGACCTCTTGACCCCATCGTCCGGCATCGTGACGCGGGCCGCCGTATTGCATCATTTCGATGGCGCAGCAGGCCAGGCCCATCGTGAGTGGCCAGAACGACGCCTTGCGCGTCCAGCCTGCGATCGCTTCGACGGTGGTCAGCAGGACACCCGAAGGTACGTGGTCTTCGATACCCATGAGTACTCCCCTTCCGATTCAGTCCCAGTCCAGGCCACCACGACGCAGGTCGTAGTAGTAGGCAACGACGACGGTGACGATGAACAAGATCATGGCGGCGACGGCGAGCGTGTCCAGCGCACCGAAGGCCACCGCCCAGGGGTAAAGGAATACGATCTCGATGTCGAACATAATAAACAACATTGCTGTTACGTAATACTTCACCGAGAAGCGACCGCCATTTGTGGGCTGAGGCGTCGCCTGAAGCCCACACTCGAAGGAGTCGTACTTGGTGCGGTTGTATCGCGCGGGCCCGATTACCGTGCTCAGCGGGATCGCTGCCAGCACGAATACCGTAGCCAGAACCACCATCCCGGCAATGGGAATATAGGGGTTCATGTCTGCTCCGCCCTTCTCTACTTTTTCGCGATCAACAATGGGTGGCGATCAAGGACCATTCTGTCCTATCACGTCGTGATCGTCATGTCGAAGGCGCCACCCTGGACATTAATGCAATAAGACGATCACTTAAATCAGCCGGTGGCTCATCGGTGAGGTGCGCCAACAGTTTATGCACCAGGTACATCAGGTGCTTACGCGGGAGTCCATACGTGACGCACAGGTGCATGATCTCGGGCCGCCCGATCAACTGGACGAAGACCGTGCCGAGCCGGTAGTAGCCTCCCCAGGCCTGCTTCACCTGGTTCGGGTAGGACTGGAAGGCCAGTTCGGCGCCCGGGCTGCCGAAGCCGCGTGCCCGGGCGTCCACGATGGCACGGGCGGCCATCTCGGCCGACTCCATCGCATACGAGATGCCCTCGCCGTTGAACGGATTGACCATGCCGGCGGAGTCGCCGACCAGCATCAGGCCGTCGCGGTACAGCGGGGCCCGGTTGATCGCCATCGGCAGCGCGGCGCCGCGGATCGGTTCGAGCCGGTTGGCTTCGCGGAAACCCCACTCCTCGGGAGTGTTGTCGAGCCAGGTGCGCATCAGCTGGCGGTAGTCGGTCTTGCCGAAGGCCTTGCTCGAATCGAGCATGCCCAGCCCCACGTTGGCCGAGCCGTCACCCAAGCCGAAGACCCAGCCGTAGCCCGGCAGTAGGTTCGACTCGCCGGGCTTGCCGTCCCAAAGCTCGAGGTAGCTCTCGATCCACTCCATGTCGGATTTCGGGCTGGTGTAGTAACTGCGTACCGCCACTCCGAGCGGCCGCTTGGCCAGCCTGGTGCGCCCGGTCGCCTCGGCCAGCCTGGACGAGACACCGTCGCAGGCGACCACGATGGGCGCCCGGTACTCGCGGCCGCGCGCATCGGTGACGCCGACCACGCGGCCGCTGCGGTCGTCGACGATCGGGGCGCTCACCCGCACGCCGGTGTGCAGCCGCGCACCGGCCTGCACGGCCGTGCCGGCCAGCAGGTCGTCGAAGACCGAACGCGGACAGACCAGGCCGAAATCAGGAAATGCCGTCAGCTCGGGCCAGGCCATCGTGAACGGCTCGGTTCGTCCGCCGTGGATGCGCAGCCCCTTGTTGCGAACCCATCCCGACGACGGGCTGGTGTCGATGCCCAGCCTGCCCAGCATCCGCACGGTGCGCGGGGTCAGCCCGTCGCCGCACACCTTCTCACGGGGGAACTCGGATTTCTCCAAGAGCAGAACATCGAGACCCTGACGGGCCAGGAACGTCGCCGCCGATGAACCGCCGGGTCCGGCGCCGACCACGACCACATCGGCGTCCTGGGTGGCTTGTGGATCGGCAAACGTCATCGCCGACGCTCGTGGCCCAGCGATACTCGAGGCACGGGAAGCTTCCGGCATAACACACCTCCTCGACCTGTGATCCACTCGGGGAAGTCTAGCCCGCGGGCATCGCCCAGCCCTAACGAGGTCGCGCCCCCCGGGCCCGGTCGCTGTCATCAGGTACTGTCGTGCAGGTGATCATCAACCCGGGGTCATCTCGTCTGCATGCCTCCACTATCTGGATCGACGACCCTGGCCCGCTCACCGACTTCCTCTGCGCCGAAGACGCCTGCTTCCTGCGGGGCTCCGACGGCTTCGTCGCCCTGGGCGAAGTCGCGCGCCACGAAAGCACGTCGATGACCGAGGCGGACGCCTGGTGGCGCCAGATGGTGTCCGAGATCGAGAACGAGTCGGAGATGCCGGGGCGCTTCGGCACCGGTCCGCTGACCTACGGCACCTTCTGTTTCGATCCTGGCCACACCGAGTACTCCTCGGTGCTGATCGTCCCGGAGATCATCATCGGCCGGCACCGGGGCCACTCCTGGCTGACCCAAATCGGATACGACCGGGTGAGCCCCGAGTTGCCGCCCTGCCACTCGAAGCCCAGCCCACCCACCGGGTTGCGGTTCAGCTCCGGAAGCATCACCGAGAGCGAGTGGATGGGCGTGGTCCGCGACATGACCCTGCGCATCCGCGCCGGCCAGGCGAGCAAGGTCGTGCTGGCCCGCGACATCGAGGCGCGCACCGACGGCCCGATAGACCCCCGCTGGCCGCTGCGCCAGCTGCTGGCCAGCTACGGTTCCTGCTGGAATTACCTGATCGACGGGCTGGTCGGGTCGACCCCCGAGATGCTGGTGCGCCGTGAACGCGGCCTGACCACCTCGCGGGTGCTGGCCGGCACCGTTCCCCGGGTCGAGGGAGTGGACGACGCCCAGCGGGCCGCCCAGCTGGTCTCGTCCGCGAAGGATCTGGAGGAACACCGCTTCGCGGTGAACTCGGTGATCGAGTCCCTGCGCGGGCATCTGCTGGCCATGCATGTGCCCGAGGCACCCTATGTGTTGACGCTGCCGAATGTGCTGCATCTGGCCACCGACATCTGCGGCATCTCGGAGCCCGGGCTGAGCACGCTGGCGCTGGCCGACGCCGCCCATCCGTCGGCCGCGGTCTGTGGTGCACCGACCGATGTGGCCCGGCAGCTGATCGCCCACTACGAGCAGTTGGACCGTGGACGGTTCGCCGGGCCCGTGGGCTGGATGGACGCCCAGGGCGACGGCGAGTGGGCGGTCGCGCTGCGCTGCGGTCAGATCGACGCCACCGACGCCACCCGGATGCGGTTGTACGCAGGCGGAGGGATCATGGCCGCGTCCGACCCGCACGCCGAACTGGTCGAGACCGACGCCAAGTTCTCGCCGATGAAAGCCGCCTTGCGCGAAACACTGTGATCGCCTCCAGCTGAGCGTCCTACGCTTGGTGCCGTGCCAGCGACCCGAACGCGCCGTCCCAGCGACGGGCCCGCAGTCTGGACGCTCACCGGCACCGGAGCCACCCTGGCGTTGGCCATGAGCTGGGTGGCGCTGTCGCCCAGCCTGCTGCCCCGCAACTGGTGGGCCACCGGTATCACCGTCGGATTGTCGGCGATCGTGGGCTACGCGGTCGGCACGCTCGTCCAAGCCGGCTGGGTGGCGCTCAGCCGGGCGTCCAAGCTCACCGTCAGCATCAGCCCCGGTTGGAAGCGGTGGTTGCGTCGCGGCTGGTTCGGTGCGCTGGTGGTGCTCACCGCCGTCTCATGGTGGGCCAATGTGCAACGCCAGCAGGGGCTGGCTACCAGCGTCGGAGTCTCCTCGGCCGGCTGGCGAGGACAGTCGCTCGGGCTGTTGCTGGGCATCGTCATCTTCGCGCTGCTGCTGGGCGCCGGCCGCACCACGCTGTGGATCGCTCACCTGATCGGGCATCGCCTGCGCCTCGTGCTGCCCGGCTGGCTGGCTCTACTCACCACGGTCAGCACCGTCACCCTGATCGTGGTTCTGCTCGCCCGCGGCGCTGTCATCTTGCCGCTGCTGGACGAGATCACCAAGGCTGCCGCGGCCAGCAACGGCATCACCGGGTCCGGGCGCCAGCCACCTGTCGAACCGGAGCGTTCGGGCAGTGCAGCCTCGAACGAGTCCTGGGAGTCCCTGGGACGCCAAGGCCGGGCCGTAGTCGCTGACGGCCCTCGCGCGGCGGACATCGCCCGCGTCACCGGCGAGCCGGCCATGGAACCGATCCGGGCATACGCGGGGCTGAGTGCGGGACGCGATATCGAGGCGACCGCCCAGGCCGTGGTCGCCGAACTCGACCGCACCAACGCGTGGCAGCGTTCCTATCTCATGGTCGCGACCGCCGTCAGCAACGGCTGGACCGAGGAGTACACGCTGGCGTCGGTCGAGTACCTGACCCGTGGCGATGTCGCCTCGGCCAGCATGCAGTATTCGTTCCTGCCCAGCGGCGTGGCCTACGTCATCGACCGCAGCAGCGCCGCAGAGGCCGGCCGGGACCTGTGGCAGGCCATCTACCAGCGCTGGCTGCAACTGCCGGCCGATCATCGTCCGAAGCTGCTGGTCAGCGGGGAATCGATGGGCGCCTTCGGCAGCCAGGCCGCCTTCGACTCGCCCGGCGAACTGCTGGACGAGGCCTACGGCGCGGTCTGGGCGGGCACTCCGCGCTTCACTCCGCTGTGGGCACAGCTGACCGCGGCCCGCCGGATCGGCTCCCCGGAGGTCGCCCCGGTGATCGACAACGGGCGCAGTATCCGATTCGCCACCAACGTGGCCGAGTTGGAGCACGACCATTTCGGCGGCCTGTACGAACCATGGCAGCAGCATCCCCGGGTCGTGTACCTGCAGAATGCGTCGGATCCGGTGGTCTGGTGGTCGGCGGATCTGCTGTGGCGCGAGCCGGACTGGATGCGGGAACAGACCAGCAACCAGTCGGGGGCCACGATGACCTGGATGCCGTGGGTGACGTTCTGGCAGATCACCCTCGACATGCCGGACGCCCTCACACCGCAGGCAGGTCAGGGACACCAGTACCAGAGCGAGCTGATCCCGGTCTGGAACGCCGTGCTCGGCCAACCGGCCTCGGACGCCGAACTGGCGGCGATCGCGCAGGCGATCAACGCTTCCCTGGTGCCCCGCTGAGGCTGGCTCATTCCTGGTGCCCCGCTGAGGCCTGCCCGCAGATCACCCCGGGCGCCCCAGGGCGATCCATCGATACCGCTCGCGGGTCAGCGCTTGCTGCGGGTGTAGGTGATCTTCTCCCGCTGCCCGGAGACACCGCCGCCCTTCTTGGCGGCGGCCAGCTGGCGCTGCGCCTCCTCGTTCTGCTCCATCAGGTCCTGGGTATTGATACCGCCGGAGCGCAACACCATGTAACAGATGATCGCGATCACGATCGAGATCATCGGGCTCCAGCCGAACAGCACCGGCAGGGTGATCAGGGCGATGACGTCGAAGCCACGCACCAGGTTGAACATCAGCCCGGGCGGCAGCGCACCGAAGCCGGTGGCCACCATCGGGGACGAGTAGTCGGCCGACTTGGCCGTCACCCAGCGCATCGCCGCGATGTACCCGGCCACCGCCGTGATCAGACCCTTCATCAGGCCGTTGCCGAGCCCTGCGGGGGTCGGGGCGTCCGGCCCGATCAGCACGAATGCGGGTCCGGCGGCGATCGCCCACAGCAGCGCCAGAACGGCCGGCACCACCGTCAGCGAACCGTTCAGCTGGGAAGTGGACATCGGGAAGGCTCGCGCCAGGCCCCGGGTGCGGCTCAGCACCCGCAACGAGTCGAAGAATGGCACCATCACGAACATCAGCACGATCGCCGAAACCGCCGGGGTCAGGTTCCCCAATCCCAGCGACAGCAGCGCGTAGGGCACCACCGCGCTGACCAGCAGGACGACCACGCCGCGAGGATTGCGCAGCAGCCGCTCGACCTCACGCCAGATCAGCGCCGCGCGTCCGGACGAGCGTCCCTTCGACGGATGAACATGGCCTTTCGCCAGCCAGCGGCGGTTCACCACGATGTCGCGCATCAGCCCGAAGTCGAGCGCGAACATGGCGCCTTGCATGCCCGACAGCAGGTCACCGCCCGAGACCAGGCGGGTCCGCCGGACATTGTGCAGGTTGCGGCGGGCGATCACCGAGCAGACGATGGCAGCCACGCCAGCGACGGCCAGCACGCCCACGCCGAACTCCTCGGTGTGCGCCGGATCGATCGGCAGGCTGATCCAATCGGAGGCCACCGCGATCATGGCGACCAGCACGCCCATCGCGAGCACGGAGATCACTGCCTGCAGCACGGCCAGCACGGTGGTGCGCTCGGCGGCCTGTTCGATGGCCGCCAGAGCGACCACCGCGGCGGTGGCCAGGCCGATCGCCGCTGCCCAGGTGCCGATCGCGGTCCAGCTGAGTCCGGTCACCATGGTGACCGCACCACCCAGCACCACACCGATCGCGCAGGCTCCGATCACCACGGCCCACAGCCGCCGGTTGAGCAGTCGGCTGCGCCGCACCGGGGCGTCCAGCAGCCAGAAACCCTCGGCGGCCGAGGCGATGACCGGCCCGAAGATCCGTGACACGCTGACACCGACGACGACCACCAGCGTAAGAACCAGCCAGGGCAGCAGACCGCGCGCCGTCAGGCAGCCGGACGTGCTGCAGCCGGCCGCCGATTGCTGAACCGACATGATGCCGCTGACGATCATCGCCATGATGACGACCAGCGAGAAGATCACCACATAGCCGTCGGTGATCATGTCCCAGATGGTCCGGGTGGCCCTGCCCTTGCGCCAGTCCTTCATCAGCAGCTGAAGCTGCTTCTCGTCGGCCAGTCCGGTCTCGAAGTCCTCCACGTCGGCGAACGCGGTCTGACGCTCGTAGAGCACGGGCTCGGGCGCGGCCGGCTCCGGCTGTGCCTGTTCGGGGCGGGGGGCCTGCTGGGGCTTGGGTTTCGACTGACGCCGATTGCGTTTGCTGGTGCGACTCACAACTCGTACTCCGGTTCGACCTGCGATTCGCTGGCCTCGGCGGCTGCACCGAGGCGCACGATCCGCGCCCCCAGCGCGTTCACCAGCGTCGGCTCATGGCTGGCCATCACGATCGCCAGGCCCTTGCTCATCTCATGCTTCAGCCGAGCGCCCAGCCAGGCGACGCCCTCGACGTCGAGGCGCTGCTCGGGTTCGTCCATCACCAGCAGCTTGCGCGGACGGACCAGGGCGGTCGCCAGGGCGAGCCTGCGCCGCTGGCCACTGGACAGCGTGCCGGGCAACTGAGCCGACTGCGGGACGAGTTGCACCTCATCGAGCACCTCGTCGACCAGCGCGTCGGGATCGGCCAGTCCGTGGGCACGCGCGAGCAGATCGAGATGCTCGACGACCGACAGGTCGGGGAAGAAATCCAGGTCGTCCACGATGGTGGCAACATCGCGGCGGAATGCCGGGTCGGTTTCGCTGACCTTGCGTCCAAATGCCTCGACCCGCCCCTCACTGGGACGATCGGCGCCGATGATGCAGCGCAGGACGGTCGACTTACCGGAACCGTTGCGTCCGGTCAATGCCACAGCCTCACCCGAGTACACAGTCAGGTTGAATCGGTCGACGATCACATGATCGCCATATTTCTTCATCAGGTCGGTCACCTTGAGGACCGTCTCGCGCTTGGCCATGGCTCCCATTGTGGCCTTCGGACCCAACCGGTTTCACCTCAGGTCATCGACATGGACGGCCCGGCCGCGTGCAGCAGGCGAACCAGGCAGAGAAAAGGCAGGACCCGGCGCTTCGCAACGAGGTGACGATGGGTTGTTTTGGGAGGGAAACCCATCCGTTGGAGTGCCGGGCCCTGCTCAAGAGCCTCCTCAGCGCGACCGTGGATTCGTGCTGGAGGCGGAAGGGAGCGATCGACAAACAGGCCGCGTGCTAGCACGGAGGGAGCTAGTGGGACTACGCATCGTGATGCCTCTCGGTTCCCGAGCCTTGTGCGACATTGCTTGTCCGGGGAGCCCGAGGGCTGGCCCAGTCTCGCTTTACCGCGACGAGACGGTTCTCTTACTCTCCACGTTTCGGTCCGGCTCTCGGCTTTTGCGGCCAATGACGGTTGCGGGTCAGCTCGGGAATTTCACCCGATTCTCCACGCGGATTGACATCAGCATAGCAGCCCGGCCGCACATTGCACCGATTGGCGACCGGCCGGCACGCTACTTTCGGCGCGGGCTGTGGCAATGTAGTGGGGTGCCAAACCGCGCAGATCTCGATAAGCAGCCCGGCGATGTCGCCGGCATGTTCGACGACGTTGCCCGCCGTTACGACCTGATGAACGACCTGATGACCTTCGGCCAGGTCAGGTTCTGGCGCAAGGCCGTGCTGGCCGCGATCGCACCCCAGCCGGGCGAGCGCATCCTCGATCTGGCTGCCGGCACCGGCACGTCGTCCGAACCGCTGGCCCGAGCCGGTGCCATCGCGTTCCCCACGGACCTGTCGCTCGGCATGCTCACCGAAGGACATCACCGCTACCCCGATCTGCGGTTCGTGGCCGGCGACGCGCTGGCGCTGCCGTTCGCCGACGACAGCTTCGACGCGGTGACGATCAGCTACGGCCTGCGCAATGTGCACGACACCCGGGCCGGGCTGGCCGAACTGCTGCGGGTCACCAGGCCGGGCGGACGCATCCTGGTCTGCGAGTTCAGCACCCCCACCTGGACGCCGTTCCGCGTCGCCTACCGCTGGTACATGCATCATGTGATGCCCCGCTTCCGGGTGGTCTCGTCGAACGCACCGGCCTACGACTACCTGGTGGAGTCGATCCTGGCCTGGCCCGACCAGCGCAGCCTGGCCGAGCTGATGACCGAGGTGGGCTGGCGGGACGTCCAGTGGAAGAACCTGACCGGCGGCATCGTCGCCATGCATCGCGGCTGGGTGAAGTGAGCCTGCCGGACGATCCGGTTCTGCTCGATTCCTACGCAGCGATCCGTTGCCCGGTGAAGGTGCAGAACCATTTCGATACCTCGATCTCGTCGCCGGTGGGCGGCAGTATGGCCGGGGTGCGCATCAGCAGCGAGCTTCAGGCCGAGCGTTTCGCCAGCCGGGAGTTCATCGACCAGATGCTCGACCGGCTGGCCCGCGTCACCGGAGCGCTGGATCTGCGGCTGCTGGCCGGTGAAGACCTGGCGGTCATCCGCGACGCCACCCGCGACGCGGTGGGCTCGGGTGTGCCGCTGATCATCGCCCCGCAATTGCCGATCGACTACGCCGGACACCGCTGGGGCAGCCCGTCGGTGCTGGTCCGGGGCGCCGACCATGCCGAGGGAACACCCGGCTATCTGCCCGTCCACGTGAAGCCGAAGCGGATGCTGGAGCGCCACAGCCGCGCCCATCAGCTGGCCGGCAGCCCGCTGGCGACCCCGTGGCACGGCGAGCGGCTCGAGATGACCGATGCCCGGCTGCGCACCGGACGCGAGAACGATCAGCTGCAGCTCGCCCACTTCTGGCGGCTCCTGGAGGCGGCCGGCTGGCAGTCGGCCGGGGAGCCGGTCGCCGGCATCATCGGCAAGGACACCGTGCGCCGCACCTTCTTCACCGAGGGTGAGCGGGCCAGCGAACCGGCGCTGAGCCTGGCGAGCGGGCCGGGATCATCGGGAACCCAGATGGTCGCCTGGGTGGAGTTGAGCCGCAAGCAGATCCGCACCTTCTCGCGAACATCATCGTCCGGCTGGACGCTGCGTTCGCCGCTGGAACGCTACGACCACGAGCACACCTTCCGGGTCAACCTGGCCCGGGCGGCCCGCGAGCGCGCGCACGGCGAGACCGGCGTCGGCCCGATGGTGCGGCCCATCTTCGTCCGCGAATGCAGCTCCTGCCAGTGGTGGGCGGTATGCGCGCCGATCCTGGGTTCGGACGATCTGTCGCTGCGCATCGACAAGTCACCGCTCGACGTCCGCGAGGTCAGCGTGCTGCGCAGTCTCGGCATCCAGTCCATCCACGACCTGGCGACCACCGACCTGGACGCGCTGCTGCCGCGTTATTTGCCCGAGGTGCGCCACCGCGATCATGCGGACGACCGGCTGCTGCTGGCTGCCCGCCGGGCCCGGATGATCAGCAGCGGGGTCGACCTGGAGCGGACCACCCGTGGTGCCATCGGGTTGCCGTCGTCGCAGATCGAGATCGACTGGGATATCGAGACCTCGGCAGCCGACCGGATCTATCTGTGGGGGTTCTGGGTGGCCGGCAGCGACGACTGGCAATCGGGGCGCTATGCCTGGTTCGGTGAGTTCCGCGATCTGGACGCCGAGGGCGAGATCCGGCTGGCGATCCAGGCGATGAGCTGGCTGACCTCGATGCTGGCCGAGCATCCGCACACCCGCGTCTATCACTACTCGGACTACGAGATGGTGCACCTCACCAAACTCGTTCAGGTCTCCAAGTCCCCGGAGCTGCGCCAGGCCCTGGACCTGCTCCGCAGCGCCCATGTGGACCTGTTCACCGTGATCAGGAAGCACTTCTTCGGCGCGCACGGGCTCGGCCTGAAGACGGTCGCGCATGCGGGTGCGGGATTCAGCTGGCGCGACGACTCCCCCGGTGGGCTCAATTCGCAGAGCTGGTTCGCCGAGGCTGCGCACGGTCCCGACCCGCGGACCCGGGACGACGCCCGGCAGCGCGTCCTCGACTACAACGAGGACGACGTACGGGCGACGGCCGCACTGCGGGCCTGGCTACGCGCCGAACACGGCGACCAGCACCTCGATGCCGTGCACCGGCCGGCCGAGATATTCGAGTAGCTCATCGACGCCGTCGACGCGTCGGGCGGGCCAGCCGTAGCCTTCGGCGATCGCGGCCAGATCGCGTCCGTGGGGCATGGCGAAAAGCGGCTGGTAGCAGGGCGCATCGGCGACCTCGAGCGTGCCGAAGATGCTGCCACCGTCGTCGTCTCCGACCACGATGCGCAGATCAGGCACCGGCTGACCGGCCGGGATGTGCAGGGAGCCGGCGTCGTGCAGGAAGCCCAGGTCGCCGATCAGCACGGTCGCGGGGCGAGCGGTGGCCAACGCGATGCCCGCGGCGGTCGAGATCACCCCGTCGATGCCGGACAGTCCCCGGTTGGCCCAGCAGATGGTCGGCGGGTCGTCGGGTACCGGGTCGGCGATCGGGGAAAGGTCCGCGTTGCGGATCAGGCTGGACGCGCCGAACACCAAGTTCTGCGGTGCGGACGCGACCACGGCATCGGCGACCGACTGCCCGGTCAGCACACCGCCGCCACGGCCTGCGGCGCGCCGGCCGGCCGGACTCGGGTCGGTGGGCAGCTCGCGGTCGACCAGCCGCCACTCGTTCAGCCAGTCATCGTCGCCGGGAGCCAGCTCGACATCATCGCAGACCTGGCTGGCGGCCCATCCCGGATCCGGCCAGCTCGCCGAGGGGCTGACCACGACCAGTTCGATGTCGCGCCGGCTGAGCAGCCGATGAACCGGCCTCGACAAGGTGGGATGGCCGAAGACCAGGACGCGCTCGATGCGCTCGCCCAGTGCGGTGTCGAGCAGCAGCCGGTACCCGGCGATCGCGCACCGGCCCGAACGTGCATTGCTGGACGGTTCGGCGAAAAGCGGCAGCCGGGCGGTCTCGGCCAGTTCGCGGGCGCGGTGCCCGACCTGGGCGGGGGCGTCCCCGGCCAGCACGACGGTGCGCGGGCCCGCGACCAGCTGGGCCGGCACGGCCGGACGCGAACGGGCGACCGAGGTCAGCCTGGTCGGCTCCGGATCGGCCATCAGATCATCGACGAAGGGTTCGGTGAAGGCGGCGTTGATGTGCACCGGGCCGGGCTCGCGGGTGCGCAGCCCGAACCCTGCCGCGAACAGCCGCGACAGTTGCGCGGACCACGCTGCGGGCGCGTCGTCGCTGCCGGCCAGCGCCAGGTCGCCGACGACATGGCGGCCGAAGATGCCTACCTGATGGGTGGTCTGGTTGGCGCCGGTGCCCACCAACGTGGCCGGACGATCGGCCGTGATGACCACCAGCATCACCCCGGACGCGCGGGCCTCCATCACCGCCGGCATCAGATTGCCGACCGCGGTTCCCGAGGTCACCAGCACCGCCGCTGCCCCGCCCGCCCTGGCCAGCCCCAGGGCGAGGAAGCCGCCAGCGCGTTCATCGGTTCTGGTGTGCAGCCGGACTCTGCCCTCGCCGGCCAGGCGGGCCAGGGCCAGCGCCACCGGCGTGCTGCGTGAACCCGGGCAGACCACGACCTGCGTGATGCCCGCCGACGCCAGCCCCTCGGCCAGCGTCAGTCCCAAACCGGCTGAGCCCATCAGTGCTTGTCCATGGCCAGTGCGAGGCAGCGGTTGAGCCGGTCGCGCCACCAGGTCTGGCGCGCGGAGTCCGCGCGAACACGCAGCAGCGCGATGGGCGACGGTATCGGGCGCTCCCCCAGCACCAGATAGCCGTCGGTGGCGATCAGGGGCTGATCGATCACATCGTCGGCGAGCATCTTGACGGTGTTGAGGCCACACGCCAGGTCGAGGGACGGCAATGCTGCCGCGGCCTGCAGGCCCGCCCAGATGCCGACACTGGTCTCCAAAGCAGAACTGATCACAGCAGGCAAGCCCAGATCGGTGGCCAACTCGACGCAGCGACGCCAGCCACCCAACGGCTGGGTCTTCAGCACGATCACGTCGGCGGCATCGAGTTCGGCGACCCGGTAGGGGTCCTCGGCCCGGCGGATCGACTCGTCCGCGGCGATCGGCACGTCGATCTGCTTGTCTCGCAGCCGGCGCCGCAGCTCGGCCAGCTCTTCGACGCTGGCGCACGGCTGCTCGGCATACTGCAAGTTGTAGGCCGCCATCGCGGTCAGCGCCCGTTCGGCGCGATCGACACTCCAGGCGCCATTCGCGTCCACCCTGACCGCACCCTCGTCGCCGAGTGCGGCACGTACCGACGCGAGCCGCGCGAGGTCGTCTTCCAGGCAGGAGTTGGGGTCGGCGACCTTGACCTTGGCGGTTCGGCAGCCCGAGCAGCGCACCAGGTCGGCTGCGCGGCGCGGCGAGACGACCGGAATGGTGACATTGACCGGGATACGGTCGCGCCTGATCTCCGGATCGGTTCTCAGCAGCGATGCCTGCAGCCAGCGGGCGGCGTCGGCGTCCGAGTACTCGAGGAAGGGGCTCCACTCGCTCCACCGGTCCCGGCGACGCAGCAGCATGCCTTCACGGGTGGTGATATTGCGCATCGGCAGACGCATGGGGATGCTGTAGACAAATACCTCGTCGAAGACTCCGGCGAACATTTCAGGCTCCGATCAACATTCCGGCAAAAATGCCCAGGCCACCGGCCAGCTCGGCGAAGCCGGTGAATTTCAGTGTGCGGACGAGCGTCAGGCCCTGGCCACCGCCGAGCACATGCTGGGTGGCAGGGATGAGGAAGATCACCATGGCGAGGCCGGCCAGCGCCCACCAGGTGGTGCCGGCGGCGGTGGCGATCACGGCCAGCACTGCGATGCCGGCGAGGATGGCGTAGAAGATGCGGCTGCCGCGCTCACCCAGTCGAGTCTCGAGGGTGCGTTTGCCGGCGGCCTTGTCATTGGCGATGTCCCGCAGGTTGTTGCAGACCAGCACGGCGCAGGCGAGCGCTCCCATGCCTGTGCCGGCGGTCCAGGCGGGCCAGGGCGCCTGCCCGAGTTGCACATAGGCGGTTCCGACGGTGGCGACCAGGCCGAAGAAGATGAAGACGAACACCTCGCCCAGTCCGAGATAGCCGTAAGGATGCTTGCCGCCGGTGTAATACCAAGCGGCCAGGATGCAGGCAGCTCCGACTCCGATCAGCCACCACTGGCCGGCCAGGGCGACCAGTACCAGCCCGAAGACTGCAGCCAGACCGAAACAGCCGAACGCCGCCGCTCTCACCTGCCCCGGACGGGCCGCTCCGGACCCCACCAGCCGCTGCGGGCCGACCCGCTGCGCGTCGGTGCCCCGCACCCCATCCGAATAATCGTTGGCGTAGTTGACTCCGACCTGCAGCCCGAGGGCGACCAGCGCGGCCAGGATCGTGCGGGTCGCGCTGAACCCCTGCTCGTGAATCGCGATACCGGCACCCGCCAGCACTGGTGCGACGGCTGCGGGCAACGTCCGCAGACGCGCGCCCTCGATCCACTCGGCGACACTCGCCACGTTCAATTCCCCCTCGGCTCGGCTGGCCGGTTTCAGCGCTGAGGTCCCTAATCTTGCCACGCTCGGCGTGCCTATCCTTCTTCACTTGGGGCCGCTCGGGCCCGGATTCGGCTTTTGGATCGATCCAACGCGCCAACTGAAGAAGATCTGTCACGATCTGCCCGGCTGAGCGGCCCATTCGGCGAGCCGCCGGCGATCCAGCTTGCCCGAATCGGTACGCGGGAAGGCCTCGACCACGAGCAGCTGCCTGGGCAGCGCGGCCGGCTCCAGGTACGGACGCAGTTCGTCGCGCCACTGGCCGATCACGGCCTCGTCGCTGGTCGTCGCGACCACGACTCTGGTGCCCCACTCGGGATCGGGCACTCCCACGACGACCGCGGGACGATCGATGCGGGCATCCAGCACCCGTTGCAGCCGGGCGAGATCGACGTTGACACCACCCGAGATGATCACATCGTCGATGCGCCCGAGCACCCGCAGCTGCCGCTGCCCGTCGTCATCGATCACCCATTGCCCCCGGTCGTTGGTCAGCAGCCTGCCGTTCACCAGGACCTTCGCCGTGGCTTCCGGGTCCAGCCGGTAGCCGGAGAACAGCATCGGGCCGCCGATGTCGATGCGCCCGTCGTCGCCGATTGCGATATCGGCACCGGGCAGCGGGCTCCCATCGAAGGCCACCCCGCCACAGGTCTCACTCATGCCATAGCTGGTCAGCACCGCGATGCCGGCGGCCTCGGCCTGGTCGAGCAGCGCGGGCCGGATGGCCGCTCCCCCCACCAGCACCGCGTCGTAGGCGGCCAGTTCGGCGGCCGAGGAAGGCTCGCGCAGCGCCCGCACCAGCTGGGTCGGCACGATCGAGATGGCGGTGCGTCCATCGGCATAGGGGCGGTCGAGCAGATCACGGGCCTGCACCATCAGGCCCGCCACGTGCTGGGCGCCCAGCACGCAGGTCCAGCTGAAGGCCCCGTAGCGCTGCCGGAAGGCGCTCGCGGACGCCCGGATCGCGGACGCGGACAAGACGACCTGTTTGGGATCGCCGGTCGAGCCGGAGGTCGTCACGATGACGGCGGCGTCCGGCTCGGTGACCGGAACGGCAGCATCGATCAGTTGCGCCGCACGATCGTCGGCGACCGGCGCCAGCACGAACTCACCGTCCAATGCCCGCGGCAGCAACCTGCCGGCATCGCGAGGGTCACACAGCTGCAAACGGGAGGCCACGTAGCCATGGTAGGTAGACTGGAGCCATGGCCCGCATTATCCCGATTCTCGTGCTGATCGCGTTGACGATCTACTGCACGATCGAGGTGGCCCAGGCACGTACCTGGGAGGTGCGGCGCGCACCCAAGTGGCTGTGGGCTGTGGCCGTCATCTGCGTGCCGGGCATCGGACCGCTGGCGTGGCTTTTCTTCGGTCGTCCGCTGCCACCGGGACGTGGTAATCCGCCGCCGCGCTCGCTTCCGCCGGACGAGAACGAGGATTTTCTGCGCGGGCTGTGACCCGGGAAGCGGTTTCCGGCTGGGCATAGCCTTGGCCTGACATGAACGCGACTTTCAGCTCCCTGGCTCTCCCTGGTTACCGTCGGTATTTCACTGGTGCTCTGACGAGCAATACCGGCACCTGGGTGGGCCGCACCGCCGTCTCCTGGCTGGTGCTGATGGAGCTGACCGACGGCAGCGCCTCGGCGTTGGGCATTGTCACCGCGATTATGTTCACTCCGCAACTGGTGCTGTCCGCCTATGCCGGGTCGATCGCCGACCGCTTCCCGAAGCGGCGCATCCTGCTGGTCACCCAATCGATCATGGCGATGGATTCGATCATCCTGGCGGGCCTGGTGCTGAGCGGGCACGCCCAACTGTGGATGGTCTATCTGCTGGCGCTCAACGATGGCTTGGCGAATACCTTCGACAATCCGGCCCGGCAGTCCTTCGTCAGCGAGGTGGTGCCGCCGGCCAATCTGCCGAACGCCATCGGCTTGAACTCGGCGAGCTTCAACACCGCTCGACTGATCGGGCCTGGCGTGGCAGGCCTGCTGATCGAACTGGTCGGCACCGGCTGGGCGATCGCCGTCGATTCGCTGAGCTATGTCGTGATGCTCACCTGCTTGGCGATGCTGAGAGAAGAGCACCTGCACCCGGCGCCGGTGGTCAAGGGACGCGGGCGCACCCGCGAGGGTCTGCGCTATGCGTGGCATCGTCCGGACCTGATGATCTTGCTGGCCTGCGGATTCACGGTCGGCGGGCTGGGATTCAACTATCAGATCTCGAATGCCGTGATGTCGACGCAGTTCTTCGACCGTGGTCCCGGCGAGTTCGGCATCGTCGGTTCGGCGATGGGCCTGGGTGCGCTGTTCGCTGCGCTGTGGGCGGCCGGACGCGAGCGTCCGCGGTTGCGTTTCGTGCTGGTGGGGATGGGCGGCTATGTGCTGTTCAACGTGCTGGCGGCATTCGCGCCGCAGTTTGGCTGGTTCGTGGGCTGGCAGATCCCGGTCGGCTTCGCCACCATCACCGTGCTGGTTACCGCAAACACGATGCTGCAGTCGGCCACCTCACCCCAGATGCGGGGACGCGTGATGGCGCTGTGGGGTCTGGTGATCATGGGCGTCACTCCCCTGATCTCGCCGGTGGTCGGATGGTTCGGTGACAACGTCGGCCCGCAGTCGACGGTGCTTTTCGGGGTCTTCTTCGTGGCACTCGGACTGATCATCATCACCTGGGTGATCATGCGGACCGATCAGCTGCGGTTCAGCTTCGACCCGCATCGTCGTGGCTGGCTGCATCTGGAGCGCGGTAGCCTCAGTGAAGAGGTCGATGGCGGGACAACCCGGTGATTGTCCGACGAACAGAGAGGTCTCGATGGCCGACCAACGTGAGGGGCTCCGCAAGAGCATCGTGATTGATGACGAGGGTTCGCGCATCGGAAGCGTCGGCCGGATCTATCTGGACGATGCCACCGGTGAGGTGACCTTCCTGACCGCGAGGGCGGGATTGTTCGGCCAGCGTGAGGTCTTCGTCCCGCTGGCGGGAGCCCTAGTCAGCGATGGCTTGGTCGAGGTGCCTTTCAGCACCGAACTGGTCAAGCGAGCGCCGCTGGCTACCGATGATCCCCACTTGACCCCCGATCAGGAGGCGGCGATCCTGCGACACTACGGTTTGCCGTTCATCCTGCCCGAGCCCAGCAGCCTCAACTAATCTTGGGCATGAATGAAAGGATTGCCGCTATGGCCGATAACGCTTACGAAGAACTTTTCAACTGCGACGTCATCGACGTGAACGGCGACCGGGTCGGCAGCGTCGGCCAGGTTTACCTCGACGATCAGACCGGACAGCCCAGCTGGGTGACGGTCAAGACCGGGCTGTTCGGTTTGAAGGAGACCTTCGTACCGTTGGAGCAGGCAATCGTGGCCGACGGCAAGATCACCACTCCGTACTCGACGGAGAAGATCAAGGAAGCCCCACGAGTCGATCCGGACAAGCATCTGGACGCCGATGAGGAAGCCCAGCTGTACAACTATTACGGGATCGCCACCATCGTGGCAGTGGAACCGGATGTTGCCGCCGAGGCCGCCAGCGAGGACGACACCGCTGACGAGGCCGCCAAAGACATCGTCGATGTTCAGGTGGAGGCCACCGAGACCGAGCCACTGACGGAGGCCGACGACCTCGGCCTCGCCGAGGACCTGACCACCGCCGAGGATGCTGCAGCCGCGGAGATCACCCAGGACGACGTGATCACCGAGGTGGCCGACAACGATGCCGTGGCCGAGGTCACCGACGACGACACCGACAGCGCGGATCTCGACGTGACCGAGGACGATGTGACCGGCGAAGTCATCGAGGGCGCAGCCGGGCAGCCGACGGAGTTCACGACTGGCTCAGCTGGGTCGGCCACCGCGGATGCGCCCGAGCAGGCCGCCGCCCAGCAGGACGAAGCACAGTCGGACGATGCCGAGGCCGGCGAGCCGACCGTCGCGATCAACGGCGAGGATCTCTACGACGCCCGCTGACAACCGGTCGCGTTGACCGGGGACGGCCAACGCACGACCACTGACCGGGACGGCCACGCACGCCCACTGACCGAGGACGACTACTGAGCAACCCTCAGTAGTCGTCCTCGTCTGCGTAGGAGCGTGGATCGTCGATCGGCTCGAGATGGGCGGAGACCCGGATGTCCGGGACGACCTCGACGAGCGCATCGATGACGTCCTCGGTGAGATCGTGGCCGCGATAGACGCTCCAGGTGCCGGGGACGAGCACATGGACGTCCATGAACTGACGGCTGCCGGCGCGCCGCGTGCGGAAGGCGTGGAATTCGATGGCGCCGGGCTGACGGAAGCGGTCGAGGACTGCTTCGAGTTTCTCGTTGGTCTCCTCGGGCAGGGCAATATCCATCAGGCCGTTGACGGAGTCGCGGATCAGCGCGATGCCCGTCCACAAGATGTTGAGGCCCGCCAGCAACGCGACGATCGGGTCGAGTCGCGGCTGCTGGGTGATGGCGACCAGCGCAACCCCCAACAGCACCGCCGCCGAAGTGACGACGTCGGTGAGCAGGTGTTTCCCGTCCGCGAGAAGGGTCGCCGATCGGGTCTCACGGCCCTTGCGCAGCAGCAGGTATCCGACCACACCGTTGATGATCGCGGCGACCACCGAGATCATCAGGCCCAGACCGAGCCGCTCCAGCGGACGCGGATTGATCAGGCGCTCGACCGACGTCGCGATGATGAAGGCCGCAGCGACGAAGATCATCACGCCTTCGATGACCGCGCTGAAGTACTCAGCCTTGCTGTGGCCGTAGGGGTGGTTGTCGTCCGCGGGCTTGATGCTGACCTTGAGTGCGACAAAGGCGACGATGGCAGCGACCAGATTGACAAGTGACTCTGCGGCGTCCGAGAGCAGGCCGACCGAGCCGGTGAGCCAGGCAGCGCCACCCTTGAGGATGATCGTGACGACAGCCGCCGCGATGGACAAGATCGCGTACTTGCTGAGGTCGGGCGGTGGTGCGTACCGAGGCGAATGGTCGGGCTCGGGTTCGATAGGACGTCGTGGGGTCACTGACCAAGTATGTGCACGTCACGACGACCCGGCCAAGGACCGTCTCACGACAGCGCCCGCGGCCCGCTACAGGTCGGCGATCACCAGCTTCTTCATGGCGAGCATTCGCTGGTAGGCGCCGGGTCTGGTCATCAGCTCGGCCATGTTCGCCGGGACCAGCTGCCAGCTGAGCCCAAACCGATCGGCGCACCAGCCGCATGCCTCGGCCTCGGGTACCGCACTGAGCCGGTCCCAGTAGCGGTCGATCTCGCCCTGATCAGCGCACTTCACCAACAAGGAGACCCCGCAGTTGAACGTGAACTGCTGATCGGCCGAATCCATCGCGGCGAGCCACTGGTCGAGGATCCGGAATTCGGCGAAGTTGACCTCGCCGGCTACCGCACCTGCCTCGGCCGGGTAGAAGGTCGCCGTCTCGATCGTCCCGCCGAAAACTCCCGTGTAGTAGTCGATCGCCTCCTTGGCCCGCCCCTGCACGCTGCTCCCGAACATGATGCTCGGCACGATGAACGGCCTCGGCCCGGCCGACCCGTCGGTCAGCATCAGCTGCCAGCTCACCGAGTACTTGTCCTCGATCCAGCCGAAGTGCGGGCTGAAGTCGTAGGCCTGGAGGGGCATCAGCGCCCGTCCGCCCTCCACGAGCGCAGCCCACAATTCGTCCAGATGGCTCCGCGCCTGCGGATCACGCGATGAGTCGAACAGCACCATGAAGGAGACCGACGGATTGACTGTGAACTCCGGGCCGGCATTGATCGCCGTGAACCGGTATCCGGCCAGTTCGAAATCAACCGTCAGCACCTCGCCTGCCAAGCCCGCCTGAAAGTCCGGCAGGCCTTCGGTCGGGTAGTACTGGGTGTCAAGCACCCGGGCGTCCGGGAAGACAGCGGTGTAGAAGTCGGCCGCCTCAGCTGCATTGCGGTCGAACCAGATGTTGGGAATGATGCGCTGCATGGCAAGTTCCTCTCGTCGGCGATGACCGTTCACCTACAATTCTGTACGCGGGGAGAAACGCAGTGACGCAAATGATCATGGGCAAAAGCCTGTCCGACTGGCTGGCGGACTGTCCCCCGCTGGACGATGTGGTCCGGCTCCGCGAGACCACCTGGTTCAATCCTGCCTTGCTGCCGGCGGCCGAGGGGTTGGCCGCGGTCGGGTTGACTGCGGTTGACATCGACGATGCAGCCGACCGCCTGAAGCGGTTCGCGCCCTATCTGGCCGAGGTCTTCGCGCAGACGCGACCCAGCGCGGGAATCATCGAATCGCCGTTGGTGGCGATCAGCGGGATGCAGCAGGCCCTCGGCCACAGATACGGATTCACCCTGCCCGGTCAGCAATTCGCCAAGCTCGACAGCGTGCTGCCGATCAGCGGCTCGATCAAGGCCCGCGGCGGCATCTACGAGGTACTCGCCCACGCAGAATCGCTGGCTGTCGAATCCGGACTGCTGACGCCCGGGGCCGACTATCGCGCCCTCAACAGCCCCCAGGCCCGCGAGTTTTTCAGCCACCACACCATCGCTGTCGGATCGACCGGGAACCTCGGGCTCTCGATCGGCATCATGGCGGCCCAGCTCGGCTTCCGGGTGACCGTGCACATGTCCGCAGACGCCCGGCAGTGGAAGAAGGATCTGCTCCGCTCCCATGGCGTCAATGTCATCGAATACGACGCCGACTATTCGATGGCCGTGGCGGCCGGACGCCAGCAGGCCCTCGACGATCCGTTGACCTATTTCATCGACGACGAGAACTCTGCCCGGCTGTTCCTCGGCTATGCCGTCGCGGCCAGACGGCTGGCGGGTCAATTGCAGGCTCTCGAGGTGCAGGTGGACGCCGACCATCCGCTGTTCGTCTATCTGCCCTGCGGTGTCGGCGGCGGCCCCGGCGGCGTGGCGTTCGGGTTGAAGACCCTGTTCGGGGACGACGTGCACTGCGTCTTCGCCGAACCGACGCACTCATCGAGCATGCTGCTGGGCATGGTCACCGGCGCCCACGAGCGGGTCAGCGTCGCCGATTTCGGGATCGACAACGTGACCGCCGCCGATGGCCTCGCCGTCGGGCGCCCATCCGGATTCGTCGGTCGCCGGATGCAGCACCTGATCGACGGCTGCTACACAGTCTCCGATGACGAACTTTTCCGGCTGATCTGGTTGCTGCACGAGGCCGAGGGCCTGGACGTCGAGCCTTCCGCAGCGGCCGGGCTGCCCGGACCCTGGCGCCTACTGAGCGATCCTCACTACCGTGAGGAACACGACCTCGACAGCGCTCGGCTGGCGCAGGCCACCCACATCGCGTGGGCGACCGGCGGCGGCATGGTTCCCGCGCCCGAGATGGCGTCCTACCTCGACCGCGGCGCCGCGCTGGGCTGATCCCACGACGCAGACGTCGTCATCGCCGGCCGTCGAGCAGGTAGCGCGCCGTCCGCGCGACCGCAGCGTCCGGATCGTCCAGCAGGCTGCGCAGCAGGTTGCCGGCGGACTCGCCGGGTACCTCGCCGAGGGCTTGGACGAGCCGACCGCGGCCGGACGCATCGGTGCCCGCGGGTCCGGTCTGCTCAAGCGCCGCCATCCGCGACTCGACTAGGGCGATCACCGTCGCTGCGGTGTCTGGCGAGCGCGCCGCCAGTGCGGCTCTTCACGATTGAGGGTGTAGTTGGGGTCTGAATCCTCCGGCCTCGAGGAGACTGCGGGCAATGTAGTTCGTCAGGTTTCGGAAGCCCAAGGCTGAGCCGCGCAGGTGTTCCAGTCGGCCATTGAGGGCTTCTGTCGGGCCGTTGGAGGTGTGGGGGCGCTCGAAGTAGGCCAGGACGTCTGTGGCGCGCCGCTTGAGGGTGCGCCCCAGGGTGATGATCTCAGCGAGGGCGGCGGGAACGCCGCGGCTGATGACCTCGATGACGTGGGCCAGCTGGGCTCGCCCGGCCTTGGGGTCGGGATCGCGGTAGGCGGCCACGATCTTCTGGTAGATGCCCCAGGTGGCTTCCACCCCGACGTGAGCGTCCTGGGCGAAGACGCCCTCCAGGCGGGTGCGTTGCTTGTCTGTGAGGAGATCCATCCCGGTGTGCAGGGTCTTGCGCACCCCGTACAGGGGGTCCCCGGACCGGCCTCGATGTCCGGTGGTGTCTTGCTGGACGCGCTGGCGGCAGTGGTCCAGGGCATCGCCGGCGAGCTGGACGACGTGGAAGGGATCCATGACCTCCACCGCGTCGGGGAGTTCTTCCTTCGCTGCGGTCTTGAACCCGGTGAAGCCGTCCATGGCGACCACCTCAATCCGGTCGCGCCACGCAGGGTCTTGCTGGCTGAGCCACTCCTTGAAGGCCTTCTTGGAGCGGCCCTCCACCATGTCCAACAACCTGGCAGGACCCCTTCCCTCGCGCAGCGGGGTGAGGTCGATGATCACGGTGACGAACTTGTCGCCCCTGCGCGTGTGCCGCCACACGTACTCGTCCACCCCGATCGTGGTCACACCCTCGAAGCGATGCTCATCGTTGATGAGGACCCTGCGTCCCTCCTCCAGGACGGAGGTGTTGGCGCAGTCCCAGGACACGCCCAGACCCTCAGCGACCCGGGCGACGGTGAGGTGTTGGACGACGATGCCCGCCACGGGCCCAACGCAGTCCGCCCCGGGACAGTTTCGAGCGCGGCTGGGCCGCCCCAGTGGTGTCCTGCCTCCACACACGCCCACACCCCGAACAGCGGTAGCGACGCACTCGCACCACCAGTGTCACCGGTCTCCAGCCCGAGGGCTCGTGGGCGAGGCGACGGACCACGGTGTCGCGGGGGATCCCTTCGCACCCACACTCGCGACACCACCGGTCATCGTCCACCACCCGGCAGGCCACCTCGCAGCGATCCGGGAGGACTCTCTGGCCCACCACCACGAGGCCGAGGTCATCCAGGCGGGCGAACGTGGTCAGATCGGGGGCAGCAAAGGTAGCGTGGGACACGTCGGGGTCTTTCAGATGGGCAGCGTAGGAACTCCCATCATCGGAAGACCCCGACCCTCACACCCACCCCGACACGCCAGCCAGACTCAACCCCCCGCTACACCCCGGATCGCGAAGAGCCGCCAGTGCGCCCAGCTTCTCGGCGGCGTCCACATCGTCGATGCCCGCGGCGATCATGTCCACCAGTCGCGAGCACATCTGTTCCAGCCCGGGCCCCGGCTGCGGCGGCTGGCGCGAGGCAAGTGCCAGCACCGCGCGGCCGGCGATCCTGGGCACCGGGTCATCGACGAAGCCCGCCAGGGCCGCCGACGACGCAGCGGAATCGACCGCGGTCAACGCCCACACGATGCGCGAACGGACATCGGGATCCGCATCGGTCGCGCGAGCGGCCAGCAGGGCCACCGCAGGCCCGCCGGCCTGCACGATCGCCCACCGCAGCGCGCCGGCAACGCTCGGCTCGGTCTCGGCGAGGTAGGCGTCCACCAGCTGTCCGAGAACCGGCTGCGGGGCCGCTCCGGAGCGGAGCGCCGCCGACTGCCGGTCGCTCGCGGTCCCCGATCGCAGCCCGGTGAGCAGCTCGACGACATCCAGTGCCTCGTCCCAGCCCTGCGGAGCCGTGGCCTCGATCTCCCGCAGCCGGCCGAGCAGCTGCCGCTCGGCCGAGATCCGCGCCTCGGTCTCGCCGATGAGCCTCGACAGTGCCGCGGCGGCGTCGAATTCCGGGTCATCGAGGGCAGCAGCGACCTGTGCCAGCGGCAACGACAGCGTCCGCAGCGCCTCCACCTGGAACAGTCTGCGCAGGTCGGCCTGGGCGTACTCGCGGTAGCCTGCGCCCGTCCGCGCCGATGGCCTGACCAGCCCGATCCGGTCGTAGTGCCGCAGCATCCGCACGCTCACTCCCGACCGACGCGAGACCTCACCGATCTGCATGCCTACGAACCTAACGCAAGGACCCTCTTGGCTTCGGCGAGCGCCGCATCGAAGCCCGAGTCCGGATCGCTGACCAGCCGTTGGGTGGCGGCGGCATGCAGCCGCGCCACCGGGCTACCTCGCAGGGCAGCCTCCGCCAGCACATCCTCGGCGGCCGCACCCAACGCCACGAACGCCCTGCTCAGGCTGAGCTGCACGTCGCGTCCGCCGCGACCCAACTGCCCGGCAAGTCGGCGGGCCAAGTTCGCCCGCTGCCCCGCCGGCACCAGCCGAACCGCGGCCCGCCACGCCGCCCGGGCCACCTCGTCGTCGGGCGCGCCGAGCAGACCGTCGGTGATCTGTGGCCACGCCCGGGCGTCCCCGATCTTCGAAAGCGTGTGCAATGCCTGAGCGCAGGCTTGCGGGTTCGGTGAACCCAGCTCGGTCAGCAGCAGGGGCACCGTCCGATCGGCCGGATGGCAGGTCAGTGCCCACGTCAGCATGTCCCGGACGAAGAAGTCCAACTCGGTCCCGCAGTGCGCGATCAGCACGGGCACATCAGCGGGCATCGGGTCGCTTCCCGCGGCCAGCGCGGCACGCAGCCGCAACGAGGCATCGGGCGACTGGAGCGCTGAGTCCAGCCGAGTGGTGCGATAGTCTGTCGACGTCATGTCATTCCCCTCCTGACGACCACCCAACTACCTGCCACCGTGTCAGGGTCAAGGTGCCGTGGAGGAAGCGTCAGCGGCGACAGCCCGCAGACGATCAACGTGAGCTTCGAAATCGTGGAGGCCGGGTGCTGGAGAAAGAGGTGCGGTCGATCAACCACAGCGATCTGACAAGCCAGGATGCACCGGAGCCCGAGACACCGGCCTCGGCTGAGCAGACCACGGTGCTGCCGGCCGCGACGGCGTCGTTCGCCCCGGTCGTCCGGCCGGCCGGCGGACAGGTGGCGACCAAGGACCGGAAGCGACATAGCCGGGATCGGCTGATCGTCCGGCGGATGCTGAGGATCGCGCGCGGCTGGGGCAGCCACGGCGGCCCTGCCAAGCCGGTGCAAGTGAGCATGTCCATCCCGGACCTGCTCGGCAGTCTCGGGCTCGCGATGCTCTCGTCCCAGCTACCGACCAGCGACATCGAACGCCAGCTGGGTGAGATCGCGCGCGCCTACGGCCGTCCCGATCTGCGAATGGTCGTGCTGCCCACCGCGATCCTCGTCGAGGACCCCGCGCAAACACACACCGGTGTCTTCCCGCTGGTTTCCGCGCCGTATCGGCTCGATCAGGCCGGGGCGATGGAGAAGCTGGTGGTCCGGGTGATCAACGAGCATCCCGAACCCGCCGAAGCCATCCGCGAGATCACCCGGATCGAGCAAACCCCGGCCCGGTTCAATCGGCCGACGATGATCCTCGGCCATACAATTCTCACGCTCGGTTTCGGCATGGTAATCAATCCGACGGCAACGGCAATCCCGGTCTACCTGGTGCTGGGCGCGTTCGTCGGTCTCATGATCACCTTCACGCGCGGACGCACCTCGGTGCAGCTGTTGCTGCCGGTTCTGACATCGTTCGTGCTCACGTTGATCACTCTGCTCGTGCTCGACGGCCTGGTGCCGGATGACCCCCTGCGGCTGGTTGCCCCCGCGCTGCTGGCCTTCCTGCCCGGCCACATGCTCACCGTGGCCGCGGTGGAGCTCGCGAGCAACCAGGTCATCGCCGGCGCCAGCCGCCTGGTCTACGGATTCGCGCAGCTGGGCCTGCTGGCGTTCGGTGTGTACGTGGCGTGGGTCATCGTGAACGCGCCCGAGCCGGTCGGAATCGCCCCCACGCTGGGGCCCTGGGCGCCCTGGGCGGGTGTGGTGCTCACCAGCATCGGATTCAACCTCTATTCCGTGGCGCCGAAGGGTGCACTGCGCTGGATCCTGTTCGCCAATGTCATCGTCTACGCGGCGCAGGTTCTGGGATCGCTGCTTGTGGGGGCGGCATTGTCCGGTTTCGCCGGCGCGATGGTGCTCGAACCGGTAGCCCGTGCGGTTCAGCGATTCGGTTCAGCTCCGCCCAGCGTCGTGCTGCGAACCTCCGGCTATTTCCTGCTGGTACCCGGTGCTCTCGGATTCATCGGCGTCAGTGAGGCCGCATCGCAGACCGGCTCGCTCGGGCTCATCGTCCAGGTCTTCATTTCGCTGCTCGCCATCGCCCTGGGAACACTTGTCGGCGCCAGCCTCAGCCGCGAGGTACGGGCCGCAGTGCACACCTGGCGCTACGCGGCCTGATCCTCGCCTGCTTGAGCCCGGCAGCGGCGGCCGCTCACAGCACGGCGACGAGCGGGGCCACCACGATGAGGTACAAGATGGCCAGCAACACCGAGTGCGCGGTGCAGAACCCCAGCGCCTCGCGGATGTGCCCCCGCTCGGCGAAATAGCCCACCAGCTTGCGGACGAATGAGATCGGGTGGCGGATGTCCCAGCTGTTGAACCGGATATAGCGGCCCAGATACATCCCGAAGGTCACCAGCACGAGCACCACGACGGACATGACCCACGAGTCCGGATGACGGAGCGGGTGATCGTCGTTCGGCCTGACCACAAGCACATACAGGCTCTGCGCCAGCGCCAGATTGAGCAGGGTGTTGAAAACCCCGGACAGCGCCAATGTCAACACGAGGACGATGTCGTACCACAACGGCACGCGTTCGGATTCGTCGCGGTGCGAGAAGTTCAGTTCAGTGATCAGATAGGCCGAGTTCGGCAGCATCAGCAACCACCCGGCAGCGCCCACGGCGATCACCGCCCACAGCGCCACCGCTGAGGGTGCGAGCAAGGTGATGCCAATCATGGCGCCCAGCACCGCGATGAGGATGGCCGTCGGGGTCAGCGACAACCCGATGTTGACGATCATCGGACGATACACAGCAGTCCCGAAGACGGGAGCCCTCAGCAGCACCAGGCACAGCGCATAGAGGCTGAGCAGCAGCGTTCCGACGGTGAGCAGCACCACAGCGTTCACGTCGTCTCCTTCGGTTCAATGCCGGACGCAGTCAGCTCCACAGACCGACAACGGCCGGTCCGTCGCGGGATATTCCGTCCATCGGTAGCTCACTGGCCATCGATGACATGGATGGACAGGCACATCTCGCGCATCCGCCCCGGGCTATTGCGTCCATCGGTCGCTCACCCCCACCGGGCTAGCCTGGATAGACACCGGAAAGGAGCCGGACATGCCTTATGGACTGTACTTCTCCATCGCCGGCCTTGGCATCTTCGTTGCAGCCGCGCTGTGGCCGCCGCAACGCCCGCGCGTGCTTGCCAACATCACTTACATCCTCGGCATGGTGATCAACGAGATACCCCACTACGGCGCCCTCCTGCTGGCCATCTGGCTTGGCATCTCCATTGTGAGCGGCGATTTCGGGACGCCAGCCGACATCACGGTGGCTGTCGCGCTGACCGCGCTGGTGGCTGCCGGCCTGTTCGCACTCGGATGGCGGGCCCGCACTTCGCGGGCGATCGTGGCGGCGGCACTCCGCGACGCCGGCATCGAGCCGGCACGGTCGAGCAATGAACATGCCACCCGGCGCGGCTGGCAGATCACGCTCTTCCCGTTCGCCGTGCGGCCACGGTCGGTGGTGCGGGAGCGCAATGTGAGCTACGGGCCGCACCGCAAGCAGCAGTTGGACGTCTACTACCGCAAAGACCGGCCCACCGGAGGCCCGACGCTGCTCTACCTGCACGGTGGCGGCTACTTCCTGGGCAGCAAGCATCACGAGGCCCGGGGGCTGCTGTACCGATTCGCCGATCGCGGCTGGGTCTGCGTCAGCGCCAACTACCGGCTGCGACCGCAGGCGGGCTTCCCCGATCACATGGCGGACGCCAAACGGGCACTGGCTTGGCTGCATGAGCATGCCGGCGACTACGGCGGGGATGGCCGCCGGGTCGTGATGTCGGGAAGTTCGGCCGGCGCGCACATGAGTTCGATCTCCGCGCTGAGTCAGCAGGACCCCCGCTACCAGCCGGGATTCGAGTCGGCGGACACCTCCGTGTCAGCAGTCGTCGGACTCTACGGCTACTACGGGCCGTACTACGGCGACGACTGGAACGCTGCGCTGCCGTCCTCGCCGCTGGTGATGGACGCCTCGTCGGCCCCGCCGTTCTTCCTCACCCATGGCACGGTGGACAACAATGCATCGGTCGAGAACTCCCGCGAACTCGCCGCCAAGCTGCGCGCCGAGGCGCCGACGCGTCCGGTCTATGCGGAGCTCCCCGGCGCCCAGCACGGCTTCGATCTGGTCAGTTCGTGGCGTTTCGAGGCGATCCTGGATGGCATCGAAGACTTCACCGATGCCGTTCTTCCGGTGTCCGTGAACCGCCGCTAGTGCTGCCGAGCAGGCATTATCCCTGATCACAGGCATTGGCGCATTAGTCCTGATCAGCGGGCACCGGTCCTGATCAGCGCACTAGTCCTGATGAGCAGGCACTGGTCCTGATCAGCAGTAGCGGATGACCAGGCTCGCGCCCGCGGTGTGGGCCTCGACCAGATCGGCATTGCGCTGATCGGAGACGGTCGCCCGGCGGCGAGCCGCGCCCTCGGAGTCCTTGAACTGCATGTGGCGCTCGATGAGGCGGCCGATCCTGGACTCGTCCGGCAGTGTCACATACCAGACCTCATCCAGCAGGTCGCGGATCGTGTTCCAGGGGGCGTCGTCCAGCAGCAGGTAGTTGCCCTCGGTGATGACGACCCGCACCTCGGAGGTCACCGGGATCGCGCCGGCAACCGCGTCGTCGATCTCGCGGCGGAACTCGGGTGCATAGATGGTGTGGTCGGCCTCATGCTGCAGTCTGGACAGCAACGCCACATAACCGTAGGCGTCAAACGTCTCGGGTGCTCCCTTGACCTCGGCGAGCCCGGCACGCTCGATGACCGATTGGGCCAGATGAAAACCATCCATCGGCACCAGTGCCACCTGACCAGGCAGTTCGCGTTCCAGAGCCGAAGCCAGCGCCGCCGCGATCGTCGACTTCCCGGCGCCGGGAGCCCCGGCCAACCCGACCATCACCCGTTTCCCCGCGGCGGGCAGGCCCATGATCCGAGTGGTCAGCACCGAGACCGTGGATGTCGTGTCCCAGTCGACTTGCGGAATCTGCACGCCCTCCATTGTGCCCGCACCCCGCATCCACGTCCGCACGCCCCACACCCACGCCCCCACACGCCCCCACCCCCGCGGTCGCACCGCCACCCGCGTACTTGGGTCTACCTATCCGCGGCCCCTGCAGACAGGTCGACCCACGAATGAAGAAAAGATGTTTGTCAGGTACTTGACATATCGGTCGGGGCCGCGCACTATTGATGTCAGGTACCTGACAGAAGGTGAGGGCCATACAACCAGAAGGACAACAACAATGACTGACCACATCAACGAACAAGAACAGACTGAACAATCCGACACCCGCCGACTGGCGGCCGAGCGGCTGCGGCACGTGGCCGTTCTCCAGTTCCGCAGGCAACGCAGAGGCCCCGGCGGCGAGCCCTGGCGCGATCCGCGAAACGGACAGGGTCGCGTACTGGCCGTGCTCAAGCTGAAGCCCGAAATGACTCAGCGTGAGCTGACCTACCTGATGGGCATGTCCCGTCAGTCGATGGCCGAACTACTCCGCAAGCTGGAGACGCAGGGCCTCATCAAGCGCGAGCCGTCGCCCGACGACCGCCGCGCCGTCACCGTCACGCTCACCGAGGCCGGGCACAACGCCGCTCAGGACACCGATCCCGACACCGCCGCCCGCCTGACGTTCCTCGAGTGCCTGACCGATGACGAGGTCGCGCAGCTGGCCGACTACCTGGGCCGCATCATCGAGCGCCTGGAGCAGGAATCCGATGACAACTTCAAGGAGCGCGTCCAGGTGCTTCAGGAGTTCCGGCGCCATCACGGTCGCGGTCCCCGCGGACGCGGCGGATTCCCGGGATTTCCCGCGGACGCCTTCCCCGAGTTCGGCTCGGCGCCAGACGATGAGTTCGGACGCGGACCCTGGGGTCCCCGTGGTGGACGTCCCACTCCCCCGGCGTCGCAGGACCCGCACGAGCATCATGGCCCGCACGGCCATGGCGGCCACGGCCCACAAGAAGACTGAACCTAGCGACAGGCTGGACGAGGCGCGACAGCGTTCTCGTCCAGCCTGCATGCACTGGCGCTGACAACGATCTGAGCCGTGAACGATCGGCGCCCTCGCTGAACGGATCGAGTGAGGGATGTACCACCCGAACGCTCGACCGGTTGACGACCGCCGGCTCGCCCGAAATCCGGCTATCGGTTACTGGTAAAGCGCGAATCCATTCGTCCAGCCGATCTGCCCGGAGGCGGCCAGCGCGATCTGGAGGAAGCCGAGCGCCTCGAGTTCGGCAGCACGCGCCAGGCCACCTACGTCGTATGCCGCAGCCCCGGACGCGGTCACCACGTCGCTGAGCGCCTTCTTCGCTTCTGCGTCGTAACCGGCGATGAGCACCGAGATGGGAGCAGACGCAACAGAACCGCTGGCCAGGGTGGCCGCGAAGTTCGTGTTGAACGCCTTCACGACGTGGGCACCCGGCAGGGCTGCGGCATACTCGGCTGCGGCACTGCCCGCTTCCGGCCTGATCAGCGTGAAGCTCGCCGCGTCGACCGGGTTGCAGATGTCGACAACGACCTTGTCGCTCAGTTCATCACCCAGCTTCGCCACGATGTCGAACAGCGCCGTATACGGCACTGCCAGGACGACGATGTCGCCTTCGACCGGTGCCTTGGTGGACTCCTTGTGGTTGATGACCTGGACCTGTGAGCGGCTGCGCTCGAACAGTGTCTGAAGTGCCTTGGACATATTGCCGGTACCGATGATCGTGATGCTCGCCATGTTGAGTCTCCGTTCCGCAGATACGTAGACAGGAAACACGCCATCACCGCGTGGTTATTCCGATCGCCCGGTTCCGCAGCGTGCCACCAGTGCTCCCGGCCGGCGCCCAGCGTCAGGGCTCCCGGCCGCAACCTCGGCAGCCCGGACATTGATCCGCGGCGACGGTTCGGCCTCAGGCCACCGGGAGGCGGAGGATGCGATCGTCGTCTGCGGCGGGGCGGCCTCGTCCATCGGTGTTGTTCGTGAGTACCCAGATCGACCCGTCGGGTGCCGCCACGGCATCGCGCAAACGGCCGTACTCGCCGACCAGGAGTTCGGTGGCGGTGCTCGGATCGGCGAGGGGCACTGCACGTAGTCGCTGGCCACGGAGGTTGGCGACATACAGGGTGTCTCCTGCGATGGCGATACCGCTGGGGCTGGCATCGGCGGGACGCCACTGCTGCACCGGATCGATGAACGCCTCCTGTCCGGCGATGCCCTCGACCTGCGGCCAGCCGTAGTTGCCCCCGGGTTCGATGATGTTGAGTTCGTCCCAGGTGTTTTGGCCGAACTCGCTGGCGTACAGGGTGCCCTCGGCATCCCAGGCGATCCCCTGCGGATTGCGGTGGCCGTAGCTGTAGACCGGTGATCCGGCGAACGGGTTGTCGTCGGGCACGTCCCCGCTCGGGGTCAGCCGCAAGATCTTCCCGGACAGCGCGTCGAGGCTCTGGGCGCTGGCTCGATCATTGGCGTCACCCGCGGTGACATACAACATGCCGTCCGGGCCCAACGCGATGCGGCCACCATTGTGGACGCCTGCGGCAGGCAGCCCATCCAGGATGGTCTCGGCCTCACCCAGGCTCAGCGAGCCGGGCTCGCCGATGAGCTCGAAGCGCTCGACCCGGTTCTCACCGCTCGCGGTGAAGTACGCATACAGGTAACCGTCGTGCACGGCGATCCCCAGCAGCCCGCCTTCACCACGCGCCACGACGCCGGCGATGGTGGCGATTTCGCGGCCGTTCCCCTCGCCATCGAGTTCGAGGACGCGGCCGCTGTCGCGCTCGCTGACCAGGGGCGTGTCGTCCAGGAAGGCGATCGACCAGGGCGCAGCAAGACCGGTCGAGATGATCTCCACCGCGCCGCTCACCGATCCTGTGGTGCCCGGGGCCGCTGTGCCTGTGGCGTCCGTCGCCGCTGTGCCTATACCGGGGTCGGGTTCGACGGTGCAGGAGGCCAGCAGGACAGCGGCCACCGCGGTGACCAGGAGATCGCGGGCACGCCGCGCGGTGGAGCGCCGGCGTATTGGGCGGGTTCTCGGGCCAGCGACCGTCATCGGTGTCATGATCGTCCTTCCGACAAGCACTTCGAGGAACGAGCCTGTCACCAGGGTAGACAGAATCGTCGGCCGATCACGACAAAAACGATCGGCCGTCCCGGGACGCCTGGAGTACCGATGGGGGGCCAGGCGCCGGCCGGGGCGGCCGATCGATCAGCGACGTGCCGTTCAGTCGAGCAGGTCGGAGTACAGCGGAGTGGACAGGTAGCGCTCGCCCCAGTCAGGGACGATCACCACGATCGTCTTGCCGGCATTGGCGGGATCGGCCGCCAGATCGGCTGCAGCGCGCAGGGCGGCACCGGACGAGATGCCCACCAGCAGGCCCTCCTCCTTGGCCGAGCGGCGAGCCCAGGCCAGCGCATCCTCCGACGTCACCTGGATAATGCCGTCGATGACGTCGCGGTCGAAGATCGAGGGAACGAAGCCGGGGCTGATGCCCTGGATCTTGTGGACGCCCTTCTGGCCACCCGACAGCACCGGGGACTCGGCTGCCTCCACGGCGTAGATCTTGACCTCGGGCTTGTACTTCTTGAGCACCTCGCCCACACCGCTGACGGTGCCACCGGTACCCACACCGGACACGACGATGTCGACCCGGCCGTCAGTGTCGGCCCAGATCTCCTCGGCCGTCGTCTTGCGGTGGATCTCGACGTTGGCCGGGTTGTCGAACTGGCGAGCCAGGATGGCACCCGGAGTGTTCGCGGCGATTTCCTCGGCGCGCTTGTTGGCACCGGGAACACCCTCGGCGGCCGGGGTCAGCACCAGTTCGGCGCCGAAGGCGCGCAGCAGAGCGCGGCGCTCCTTCGAGAAGCTCTCCGGCAAGGTGATGATCACCTTGTAGCCGCGGGCGGCGCCCACCCAGGCGAGCGCGATGCCGGTGTTGCCCGACGTGCCCTCGACGATGGTCCCGCCCGGCTTCAGGGAGCCGTCGGCCTCGGCTGCATCGACGATGGCCACGCCGATGCGGTCCTTGACCGAGTTGGCGGGGTTGTAGAACTCGAGCTTGCCGAGCACCGTGGCGTCGGAATCGCCGTAGAGCCGGTTGATCTTGACGAGGGGTGTGCGGCCGATGAGCTGGGTCGCGTCTTCGAAGTACGCCATTTGCCTTGCCTTCTTTCTACTGTGCGGTTGTGTAAATGATTGTGCGGTTGTGTAAATGGTTGCGGTTGTAGCTGGTTGTGCGGTTGTGGATGAGATGCGCAATGACTAGCAGGTTTGCTACCTGGGTCGAGGCGATGTGATGTCTGCATGCACCAACGGGCGCGCAATCAATGGTGAAGGATCACGATTGAGATGTCGGGGTGGAAGCGCCCATGACGAATGCTCACAAAGCATCGCCTTGGGGTGCGAACGTTCGGAAGGAACAGTCAGCAGGCCGGACATGCCATCGACGCACGGCAACAGCACATGGTTGCAAAGCGCATCGTGATCATGGGGGCAGCCTAACCTCCATCCGCGACCTGACGCAACTTTCGCGACGCGGGCTCATTCACCGCGCCTCGCGCGCAGGCCGTGCAGTTGACCTGCGTGCACGTCGCTGACCCATTCCCAGCCGGGCTTGGCCGAGGGGCCGATCCGCGGATCGTCCGGATCAAAGCCGTCACGCAAGGCCTGCAGGTACGCCCGGTCCTGGTCGATTCGCGCGCGCACCTGATCGGCGTCGCCGACCGACCCGTGACCGGGGACGAGGACGTCGACCTCGTCCGCCACCGCATCGAGCAGCCGCAGCGCGGCCAGGTAGTCCCCGATCGGATCGGCCGTGCTCAGGTCGAGCATCGGGATCAGGACATCGGACAGCATGTCGCCGGCCACCAGAACCCCGCGATCCTCGATCAGCAGCGCCGCATGGCCAGGGGCGTGCGCCTGATGCTCGATGATCCTGGCCTCGGGGCCGTCCCAGAGCAGGCGCGTGGCTCCGGCGGGCAGACCGGCAATGTGGCCGAGCAGGTCGAGCGGGATGTCTTCGGCTGCCTCCGGCGGCAACTCCTCGGCGACGTCGTCCCTCCAGTTCGGATTAGACAAGAAGGCTTTGACCACGGCCGCCGCGCGCGCCGTGCCGTAACGCGGCGCGTCGCCGAACTTGGGGTGCCAAAGCAGATGATCCCAATGCGGATGCGTGGAAAACGCCGCCACGACCGGCCCGCCCAGCGCGCCGAGATCGTCCGCGATGGTGACCAATTCCGCGTTCGTGATTCCGGGATCGATGAGCAACACGCCGGCTTGCCCTTGCACAACGACAGCGTTGCTCTGGATGGTCGCGCTCTCGTGCACGAGAATGCCCTCAGCGACTTGGTTCAGCATGGCGCTCCTCCGACTGTGGTGGAAACCCCTCGTCCCATAGGCCTGGGTAGATCGACACTAGCCGCCGTCCGGCTCAGACTGACGACTATTCAATCGTGGTCCGGACCATCGTGCGGGTCACGATGCATCGCCTGATTCGATGGCGTGCCGGGGACGCTCGCCAGCGCCGCTGCCAGCCGGGTGATCCCGAACTCGTAGGCGCGATCAATGTCACCGCCGAGGCGGAAGGCCCCGGCGAGCTCCATGCCGATGAACCCGGTCGCCCATGCGGTGACGGTGCGGGCCGCGTCGAGTGCGCTGTCGGGTCCCGCGAGTTCCGTTGTGATCCGCAGCAGAGGCCCGACCGAGTGGGTGAGTGCTTCGGGCTCCGGTCTGGTCGCCTCGCAGGTCGGAGCAAAGATGAGCCGGTACTCGTCGGGTCGGGCGCGCGCGAAGGCGCGTACTGCGTGGGCGAGTTCGGTGAGCTGGGCCTGCGCGTCCGATGTTGCGCCAGCTCGGCTCACCAGGGCATCGAGCTGATCGCCGAGTTCGTGGGCGACGGTCGTGGCGATGAGGCGGACGAGGTCGTCGCGGCTGCGCACCCTCTTGTACAGGGAGGGGGCCCGCACGCCCACCCGGTCGGCGACGGCCTGCATCGTCAACGCGGGAAGTCCGTCGGAGGCCAGGATGTCGCGGCCGGCTTGGACGATGTCGTCGAGCGAGGTGCGCGCTGGGGTCGGCATGAGTCTCCTTTGGCGGGCTATCGTCCGTATAGCTATTGACCGTAGCTATGTTGGCTATGTATCGTAGCCATCATAGCGAGAGCGCAGACCTGACACCACACGACCAAAGGGAGGGCGACCATGAAACTTGGACCTGGACTGCACCGGATCGGCAACGACATCGTCGCTGCCTATCTGGTCGAGACGGATGCGGGCGTCACTGTCGTGGACGCGGGCCTTCCGGGTCATTGGCGAGAACTGCTCGCCGAGCTCGCGGCCATGGGCCGGTCGCTGGACGACGTCCGCGGACTGATTCTCACGCACGGCGACAGCGACCACATCGGCTTCGCGGAGAGATTGCGGCGTGACCACGGCGTGCCGGTCTTCGTCCACACAGCCGACGCGGCGCGCGCCTGCGGCGAGAAGCCTCCGGCAACCCCGCGACCCCCGATGAGGCTGCGCGCGACGCTGGGGTTCTTCGGATATGCCCTGCGCAAGGGAGGGGGCCGGACGACCCACCTCACCGACGTGGTCGAGGTGCACGACGATCAGGTGCTGGACCTGCCGGGCAATCCCCGCATCATCGCCATGCCCGGCCACTCGCCGGGCAGCATCGCGATCCATGTCCCGGCCGTTGACGCCTTGTTCGTGGGTGACGCGTTGACCACGCGGCATGTGCTCACCGGGCGGCGGGGGCCGCAGCCGGCGCCCTTCACCGATGAGCCGCGGCAGGCGTTGGACTCTCTCACCCGGCTCGACGGCATTCGCGCGAGCTGGGTGCTGCCCGGTCACGGGACGCCCTGGACGGCCGGAGTGGACGAGCTGCTGGGGCAATTGCGAGCAGCGGCGTCGGTCCAGCCATAGGCGCGCTGGGGCAGGAGTCTGCGTTCACATCCGGCCGCCATTGGCATCTCGCGATCTCGGTCGTGCCCTCGGCGGACAAGACACGGAGTTGTTAGAGGATTCACTCTATTAGAGCTATGCTGTGGCCATGGTTGATGCTTCCCCGACCTCGGGTGCTGCTCGTGTGCCGCAGCGGGCGGCGCCTCGTCGTGAGGCGATCCTGCAGACCGCCCGGCGCCTGTTCGCCGAGCACGGGATCGGTCCGGTCACGACGAACCGGATCGCCGAGGAGGCCGGAATCAGCCCGGGCAACCTGTACTACTGGTTCGCGTCGAAGACCGAGATCGTGCGCGCGCTGTTCGCGGAATGGAGCGAGCAGATGCGCATCCCGGACACCGAGACCCACGATCTGCCCGGGGTCCTGCGGATGCTGTGGCATCGGATCACCGAGCTGCCGCAACCCGATCCCGACTACGCCTTTTTCCTGCGCGATCTGTTTCCGCTGCTGCACTCCGATCCAGTGCTCGCCGAAGCCTTCCGCGACGCGTATACCGCGCGCCGCGACGAGTTCGTCGTCCTCGTGGAGCAGCTCGTCGACGCGGATCTGCTGCGGGCGCCCGAGCCGCCGACCACGGTGCGGGACATGGTGAGCCTGCTGTGGCTGATATCCGAGACGGCGTACCCGTTTGCCGAGGCGGTTCAGGACGAGCAGGTCGATGCCCGCCGTTACGGCCGAGCCGTGATGCAGCCGCTGCTCACCGATGCGGGCCGACGTGCGCTCGAGGCTCCCAGGCGACAACGCGAGGCTCCCGGACGACAAGGAGACCGGCCATGACCACCAACCAGCCGGTGCCGGATGGGTCAGATGTCGATCCGCAGGCGACGCAGGGACAACAACGGCGGATCTCCCGCCGTGCGGTGTTGAAGGCGGCCGGGATCGGCGGTGGCGCATTCGTGATCGCCGGAGCGGCCGGCGTCGGTATCCGAGGGGGCATCAACGGCGTGTGGAACCAGGGACAGGGTGAGCCGTACGAACTGTGGCACAGCAGGCAGGACACCGACGGCCTGGTGCGGCTCGTCGCGGCCGGGACGCTGGCGGCCAACCCGCACAACATCCAGCCGTGGTCGTTCGTCGTCGACCGCGACAGCATCGATCTGTATGCGGACCCGGGGCGCATCATGCCGGTGAACGACTCGGACGGGCGCGAGCGGATCGCCGGATACGGCTGCGCGATTCACAACATCATCCTCGCGGCTCGCTCGGAGGGACGCGATGCCGAGGTCACGCCCTGGCCGGACGGCGATCCCGACCACATCGCGCGGATCGAGATCGCGGCGGGCGCGCCTGCCACCGAGCGGGAGCAGAAACTGGCGCAGGCGATCTCCACCCGGCATTCCAATCGCGGGCCCTACGCCGCAAGGGCCGTCGGGCAGGACATGCTCGATTCGCTGGTCGACGATGCGCCCGATGGTGCCGAACTCGTCTGGATCACCGAACCGGCCGCGCTGAGCGAGCTCGCTGACCTGTACGTGGAGGCCACCCAGGCGATCGTGGACGACGAGGAGGTGTCGATCGAGGCGTTCTCCTGGTTCCGCAACGACCGGGCCGAGATCGATCGCCACCGCGACGGGCTGACCCTGGACTGCCAGGGCCTCGACGGATTCACCCTGTTCATGGCGAAGCTTCTGCCCGCCCAATCCCGCCGGAGCGGCGACGCCTTCTGGGTCAAAGCCGCGCGCACCACCCACACCGCCACCGCCCGGGCGTACGGCATCGTCCGCGTCGAAGACACCGACGATCCCCGGGCGCGGCTGGCCGGCGGGCGGCTGCTTCAGCACGCGCATCTGGCGGCGACCGCGGCCGGCATCGGATTGCAGCACATGAACCAGGTCACCGAGCGGATCGCCCGTGACGCCGCCCTCGGCAACCCCGACCGGTTCTCGGCGCGCTGGGCTCATGCCACGGGCATCCCCGCTGGCCAGAGCCTGCTCGCGTTTCGTGTCGGCTACCCCGAACGCGCCGCGAACCCCAGCCCCCGCCGCGATCTCAGCGACGTCGCGCGGGGACGCTGACGCGGGACGACACCGATTAGGTGCTCGCGAAGACGATCTCAGCGCTCGATTCGGCAGCCATTTCGGTGAGACCGTTGAGCGTCAGTGGCGGCGGATCAGCACGACCACATCGTCGAGGGTCGCGGGTTGACCGTCAGGTGCGGTGGCCTGCCGGGAACGGACCTCGGCAAGCAAGACATCCCAGACGTCGTGGTCGAGCTGAAGTTGCTCGACTTCTTCTCGTGGGCTGAGGAAGCGATGCTCGTGTCCGTGGGGCGCGTCGGACCAATGTGGCGCCGCCGCATGTGAGGTGATCAATAGGTATCCGCTGGCCGCGACGCGTTCGGCGGCTTGGCGGAGGATGCTCTCGCGAGGCAGGTCCACGGGCGAGTGCAGGAAGCTCACGGATACGAGGTCAAAGGCGCCGGCGGGTACCGTCGCGAGGTCCGCGGCGAGAAACCGGGCGCGGTCGGGTCCGAGGCCGCTCGCCTCGGCGGCCGCGGTGGCGTGGCGAATCGCGGTGGCCGAGATGTCGATACCGGTAGCCTGCCAGCCGTGCTGCGCAAGCCAGATCACATCGGCGCCCTCTCCGCAGCCCAGATCGAGGGCACGGCCCGGGACGAGCGTGCCGGCGATATCGGCGAGTACCTGATTGACCTTGCCGGACCAGACTTGGTCGGCGCCGGCATAGCGTTCCTCCCAGAAGTCGACCGGCGCGATCTCTGGCCACGCTCCTGGGTCGTGCCCCGCGGTGTCGGAGTCACTGCCATCCCAAGGGTTATCCGTCATGCGTCCATCCTGTGCGGCGCGACCGTAACTACGCAACAGTCTTGCGGTGTCAACAACAATTGGACGCATGTCCCCTGCCCCGCCGCGCATTCAGATCCGCCGTTACGAAAGACTCGACGCCGCTGCCACGCTGGCCATCCTTGTTGCCGCCATAACGCAGACCGCTGGGGCTGACTACACGTCGGAGCAGATCGAGGCTTGGGTCAGGTCGGGGCAGACGGACCCCGCGAGCTGGCATCTGGCCATGAGCAGCAGGAACAGCTTCGTCGCGACGGTCAACGGCGAAGTAGCGGGGTTCTCGGATGTTGCCCCAGATGGATACATAGCCATGATGTTCGTCTCCCCTGACCATCGGGGGATCGGCATCGGGCGACGGCTTCTTGCTGAGGCTGAGCAGCAGGCTCGCGAAGCCCGAACTCCGGGTCTCCAGTCCGATGTGAGCATTACGGCTCGGCCATTGTTCGAAAGGTGCGGTTTTCGGCTGGTGAAGGTTCAGCATCCAGTCAGGGATGGAGTTCTCCTCACGAATTTCAGGATGGAGAAGCTGCTGCAATAGGGTCGGGTTCGGCGGCCCCGCGTCCGTCATTTCTCATTGCGTCCGTCAGTGCTCATCTCTCATCCTCGACGACCGTGGCACTGAAAGGACTGTGGCCCTGAAGAAACTGTGGCACTGAAGAAGCTGTATCACTGAGGTATGGCCCGGCCGGGCTGTCGACGGAAGGTGGATCAGATGAGGGTTGCGATCTCGACCGCGGCGGCTGTCACCCTTGCCGCCGGTGGAGCGTTTGGCTGGTACGCGTGGAACAACACGAGCTACGCGCGACGCGACGCCGCGCGGGTGCACGCCGCCGGATACGTGCAGCGGTCGCACACCCTGCACAGCGGCATCAACCTGGCCTACGCGGAGGGACCTGACAATGGGCCGCCCGTCCTGCTGTTGCATGCGCAGACCTCGGCATGGCAGACCTACAACCGCGTCCTGCCCGGCCTCGCGCGGGACTTTCATGTGTTCGCGATCGACCTGCCCGGCCACGGTGCGTCGTCTCGCACGCCCACCGGATACGACGTGCACACGCTCACCGCGGAGGTCGCCGAATTCGCCCGCCAGGTCATCGGGCAGCCTGCGATCGTCTCCGGGCACTCCTCCGGCGGGCTCATCGCGGCACAACTCGCCGCCGAATTCCCCGAGTTGGCGCAGGCCTTGCTGTTCGAGGATCCGCCGTTCTTCTCCACCGACCCCGACCGCGCGCCCCGCACGTTCAACTATGTCGACCTAGCGACGCCGGCACACGAGTTCGTCCACCAGGAGGTCGAGCACGACTTCACGAGCTGGTATCTGGAGCACAACGCCTGGATCGGGTACTTCGGTCGCAGCCGCGACCGAATCGTCTCCTACGCGAAGAACTACCGCCGCTCCCATCCGGATCGCGCACTGAGTCTCTGGTTCGCGCCACCGAGAACGAACGAGGTATTCGCCCACCTGAACCAGTTCGATCCCGCGTTCGCCGACGCCTTCTACACCTTCAGCTGGCAGCAGGGTTTCGACCAGGCCACAACGCTGAGCCGTGTCCGCCAGCCCGCGATCCTCGTGCATGCGAACTGGCGAATCACCGAAGCCGGCATCCTCGAGGGGGCCATGACCGACGAGGATGCCGCTCGGGCCTGTGCTCTCATGCGGGACTGCCATCTCGAACGCGTGGCCACCGGTCATGGATTCCACGTCGAGAAACCGGCCACGTTCGTCGACCTCATGCAGCGGCTGGCAGTACGAACCTAGACCTCGACCGGTGCCGGCGCGGCGTCGTCCAGCAGCACCAGTGGCTTGATCAGATCGGAAGGCTTGTCCTTCATCAGCATCACCGCCTGCTCGACGCCCTCGATGCCGGTGAACCGATGAGTCACCAGCCTCGCGGGATCGAGCCTGCCCGTGACCACCAGTGAGGCCAGCTTCTCCATGCGGAGCCGACCCCCTGGCATCAACCCGCCGTGCACCGATTTATTGCCCATGCCACAACCCCATTCGAGGCGCGGAAATATCACGTGATCGCCCTCGTCCAGGTAATTGACATTGCCGATGCATCCGCCGGGCTTAACCATTTGCACGGCCTGCACGAAGGTCTTAGCGTCACCGCCGGCAACAATCACTCGATCAACTCCGCCGCTCAGTGCAAGAATTTGGTCGGCAATGTCGCCCACATGATAATCGATGATCTGCGTCGCGCCGTATTCCCTGGCCAGCGCAACGCAGTTCGGGCGCGAACCCACCGCGTAGATCTCGGACGCCCCGTGAATCGCGGCGCCCGCCACGCTCATCAGCCCGACCGGACCGATTCCCACGACGGCTACGGTATCGCCAAACTCCACCCCGGCCAGCTCCACGCCATAGAGCCCGGTCGACACCATGTCCGACAGCATGCAGGCGGCGGCGAGGTCCATTCCGGCGGGCAACAGGGCGAGGTTCCCGTCCGCATCGTTGACGTGGAAGAACTCCGCGAAAACTCCATCCTTGGAGTTCGAAAACTTCCAGCCGCCCAGCAGACCGCCGGAGTGCATCGCGAATCCCGCCTGCGCCTCCCGTGAGCTCCAGTCGGGCGTGACGGCAGCCACCAGCACCCGGTCACCCGGCTTGAAATCGCGGACGAGCGCGCCCACCTCGACCACCTCGCCCACCGCCTCATGCCCCAGAACCAGATCGAAGCGCTCGCCGATCGACCCCGACCAGACAGTGTGAATGTCCGAGGTGCATGGGGCGAGGGCAATCGGACGACAGATGGCGTCCAACGGGCCACATGTGGGCCGAGGCTTGTCAACCCAGCCAGTATGGCCGATCCGCGTCATTGCGTAGGCTTTCATGAAACACCCCCAATTATGATTTAAAAGCCGACAATTAAGAGCTAAACCAATTCGATTGAAAAACAGGACCGGACAGCAAATAGACGGCGACCACAAACACTTGCCACTGTGCAATCGTGTTGTGGATAACAATATGAGACGTCGCTGACAATGTCGATACGTTACATTACGTGACAAATCGCCACCATGGCGCGCGAGGAAGCGAGCAGGACGAGGGCGCCCGATCCCTTGTGCCGCCCCTTCTCCTGCCCGACCGGCTAGCCGACTGGTCGGAGCCCCCGGCGTGACCAATGCGGCGGGAGTCGGTTACGCCCCAGCCAGCGCACGGAGTCCATCCGGGACGACTCATCGGCGATCGGACGCGTCGGTCGGCAAACATGCGGCCGACCCGCTGCTCGGCGACCAAATGCCGCCCCACCTACAGTGGGCATATGGTCACTCCAGCCTCGCCGACACCTCCGGCGGATGACGCCGCGCACCGTCACCCCGAGATCGCCCAAGCGTTCGGGTCGATTGCGGAGAAGTACGACCGCGCACGACCTCGGTACCCGGCCGCACTCATCGACGCCATCGCCGAGCGGCTACCCGGCCACACGCTCCTCGATCTCGGGATCGGCACCGGAATCTCGGCCGAGCCCTTCCGAGACCGCGGGTTCGCGGTGCTCGGCGTCGAACCCGATCCGAAGATGGCCGCACTCGCACGCAAGAAGGGTTTCGAGGTCGAGGCCGGCCGATTCGAGGATTGGGATCCAGCAGGGCGGACGTTCGACGGCGTGATCGCCGGGCAGACCTGGCATTGGGTCGATCCGATCACCGGCGCCGCGAAGGCCGCCATCGTGCTGCACCCCGGCGGTCGACTCGCGGTCTTCTGGAACGCAGCCATTCCGTCGCCGGAGGTCGCTGCCGAGTTCGCGAAGGTCTTCGAGTCGCTCGATACGGGACTCCCCTTCAACCCCTGGACCGCCTCGCCGCAAGCCGATCCCTACGGATCGATCATCGACCAGACAGCCGACGGCCTGCGCGCGACCGGCGCCTTCGGGGCGGTGGAGCGCCTGACCTTCGACTGGCAGTCGACGGTCGGACGCGACGCCTGGCTTGAGCAGACCTCGACCGCCGGCGGCATCAACCGCCTTCCGAAGGACAAGCTCGACGTGCTTCTCCGGGGGCTGGGAGAGGCGATAGACGCGGTCGGTGGGACGCTCGTGATCGACTACACGACGGTTGCCGCGATCATCGAGCGTCTGCCCGATTAAATCGAGCGCCTGCCCGATTAATCAGACTAAGAACTCGCGCCGACCAACTCGCTGGCGTCGTACAGCCTGTCCCAAGGATGGCACCTCAGCCGCCGGGCCTCTCTCGTCACCGCGCTCACCGCCGCCATCGCCGAAGCCGCTGAAACCCTCGCCGCCCAAAGCACCGGCGGCCGGCTCCCCACACCCTTACTCGGTGTCCTGGATGAAGCCGCCAACGTGTGCCGCTGGACCGACCTACCGGCGCTGTACTCCCACTTCGGATCCCGCGGCATCATCCTGATGACCATCCTCCAATCCTGGTCCCAAGGCGTCGACGTCTGGGGAGAATCCGGCATGCGCAAACTCTGGTCAGCAGCCAACATCGCCATCTACGGCGGCGGCGTCAAAGAACGCGACTTCCTCGACACCCTCGCCACCATGATCGGCGACTACGACAAGACCACCCGCTCCGTGTCCGTCGGCAAAGGTCACCGCAACATCACCCAACAACTCAACAGACAACGCATCCTCGACCCGGCCGACCTCGCAGCCATGCCACCCGGCAGAGCTGTGGTGTTCGCGTCTGGCGCCCGACCCACTCTCATCGCCACCCAACCTTGGATGACCAGCCCTGACGCGGCCGCAATCCGGGCATCCGTCGACGCCCACGACCCCAGCCGAGACACCCAACTACAGGAGACCTCAACATGACCGGCATCCCCGACTGGACCACCGACCCTGAGTGGCCTACAGACCATCCCACGACCCCGCAATCGGAGACTTCTGAAGCGGTGGACGAAGCCGACAATGACGCGACCCCGGAGACGGAACCGCCCCCAGAGCTGTACTTCGGCAGCACCGACGAATTCGTCCGCGAATTTGTCTGCCCGGTCTTCCGCCGCACCGTCGGCGAAGCCGGACGAGCCGAGTACCGCTGGTCAGCCCGCTGGTGGGAATCCGCCGAAGCCGTCATCCGCCTCGAAGCCATGTGGCGATCCTGGGAACAAGCCCGCCTTGACCCCGCCACCGGCATCAGCACCTGGCTCCGCGACCACGCCGACTACCACCTCAGCGTCCTCATGAGCCCCACCGGACCCTTCGCCAGCTCAAGAGATACCGCCACCGTCAACGGCCACCTCCCCTACACCGCGCCACCCCCTGGACTGTTCCCTGACGTCCGCGCCGAACCAACTGGGTGATTGCCCTTGAGTCAACCGCGCGTCTTGGCGTCAGACCAGACTAACGGACTGAGCACATCGCGTCTGCCGCCGGGATCTGTCTGTGGGAGTCGCTAGGCTTGGCGCCAAAGGGGAGGAGGTCCGCTCTGGTGCGCTTCTCAAGAAGACGGTCCTCTCCACCAGCGGTCGCGACCCTGACCGCTGCGACCGCGCCAAGCAACGATGTCTCCAGCAGCAGGTACGACCTCGCACTCACTGAGGCGCGTCGCGGTTTCGACGAACAGGCGACTCAAATGACACGCGTCCGGACCACGATGACTGGGCTCCTCGCATCGGGCGGCGTCACATTCTCAGTGCTCGTCATCGCAACGGGGCAACCGATGGGCGCGAATCAGCAAAAGCTTCTCATCGCAGCAGCAGTCGCGTTCGGCATTCTCGCGATCTGCGTGGTTGTCGGAGCTTGGCCGAGAAAAGTCACCCCAGGAGTCCGACCAGTCGACCTGATCGTCTGGGCCGACGAAGGCGACCTGCCCGACACAGCGGCCCGCAATCTCGCGCTTCACTACGAGGATGCCTACGAAGCAAATAAGAAGCAGCTGGATCGACTGACGCACCTGCACATGGTCTGCCTCTTCATGTTCGCTCTCACTATCGTGATCCTCACCGCCCGACTAATTGGAGTCTAATGCCCGAGAACCCCAAGCCCGCCCTTCCTCCGCCATCCCCGGCGCCAACGAGGCCGAGTCCATTCCGCGAGTCGGAGTGGAGAAATCACCCCGTCCCGCCGAAACCGCCTGCGAATGCTCCCCGAAAGAAGACCGACGACCGACAGAAGCCCTGACAGTGACCGATCGGCATGGTGCTAAGACCTCTCCACTGCACTTCCACCGACGCGGACATCAGCGCGCATGGTGAAGCAAGGTTGCGAAGGGCCAGCGAGTCCAGGCATCCCCGCGGCAGGTCACATCGCACTTTCGGTACGCCGTAGCCCCAAACGTGGCACCGCGTCTCTCGAGCGTCTCAGATTCGGGGTGATTCGTGGATCTTGGCGGTGACACGCCCGTTCACGATTCGGAGCCCAAAGGCCCTCTTGTTTCCGGGAAACGGCACCGGCCATTGATCGCCGAGGCCAAGCCCATGCCAATGCGTCATGAGGACCAGCGGATGATGCTGGTCCTTGAACTCTCGCGTCGTGCAGTTCTGGGACCTGCTGGACACCGCCTCTTTGCCCTGGCATAAGGACCCCGGGCTCTTGTCTTGCGACATAGTGCCCGATGCAACACTCTCAGCCTGCGTTTCTACTCGACTGGACCCGCGGGTACCGGAGATATCTCCTGTCGCTCAAGACTTGTGGACAAGCGAAGTGCCGCTCGGCCATCGACGATCTGGTGGGCCACCCATCGGGCGTCGATGACCGGACTTGACTGAGCAAGCTACACCGGGCGAGGACTTGGACGAGATCGGGCCATTCGACGAGGCGGTCTCCGTACAGGTGGTATGAGTTGCCCGAAAGGACGAGCAACCCGTGGAGCCCTAGAACCTCCTGGGCCGCGGCAACTGCCTCTTTGGAACGTGCACCCGACGCTGGGATTCCGAAGTCCATCATTACGAGGTGACGCAAGGCGCCTTTCTCTGTCCAGACGCGCGAACTCAAGCTAACGAGTCGACGCCCGGACAGCCCTTCCCAAGTGCCTCTCAAGAGTCGTTGGCGGAGCTGGGTGACTGATAGGCGCTCGCTTCGCTCGGGCACGGCGTTGTGCCGAATGGCGCCGGCAAAGAGCGCCTGTCGGGTAGCAGGTAGCAGTGTCCAACCCGGCGGCCTCGGCGACGACATGTTCCCAGAATCCGTATCCCTCGTCGAGGTGGCGGCGCCTTGCACTTGCCGTAACTTCACTCGCAGCAGCCGAAACGCTGCTCCCTCGGAACGAGGGCGCCCGCTCTGTATACAGCAGCTCGGTGGTCTCTACGCCGCGACCCAGCAAGTGTTCACTTAATGCGTCAGCGAGTTTGGCCACTGGTCGCTCCTGAAATGTGGGGACTCGTTCGAATGTCGTACGGCTGTTCATGCTGCATCTGCAAAAAAATTGGCCGCGGCCTGGGAGTGGCCCGGATTTACCCTCCGCACGATAACTAGCCTCAGGCTAGACCGTCAGTCGGCTCCGATGGATTAAGCCGCCTGCTCGCTCAGTATTAGCGCGTGCTTTCCGACGGCTTCGATCGAACGTCTCCGGGTTACTCCTTCACCAGTCTGCCATACGGAGTCAGCAACTCCAGTTAGAATCGATCCAGCCAAAGTCGGAACCCATGAATCCGTTCCGACAAACAGCCCCGTTGCACCAAAGGCAGCGAAGCCCGTTGCGAAAGCGCGGAGCCCCCCGGCCAGGATCGAAGTGCGCTCTCGCCGCAACTTGATCCGGACCCGATCAGCTACTGCACGCATTGATGACTTAACGGCTTCTTTGGCTGAATCAGCAGAGTCATGATCGTTGAGATAGCTGAGCGCTGCCTTCAGTTCAGTACGCCATTCCTCGAAAACCTCCGAATCCATGCGAATGGCAGCCAGTGTCCTCGCGTCTAGGTTAGTGATGGACGCAGGGCCCCGGAAAGGTCTTGTTTCAGCTTGTGAGGGCGCATGTGATGGCTCTTTCGGGGTTGCGGGCGTGGTGGCGTAGGGCGGTGGCGATGTTGTCCCAGCCGGTGAGTCGCAGGATCGAGATCGCGGTGTTGCGCAGGCTGGCCATGACATGGGCGGCGTGGCCGGTGCGGACGTGGGAGCGGTCTTCGTCGTAGGTGACGTCGCGGACCCAGTGCAGGGCGTTCTCGATCGACCAGTGCCCTTGGACCCAGGCGGCCAGGGTCGCCGGTGGCGCGTCGTGATGGTCGGCGGAGGTGATCAGGTACACCACCTCGACGGTCTTCTTCCCGTTCTTGGTGACTGTGCGGCGTAGCTGGGCGACCTGGGCCGCGCCGGTGAACTCCGGCCAGCCGGGCAGGGTGGGCGTCTCAATGACCTTGATGGTTCGCGTGGCGCGCCTGCCGTGGCCGTGCTGGGTCGAGGTCGATCCGACGGGCACCTTGTTCCAGGGCAGCGCTTTGAGCGCTGCCAGCAGGGTGGGGCGGTTGGCCTTGACGGTGAACACATAGTCCGCGCCGGCAGCGATGATGGCCTTGGCGGTGTCGTCTTGGGTGTGCATCGCATCGGCTGTGATCACGCATCCGGCCAAGTCAGCCGGGTCAAAGCCGGCGAGCAGATCCCGCACCGCAGGGATCTCATTGCTCTTCGCCTCGACCGCGTGCTGGCCGAGCACGACGCCTGTGGCGTGGTCGAGTGCGGCAATCAGATGCGGTGCGCTGCCCGCTTTGGAGCGTGCACCCCGCACCGTCTTGCCGTCGATCGCGACAACCCGACGGCCTGCGATGTGGCGGACCCGGCACCAGGCGAACACCGCCAGCGCAGCATCCAGAGCGGCCGCGTCGATCCGGGCGAACAGTTTGCGCAGTGTGGACTCCACCGGCGCGCGTTCCAAGTCGAGCCGGTCCAGGTGCCCAGCGTCGAGATCCAGCGCCCAGTCCCCGATCGCTGCGAACGAGCGCGCTCCGGCGAGCACCGCACACACTGCGACGGCGAGCATCCCGGCCAGCGGGTAGCGGACCCCGCGTGGGTCTCGGGGATCGGGAACATGGTTCAAGGCGGTCATCAGGTCACCGGCGCGTTCGATCCTGCTCGCGCCGACTGTCGGGGAAGATGGCATCGGCGGGTGTGGTCCTGGGTCGGGGAAGGTTGTATGGCAACTCCCATCCCAGCCCCACAGGCCACACCCGTCCCACACGCCACGCCGGTCACACCCCCACGTTCTCCCAAGTCACAGGCCCATCAACCGACCTTTCCGGGGCCCTGGTGATGGACGGAACTTCCATCTCGACTAGCGTCGACAACAACTCAACGTCGCCGACTGTCGGGGCGGTTAACCCGGACCCCCGTCCGGCCAAAGCTTGGAGGATCTTCGCGTGTCTCCAAGACGGGAGCCACAAGTCCGCCCCAGGCTGCTGCGCGCTCCGGATGGCCCGCACCAGATCGTCATCCCAACTGGGGGCGCAGAAAGAGTCATCCCACCAAGCTAACTGCAGCATCTCACGTACGTCATCGCGCTCTCTTGCGGCTCGATACATGGCCGCGCTAACGGGGTGCTCCGGTCGCGAGCGCCAAGCACCAATCTCCAGCAGTTGTGTGAGAAAGACCGGGTCAGCGAAGGCTTCATCGACGAAGTCGCGCACGACGAGCCCGTCACCACTCCAACCATATCGCAGCCTGATAACCCCCTTCTTGACCAGCGGGCGGATGAATTCCCACTCGATCAGGGACTGGAGCAGAACCAAGAGGCGAAAGTCTCCATATGGTTCGTAGAAGTTCCACAGGCAACTTTCGAGCGGGTCACTCATGTAAATGCGATGAGCATAGAGGAGTGTATGTCGAATGTGCTGGATCGAGGCGCCTCCTCGGGGTGGGGCGCCCCCAACTCCGCTATGCCCAGTGGCGTAGTTGAAATCGGAGTCAAATACGCCCGGGGACAATTCGCTGATCAGGTAGTCGTTGTCCTCCCGCTCGAGTCCATAGGCACGTATCTTCTCATGAATGGCTTTGGCTGAATCTGAATCGAGCTTGGCGCCAATAGCCTGCTGGATTCTCGTCGAGTCGGCAGATTGTAGTACCTTGATCATCTCATTCGCGCTCAGGCCGATTTCGTGCTCCAAATACTCAACGGAAAGCATTTCACCCCCGACAACTAGACTGCGTTCAAGGCCCTGGCCCCTCAGTGCCCTTGAGGGGGTGTTACTGCCTAGAAGTCAGGCTACTCATCTCTCCGGGTAGTCGGCGGGGACCAAACAGGGATGGACAACGGTGAACTCGTGGGGGTAGCGTGGTCCCGCTCGGCGACAAGGCGCACTAGCCAGTTCGTGACGACATCGAGCCCATCATGGGTATGCTCGCTCAAGACTCTCGACATGTCGGTGAGGTGACGCCTATCGAGGCCGATGTCCGACTCTGGGCATGTGAGTGATGTCACGACATCGGCATGTGGGTGAAGTCACGCCCTCGGCGTCGGCGGCCGCCGATAGATGGGTCCGCGATCGGGTCACCCGCCAGCATCGCGTGGGTCGGCATGGAGGCGGGTGCTCGCGCGGTCAGGCGACGCGTCCCTTCTTCAGCCACCGGGCGGCGACTAGTGGGCATCTTCGTTAGTTCGTCGGGGGGTTCAGATCCAGGCTGTGGGGTCGTTGAGGTAGAGGCCGCAGGCGGTGTCGAGGGCGTCTTCTGCTGGGCCGCTCATGACCCCGGTGGGCAGGAATGAGTCTTCGTAGCCGTCGTGGCTGGCCCGGTAGATCGCGAATCCCCACTGGTTGGCGTAGCCGGCGTAGCGGAGCCGGCACAGTTTGAGGACCTCTGGACCGTTCCCGGTTTGGTGGACACTGGTGAGGTTTGCGGTTCCCGATAGGGTGAAGGGGAGCTGATTATGGGATCTACGCGGAGGCATTTCACGGCGGAGTATAAAGCTAACGCGGTGGCGTTGGTGTTGGATGATGGGCGGTCGATCGCTGAGGCGGCACGGAATATCGGCGTCCTCGAGAAGACGTTAGGGAAATGGGTGAAGAAAGAACGAGACTTGCGCGATGAGCAGCGTGACCCGGACGAGCCTTTGACCCGCTCGGAACGGGCCGAGCTCGAACAGCTCCGCGCGGATTACCAGAGGCTGCTGGACGAAAACGCTCATCTCCAGATGCAGGCCAGTTTCGCAAAAAAAGTGGCGACCTGGTTCGCGAAAGACCAGCAGTGAAGTTTGCTGCGATCGCGGACTGGGCTGATCAGGGTGTTTATCCGGTGGTGTTCATGTGTCGGGAACTCCAGGTGTCGACCTCGGGCTATTACAAGTGGCGGAGTCATCGGGTTTCGGCCAGGCACGACCAAGACGATCTGCTGATGGGATTGATTCGACATTTTTACGCCAGCAGCCCGGGCCAGCCTGGGGTCCGACGCATTCATGCCGAACTCGCTGCTGGCGGGCACCGGGTATCGCGCAAGCGGGTGTGGCGGCTGATGCGGGCGCTGGGTGTCCAGGGCCGTCATCCCGCGGCGTGGCGGCGAACCACGGTGGCTGGCGAGCATCCGGTGCCAGCCCCGGACCTGATCGGTCGAAGGTTCGAGGCGTCGGCACCGAACGAGAAGTGGTGCGGTGATATCACGTATGTGAAGACGTGGAATGGTTGGGCTTATCTGGCGACGGTGATCGACCTGTATTCCAGGAAGGTGGTGGGCTGGGCTGTCGATGACCATATGCGTACCTCGTTGGTCACTGATGCTTTAGATATGGCTCGGGTTCATCGCCAGCCTCGGACACGCGTGATTTTTCATTCGGACCGTGGGACGCAGTATACGTCGACGGATTTTGCTAAGTACTGTCGGAAACACAAGATTCGTCGATCATTGGGCCGTACCGGGATTTGTTACGATAACGCCGTCGCGGAATCGTTCTTCGCGACCTACAAGAAGGAACTCATCCATACCCGGCCTTGGCCAGATCTCAAGACTCTGAAGAAGTACACGTTTTCTTGGATTGAGGAATACTACAACCAGACTCGTCGCCATTCAACGCTCGGATACTTGACACCGCAAGAATATGAGCTAGGCTACAGAAACATACTTGAACTCGCAGCCTAAACAGCTATCCACTTTATCGGGAACACTCCACTCACCGTCGGCGAGGACGCCGTCGACGTAGGCGAACCCGGCACGGAAGCGGATCTGGACCCGGGTGAGGGCGGGCCAGCGTTCTCGGGCACGGATGGTCAGCCGGGACTCCAACGAGTTCTTCGTCGATTCGGGGATCTTGGCCATTGCCCCATCATGACCCACTGACCTTGCCCTTCTTCGCGCCCGCACGGCGTGGCGTCCGGCTGTCGGACGGGGAACGTCCCAAATTGGGGGTCATGGTGACCACTTCCCCGTTCATCATCGTCCCCGACCCCGCCGACCTCACCGCCTTGACCGGCCTGGCCAACTCCCGGCGCGCCGAGCATCGCCAGGTGATCCGCGCCCGGATCATCCTCGCCGCCGCCCAGGGCCACCCGAATGCGGCGATCGCCGCCGACCTGGACCTGCACGTCGACACCGTCCGTAAATGGCGCAATCGCTACGCCCACAACGGGTTGGCCGGGCTGCAAGACCTGGCCAGATCCGGACGGCCACCGGTGTTCACGCCGGTCCAGGTCGCCCAGGTCAAGGCGTTGGCCTGCACCCCACCGGCCGACAGTGATGTGCCGCTGGCCCGCTGGTCGGCCGCCGAACTGGCCGTCCAGGCCGTGAGCCAGACCATGGTGACCTCGGTCAGTCCGAGCACCGTCAGCCGCTGGTTGACCGCCGGCGCGATCAAACCCTGGCAGCACCGGTCCTGGATCTTCCCCCGCGACCCCGACTTCGCCGCCAAAGCCGGCATCGTGCTCGACCTCTACGACCGCCGCTGGCAAGGCGCCGAACTCGGCGCCGACGACTACGTGATCAGCGCCGACGAGAAATCCCAACTGCAGGCACTGCATCGCCGCCACCCCGACCTGGCCCCCGGACCCGGACGAACCCGCCGGGTCGAGTTCGAGTACCGCCGCGGCGGAACCCTGGCCTACTTCGCCGCCTACGACGTCCACCACGCCCACGTGATCGGCACCATCGCCCCAACACCGGCATCGAACCCTTCACCGAACTCGTCAACCAGGTGATGACCACCGAACCCTACGCCTCGGCCCGCCGCGTGTTCTGGGTCGTTGACAACGGCTCGTCCCACAACGGCGCCCGCTCGGTCGAACGCATGCGGCAAGCATGGCCGATCGCCACCCTCGTCCACCTGCCCGTGCACGCCTCCTGGCTGAACCAGGTCGAGATCTACTTCTCGATCCTGCAACGCAAAGCCATCAGCACCGGCGACTTCGCGAACCTCGACGACCTCGCCGCGCGAATCCTCGCCTTCCAACAGCGCTACAACACCACCGCCAGCCCGTTCGACTGGAAATACACCCGCGGCGACCTCAACGGCTACCTCACCCCACTCCGCCGCCACGACACCACCGAACCGACCCAAAAGGCAGCCTGACCCCCGACGAACTAACGGAGATGCCCACTAGCGCGTTGACGACATCGGCTCCGCCCAGCCGTAGCGCCTCAGCTGCGCTGTTTAGACGGGCACCTGTCGTGTGGACGTCATCCAGAACCAGAACCCGGAGGGAACGATAGGGCAAGGCCGCGATGAATCCGTCCTTGCTAGCTTGCCTGAACCCAAGCGCGCCATGACCACGCGTAAGCAACTGGAGGCAGGGAATCGGCAACCCGAAGCTCGCCACCACCGATTCAAGTACATGAGGACCCGGGTGTGTGGTCGACGGAACGACCGTGAGGGCGTCGACGTTTCCGAGCTCGCGCACCAATCGCGCCCAATGCTCATCGAAGATAGTCTGCGAGAATACCTCGGATGACGTCCCTATACGTCTCTACTGGTGCAACGCCCTCTTCAGGTCGTCCCTTGTAGTAGCTGAGCCAGTCGCGCAACAAGGACGGCTGCTTGTAGAGACTCAGCACGCTGATGGGTAGCGCCGGCATTTGGAGATCGCGGCGAATGTCGTGGCAGTTGGAGCATTCCAGTTCCGTTGGCTGATCATTCCATGTTTGGCATGTCTCGCACACGTCAGGGCGTCGACCTGGTGGAGGCACCAGTTCGTCCCAAATGCTGTCAGGAGTTCTCACTGTGTTAGGCCTTCAATGATCTCTGAAGCCTTGTCGCAACCGATCTGGCCTTACATGCAGCTATGCGAAGACACGGGTTTAGAGCTGCCAAGCGTATGGGAGTGCACGAACCAATGACCCATTGGCGGAGGCAAGACGCTGCCGGCTAGCTAGATGCTTACCTTGTAGTCGAAGGTATCGGGGCATGTTTGGATTCGAATTGCCTGGATACTGGAGTGCATTCCGATGCTGCCTGCCGGCCCTGCTCGCAGAAGCAACTTGACGGCGGAGTGCAATTCTCCAAAGCTCTCCGTGCAGACTGCAATAAGGTTCCCCGGCTCTGGCGTGTTGTGATCAGAGATAGCGTAGGGCCGATTTAGTGCCTTCATTGTGTCGCGAACGTCAGAATATGCTGTTCGAAGGTCATATCCGGCTGGGTAGACTGCGAGCATATGCGTGGTGCGCGGCGGCCACAAGGTGGACGGTCCGCCCGGGATACTGGCCGAGAACCTCAGGCGAGGAACAGGGTGCAGCCAAACGCTGACAGATGGTGCAACCGAAATTGCTGGCTGGTCCGTGATGACGGCAAACAACCGTTGCGCGGCATTACTCTCGTCGAAGTCCACGTGCGCGTCCAGCGTGGTGCACACGAGAGCCACCCGTTCCATAATGCGTTCCTCGAAGCCGCCATCAACTAGGCGGTCCTCCAGCATAACGATCTGCGCAGGACTGGCCTGCTCCGACTTCTCAGCGATCCGGGTGAACACAGTTCCGGCTCTTGCGCCGGTAGGTGAGTCCCTGTGAAGCGTATACATGCGGTCACCATCCTTCGGCGGCTCCACCTCAATGATCAACACATTTCGGTCGTCGACTGTGACGTTGTGGAGATGCCAGCGGGGGGCTTCCTTCCCTGTTCCAAGATATCTGGAAAGCTTCTGCTCAAGGCTAGCCGACGCCTGAGGCTCTATCCCGCCGATGCCTTCTTCTGAAGCGCCCACCACAATGTATGCCCATCCTTCGCAGTAGACAGAAGCGGCCCGCACATCGCGGTTAGCCATGGCTAGAATCTCCTTCGCCAGAGCAAACTGATCTACCTTGGCGGCTAGGTCAAGGTGCGACTTCCATTCCAGCCACAGCGTCTCATCGACTTCCTTGGCAGCGGAGATCGCTCTGACCAGTTCGATCCACGACTGATCGTCAGATAGAGGTCGGGTTGAGTGGTCAGCAAGTGACATGAAGCCATTCTGCTCTCCAGGAGAGCAGAATCACGTGGAATGACTGCGATGGATCTAGCACCGGTCGTCCCGTGGATGTGCCGGGTACCACACTTCTCGGATCGGAGCTTCTGATTCGTCCAATAGGGTGTACTCGATCCCCCCGAAGAAGGGCCAGGACCGCTGCGTAGGATGAAGTCATCACAATGGTCAGTCGACGGAAGCGACGGGAGGTCTCAATGGTGAGTGGACGATTGTACGGCTACGCTCGGGTCAGTTCGAAGGACCAGAACCTGGACCGGCAACGTGAGGCGCTGGCCGGCGTCGACGTCTTGGTCGAAGAGAAGGTCTCGGGGAAGACCTTCGCCGATCGTGCCAAACTGAGGACCCTGATCGATTTTGCGCAGGCTGGGGACACCATCAGGACCAAGTCGATCGACCGGCTGGCGCGCGACACCCGCGACCTGCTGCGTATCGTCGACGAACTGGCCAGTAAGGGGGTGGCCTTGGAGTTCATCGACTCTCCCTTGCTCAACGTCTCGACCAAGGAGGGTCGAGCGATGATCACCATCTTCGCTGCGTTCGCAGAGCTGGAGCGCGAGTCCATCCGCGAGCGGCAGCTCGACGGGATCGCTCTCGCCAAGGCTGCGGGCAAGTACGCCAAGGCGCCCAAGCTCGATGCCGCGAAGATCGCTGCGGCCCGGGAGCGGGTCGAGGCCGGCGTACCAAAGGCTCGTGTGGCCCGGGATCTCGGGGTGAGCCGGCAGACGCTCCACTCAGCGCTCAACGGGAACGGGCGATACGCGGCGGCGTAAGAGGGTGGCACTTGTCGTCCAGGTAACGCGGGCGTGGCTGGTGTGGTCCACGGGAGAGTCGGCATCGACGGCTTCGCCGGGCCGGTTGGCCGTCTTGCGCCATGTCTAGACCTCGTAGCATGAGTGTTGCTTTGGTTCGGCTGGGACTCAATAGCGACGCTTACCGACAGCCTGGAGCCGGTCGGGTTGGTGTACACCCCAACGCACTTGTGCAACCCCTACAACTTTGTGATGTGGCAAAGGAACGCACGCTCGGTGCCACCGTTCTCATCCGATGTGCGGACGTCCATGTCGGTGGACGTGATCTCCCACACCTGCCGATGGTCGTGACGTCCCTCAACTGCCCTTGGACGGACCTCGACCTAGAAGGGCGTGACCTCACTCATGAGCCGAGTTACTGTCGGGGCGAGCTGGGGTGGTCGGCCAGTAGACCGGGGGTGAGCTGCTGTGATCGCTCTTGAGGGATATGCTCCTTCGGTGGATTGGGGCGCGTTATGGGGGGCGGTGTCAGCGTTGGATTGGACTCGCATATTCGGAACGCTGGGAACTCTGGTTGTCTCCATTCTTGCGTTGTTCAAGTGGGGCGAAAGACAGAAAGCCCTGAGGGAGCAGATCGTAGGCGAACTGGAGCTGCTGGCCCGCGTAGAGAAGAACGACATCCTCAACAGTCACACGGGCGCGCCTGCATGGCTACACGGAAAGATCATTCTAGATATTGCCAAGTTGACTGGCACTCCCCTCGGGGCGCGGAAGAAGCCTGTTCCGTGGGGAAGTGCGGCGCTGGCAGCGATCCTGGCCTCTGGGCTGGGCGTGTGGACATACATGCTGAACGCAAGCGGTTTCGTCTGGTATTCGCTTATCCCTGGGTTTATCTCTGTCCTATTCGGCGTCAGCGTGTTAGGCATGCTCGCCAATCGCGAGATTCCTCCAGACGACGCCCTACCGACAGGAGCAGTACCATTCAAGAGTGACGTCGCCGTGGAGCAGATTGCCGCTGCGGTCGCCACGCTGAGCACAAAAGCCGACGAGTCGCGTTTCGCCTCGACTGGAGTAGCTGGCGTTGCGCTCCGAGTCTTCGAGTTTTTGCAGGCAGGCAACTTCGGTGCTGCGCTAGAATTCGCAGATCCTCTTTGGCTGGAGTGCCGGCTGCGCAGTTGGCTCTGGAACAACTACCTGATCAATGTGTTCCATGAAGAGAAACTTGAGCCCTTATTGAGCAGTCTTAAAATGGTCCACAAGCCGGCTGAGGTGTGGGATGCCTTCGTGGTGAGCGAAGGGAAGGACTTTGAATCTGCGTGGAAGGGTTTCGGCGAGGTAGGGGCAGGTACCACTCGGCGCCGCATGAGCAGAGACACTGAGCTCATCATTCTGGCGCCAGTGCACGATTCAGGAGGGTACTACGTGCCCAGCGCTACGGTCCTGCCGCGATCCCTAACGTTCTTGATGCGCGAGACCGATGCCGGATGGAAGCTCGTCAATCACGGCGGCGGTGCCCTGCCCCTCGCCGAGTGGCCACCGGTCTGGTGGATGGTAAACGACCCCGCCATCGGATCGGAGGTCCAGCCCCTTGACTCCAACTAACGCTACGCGAAGTCGTCGAACCGTCTCGCGCCAATCCGGATGAGTCACAGACCCATCATGTCGGTCGGGGAGCGCCTTGGCCAGCATCCCAGGACGCGACCGCACTTGCCGCACCCCGGGCGATCGATTCTCTTGGCTGAACGCCGGATCTGCGCGATCCCAAACGTCCTCCGCGCGTTCCCGCGGGAACGTCTTCACGTGGCGTCAGTCGTGCCGATATCGGGAACGTTGGATGGGCTGTGCGGTGCTGCACGTCGCGCACTCTCATGCCGCGGTCAGCGCGGACGACCATGCCGATGATCGTGACAACACTCAACTGCCCAGTCGCGGACGTCGCCGTGGGTGGACGTGGCCTCGCGCTCGCGCTGACGAGCGTGATCGTCCCTCTGGAGTGTGGCGTTGCATCCCAACGGCAAGGTCGTGTAGGTGCTGGACGCTGATCTGGTTGCCGACAATCTCGTTCCGCGGGGCCGCCGCCCGCCCCGCCCGCCGACCATGTCCCAGGCCGGCTTCTGCCCTGCGCCTGCGGTGTTCATTGACTAGAGTCTTCAAGGTGATTTCGGAAGACCCGCGGGCAGGTTGTCGCCTGACGGCCCCCAACCACAGAGGTGCGGAGATCCGCTTACGGGAGATCAGGTCACACGAGGGCAGCCAAGCACGGGCGTGGGAAGAACTGACCTACCAATTGCGCCCACCGGCTGGTGTTCACCACGTCGAGACACGGAAGACCCGGGCCCCGGATGCCGGCGTGGAGTGGTACGAGGTCTACGACGATGGACCCGGGGAGGGATTTCAAGCGAAGTTCCATGCCACCCTCGAAGATGCGCTGGGTGGCATGCGCGAGTCGTTGAAGGCCGTCTGCACCAAGCGACCGAAATTGACGAAGTTGACCTTTGTCCTCCCGTACGACTTCACGGACTCCGGCACGGCGAACAACAAGACCGGCCAAGATCGCTGGGATGATGCGGTCGCTCGATGGCGAACCGACTTCCCGGCAGCAAGCCAGATCGAGTTCAAAACGATTCGCGCCGGGGACATCACGGCGAGGCTGACGATGAAGGAGCACGCTGGCCGTCGCGAGTACTGGTTCGGGGGGGTGGATATCACCGACGGCTGGCTAAGACAACGCTTCGTCGAATCGGCCAAGGTCGTAGGTCAACGCTACACGCCCGAAGCCGACTCTCCTTCCTCAATTAACGCCACCATCGACGCAGTGTCGTGCGGCCCAACGTTCCTCACCGAGCTTCAGTCCCTCATCACTAGAGCCACCACCGCATGCAGACAGGACTCCGGAATTAGGGGCGCCGGCCAGGCGTCAGCAACTCCGTTGTGAGGTCCCCCAGATCCGTGGAGTGCAACGCTTGGAGAAGGAGTTGGAGGACGCCTGTATCAAGTTGGCTGCTGTGGTGTCGGGCCTGCAGGGCAAGTCCGCGACCGCAATGTTGAGGGGGATCGTGGGTCGAGAAGACGATCCCGCCGTGTTGGCTGGTCTCGCCCAAGGCAAGCTGCGGTCCCGTCTGGATGAGTTGACCGACGCCCTCACCGGCCGGGTTAACGATCACCACAGGTTCATGATCGACTTCCGGCTCCGACGGATCCAGCAGGCCACCGCCGACATCGACGCCCTCGATCGTGAGGTCGATGCGTTGATGGAGGCCGAAGGGTGGACCAGCGCCCGCGACCTGCTGGTCAGCATTCCCGGGATCGGTCCTCGAGGTGCTGAGGAACTCATCGCCGAGATCGGCGTCGACATGAACGTGTTCCCCACACCCGCAGCACTCGCCTCGTGGGCAGGGGTGGCTCCGGGCAGCTACCAGTCTGCCGGGACCAACAAGCGGGTTGCGACTCCTCCGGGTAACCACTACATCAAACGCACCCTGGGGATCGCGGCGATAGCTGCTGTTCGGAAGAAGGGGTCCTTCCTGAACATCAGGTTCAAGCGGCTGACTGCTCGACTCGGCTACTCCAGGGCCTTGGTGGTGACCGAGCGCTCCATGATCACCAGCATCTGGCACAAGTTCACAACCGGCGAGTTCTACTACGATCTAGGTGATACCTACTACGCCCGACCCGCCAATGCCGCCAGCGTGCGCCGCAAGATCCGAGACCTCGACACCGCCGGCTACACCGTTACACCCGCCGCCTAACCAACCGGTGGTAAAGACGATTTCGAATCAACCCTTCGAGGCCTTCACGACCTTGGCGTGACGAACTACCCGATGCACAGAAGCCCCTCAACGCTCGGCTGACGCCGATGCTGCAACGCCTCAACTGCCGGCGACCGGCGGGGCTGATCGGGTGCCGGCGCCAAGTGATCAGCAGCAGTCGGTCGTGGTGGCCGCGTTCAACAGGCCTGCCGGCTCGGTGATCCCACCGAGCCGGCCCGTATCGCCGACGCCGGCGCGGCGTTCCGAACGTACGACCCCGGCCGGTGTCGGGGAGGAGCAGTGACGCTCGGGGTGGTGCACGCCGGATGCCACATCGTCGGCGAGGAAAGGAACCTGATGATGTCCGACAACGACGGTATCGACGACGCGCTGCGCAACGCTGCCCAACTGACCGCTGGGATGTTGGCCCGCCTCGGAGAAGCGCAGTCCCGCGCCACCCAACAACACGCGATCGACCAGGAACGCGCCGTGACGGCGGCGTCCACGCAGGCCGAGGATCGGATGCGGCAGGCCGCTGCACAGGAGCAGGCTGCGATGGCACGGCTGCGGCTGGTTCATGACCCCAGCTGGTGGGCTGCCGCGACCATCCCGCAGGTCGGCGATACCTGGAAGATCGCCGACGCCTACCGAGGCCACCCGGATGTGGATGCGGCCCGCGAGGTCATGGCCCGCGGGATCGCCACCGGATGGGGTGTCACGCCCGAACCGGACCTGGATGCGGCCGCGGTCCGTCGGCTCCTAGAGCAAGCCGAACGCGGCTGGCAACAAGAGCGCGACGAAGTCCGCCGCGCCGGACGTGACCGCAGCAGGGCCCGGACCGTCGAGGATAAAGCGGACCATGAGGACAGGCACACCCAAGGCGCCAAAGACCCGACGCCGCTATCCGAAACGGAGGCCGGTACCGACCAGGTGGGTGAGGTCGAACAGGCCCGAAAGCGGGCCGATAGCCTCGATCAGGAAGCTGAGGACGGGTACGACTCGGCCGAACAGCGCCAAGTCCGTGCCGAGGGATACGCCGGATCCGGGAACCAGCGCGCCACCGAGGCACGCATCCTCGCCGACAAGGGGAACGCGTTCCCCGCGGTGTATGCGACCCGCGCGCGACCCAGCCGTGGACGCCGCTCTTCCCGCGGACCACACCAGCCACACCCGCGCTACCGGGTCGTCGGTGACCGGGGCCGATAGAACCCGTGACCCGGACTCACGTTCAGGGCGACCGGGGATCAGTGAACCAACGCCCGCAGGTCACAATCGCTGCTTTCCCCCGAGCTGTGGGCACCCCAGCCGCCGTGTCAACCTCGCCAAGAATGTCTCACGAACGGTTGTTGGGGCGCGTTCCGCTGGCTGTGCTCGGCTTGCCGACCGCCGCGCCGCGCCGTGGCGATTGAGACGAGCTAGGATCGGCTTACTCGGATGGAGGAGCGTCACATGGCCAATGATGACTTGGAGCGCAGCCGCCTTGAGCTGTTGAGCAGGGGACAGTCGAACAATAATGTCGCGACCGGCATCAGGCTAGTCAAGCTCGCTTCTCGATGGGTTCACCCACCTGTCTATGTCAGCAGCAGCAAGGTATTCTTCAGCACCACGACAACCAGCCAAGCGGCCCGGTGAAGCATCGTGCCTTCATGGGGCGAGCTGCTCGCGGACATCAACGACCAGGCACAAGCCCATGGGGGTCTTGTCAACCTCGATGACATGAGGGGCGCCCACCTGCGTCGTGTACAGGAATGTACAGACAATGATGTCGTTCTGTACGCCACCGATTTCCTTGGTAGTGCAGGCGGCATTCAAACCGCCATCAATCTTCAAGATCTACAGGGTTTCATGGAGGTCATGCGAGGGCTCAAAGGGCCCGGACTCGACCTAATTCTGCACACTCCCGGTGGGCAGGCTGAAGCGACAGAGCGTATTGTTCGGTACATCCGCTCGAAGTTCAGCACCTTGCGAGTAATTGTCCCGTTCGCGGCAATGTCGGCAGGGACGATGTGGGCAATGGCTGCAGACGAAATCATCATGGGGAAGCACTCACAGCTTGGCCCCATTGATCCCCAGGTTACGTTGGGCAACAGCCTCCAGATGCCTGCGGGGGCTCTCATTGAGCAATTTAAGGGCGCGATTGACGAATGCGCCCAAAGCCCAGAGAGAATAACCGGTTGGTTGCCGACGCTCCAACAGTATCCACCCGGTTTGCTCAATTTTTGCGAATCGGCGACGCAGCTGTCCAAGAAATTGGTTACGGAGTGGCTCGGACAGTACATGCTGAAAGACAATTCGGATGAAGCGGAGCGGGCTGCGGAATGGTTGGCGAACGACAAGGAGCACCTGTCGCACAGTCGTCCGATCACCCGTGAACAACTCATTGATCACGGGATTCGTGTTACTGCGCTTGAGGATAACCAAGACCTTCAAGACGCTGTATTGTCGGTATTCCACATGGCGACCCACACTTTCACGATGTCCACGGCCGTGAAGATCATCGAGAATCACATGGGACGCAGGTACGTTCAGCATGGCGGCCAAATGGTTCTTCAGCAGGTACCGCAAGGCATACCCCCCCAAGGAGCCCCACCACAAGGACTTCTCGGGGAGCTGCAACCACGGCCGTGACTAGGCGCCACACAGGCACACCGACCGCGGGTCAACGCGCACGGCGAACGCATTCACGAAGCTGAGCGCCCAGCAGGGCATACGCCCGTCCACGGGCCGGGTCGGGTCGTGCTTTGACAACGCCGCCGCCGAAGCCTTCTTCAGCAGCCTCGAATGGGAAGTCTTGTCCCGACGCACCCGCCAAGCCCAGGCCGTCGTGATGGACTGGTACTACGGGTTCTGCAATCACGGCTGGCGCCACTCGAGTGCCGACATGAATAGCCCGATCAACTACGAGAACGCCGCCCTCACCCGAGACGCGGCATGAGGAACCTTCTCGACGAGGTCCTTCCCCGAGCAGGACGACCAAGTCGCCCAACCGCGGGCCTTGCTGACCGCCCGAGCCGTGCCGAGCAGGTCCGTCGTGAGCACGCCTCGATCGCCGGGCTGGCCCGGCTCAAAACCAAGCGCTGAAACGGCTCAAGAAAAGTCGATCACACACATCTAGCGCTTTGACGCGCGAGGTTCCTCGGAACCAATGCAGCCAAAGTTGCACACGGCTATTCGGGGATGTTTCTATGCGCTTTGACGCGCGAGGTTCCTCGGAACCGGCTGGTACCTGTACTGGCTGAGCGAACACCGCGCGAGTTTCTATACGCTTTGACGCGCGAGGTTCCTCGGAACAAGGTGTCGTTCAACAACTGTGCGTACATGAACGTCTCTATGCGCTTTGACGCGCGAGGTTCCTCGGAATCCCAGGGGTAGACCCGGGAATACGGCGGGCCCTCGTCCGGTTTCTATGCGCTTTGACGCGCGAGGTTCCTCGGAACTACCGCCCAGTTCAACGGCGGGGAGGTCACATTGGTTTCTATGCGCTTTGACGCGCGAGGTTCCTCGGAACATTAGGCACGTTCATGTGTCTGATAGGCGCAAGCGCCGTCGTGTTTCTATGCGCTTTGACGCGCGAGGTTCCTCGGAACAATTGCCCGCAATTGTAGAGCTGGTAGAACGGCTCACGGTTTCTATGCGCTTTGACGCGCGAGGTTCCTCGGAACTGGAGCCTCGTCTGCCGGCGAGGCTAGCAAATAGCGGGTTTCTATGCGCTTTGACGCGCGAGGTTCCTCAGAACAGCCCAAAAAGTCCAGGCGGTCGTCTGCGACCGTTTCTATGCGCTTTGACGCGCGAGGTTCCTCGGAACGCAAGTAGGGGCTTGTGGCTGAGCTTCTCAATGGGGGTTTCTATGCGCTTTGACGCGCGAGGTTCCTCGGAACCGGCTGCGTTGTCGTGGACGTCACCTCCAGCCTGTTTCTATGCGCTTTGACGCGCGAGGTTCCTCGGAACGCGGCATCCTGCTGTTCCGTCCCGCACCGGAGGTGCCGTGTTTCTATGCGCTTTGACGCGCGAGGTTCCTCGGAACGGGTCGCTCGTTTTGGGTGGGGTTGCTCGTCTGTTGGTTTCTATGCGCTTTGACGCGCGAGGTTCCTCGGAACCGACGGAAGTTGCCTTTAGCTGGCGGAACCCTAGTTTCTATGCGCTTTGACGCGCGAGGTTCCTCGGAACGGCTGTTCTCGCCGCCATAGCAAACCAGCGAGGTGGTTTCTATGCGCTTTGACGCGCGAGGTTCCTCGGAACACCAGAACGCCGCCCGAGTCAAGGCAAACGAGCTACTCAAGTTTCTATGCGCTTTGACGCGCGAGGTTCCTCGGAACGACGCCGCTGGCGGCGTCATGGGCTGAAGATGACGAGTTTCTATGCGCTTTGACGCGCGAGGTTCCTCGGAACTGTCGTCGTCTACCGCTCCTTCGGCGACCTCAGGCAAGTTTCTATGCGCTTTGACGCGCGAGGTTCCTCGGAACCTCATGCTTGAGGTCGCCGAACAACAAGCTCGTGTTACTGGTTTCTATGCGCTTTGACGCGCGAGGTTCCTCGGAACTGGCATTGATGATCGTTTAGGTTACCTCATGCGGTTTCTATGCGCTTTGACGCGCGAGGTTCCTCGGAACTGCCGCCACGTGGGAGCGCGGGGGCGGCTTGACCTCGGGTTTCTATGCGCTTTGACGCGCGAGGTTCCTCGGAACGGTCCAGCTGTTTCGGCCGAGGGAGGTGGTTGGACCTAGTTTCTATGCGCTTTGACGCGCGAGGTTCCTCGGAACCATTACAACAAATCTGGCGTGATGTAACCGTGCAGAAAGTTTCTATGCGCTTTGACGCGCGAGGTTCCTCGGAACCCTACCCCTCGAAATATGGCCTTCCACAAGCGGTGATGGACGTGCATTGCACGCACCTCGCGACAGACTACGTCAAGACCTCCCCTCTGCACCAACTTTGGTGCGTTTAACCTAGTCAAACACATGCACGCACCCGCCCAGCGATGACGACTCGCAGGACAGAATCACACAGACCAGAACAACACCTTTTCTGGTGACTTGGTTTGTCCCAGCGTACCCAACTGTGCCCAGCAGTTGACGCATTGACGTGCAAACCGAGCAATGATCAGAACATGTGGATGGCCCTCGGCCGGGTGACGTGAACGGGCGCACCTTCCCGAGGATGATCTGATGTCGAAGTAGCGAGCACTGGATCCATCTACGGACCACCAACCCGATCGAGTCGACGTTCGCCACCGTCCGGCTCCGCCAGCGCGTCACCAAGGGACCCGGCTCCCGAGCCGCTGGGTCGCTATGGCATTCAGGCTGATCGAGTCAGCCCAAGCCAGATGGCGTGTCATGAACGGCCCCCAGCTCGTCGCCCTCGTCCGCGCCGACGCCCGCTTCGACAAAGGCAAACTTATCGAACGCCCCGACAAACCCGGCGGAGAACCACAAGCCGCGTGACACGCCCATCCACAGGTCTTGACTATTGCTCCCAGTGGCTCGCGGCTGCTGACTGATCGCCTCGGACCCGCGAGCTTCGCCGATATCAGCTGGGACGCACGAGCTTCCTGAAGGCCATTAGGATCGCGAACGGGACCGACTTGTTGGGCAATCGGTTTGCGGCAGTGGGCGCAGATCGCCTTGGCGTGCCGGGGTGCGGCCGGCCACGGGGAGACAGCGAGGTTGAGCTCGCGGCGGCGGTCAGCCGGACGGTGAGCAGGGGGCGGCGCCCGCATCTGCTCGCGGACGCTCACCATCAGATCGTTATCGCTCGGCGCCGGCCGGGGTCGTGCGGTCAGGACGCCGCGCCGGCGTCGGTGGTGCGGGCAGGCTCGGTGGGGTCACCGACCCTGCAGGCCGGCTGAACGCAGCAGCCACCACCGACTGCTGATCACTTGGCGCCGGCACCCGATCGGTGCCGTGCGCTCGCGGCATGGATGCCTCCAACTGCTGCAGCATCGGCGCCAGCCGGGTGTTCAAGACGCGGTTGATCTGCTCAGCCCGGCGCAGCTCCCCGACCGCCTGGTGCGCCTCCGCGACCGCCCTACCGAGAGCGAGCAACTGCCGCAACAGGAGCGTCCGGGTGAGCATCTCCTGGGTCTTGCGTCCCTTCCCGACCCCGGCCAGAATCAGCCCGGCGATCGACGACATCCCGGACACCCGGTCCGGTCGCGGCAGCGGCGGGCGACGCAGTTCGGCCGAGCGGGCGATCGCGTCCGCGGCCTGCGCCAACGGACCGGGGGCGGGTTCGGTGGCCACTGACCACGCCGACAGCGCGCCCGACACCTGCCCCGCTGCTCGCCCCCACCCGGCCAGGTCATTGGGTGGAATCGCGTGCAGCTGTGCGCGCATGGCGTCCAGATCGGCGGTCAGCTTCTGCGGCAGGCCGGGTGCGGGTTCGCGAGTTTCGCGTCCCGGCTCTGCGACCCGGATACCACGCCATGCGGCACGCCATTCCGCCGATGCCGCCAAGCTGGTTTGGGGTGTGTCCGGCCACGCCTCCCGCAACCTGGGCAGCGTCAGATCATGGGCGAGGTGGCCACCGCCGAACCAGATCGGACGCTCCCCGTACCGAGGACGCGCCGCCACCCGATAGCCGACCACCACATCCTGAGTACCCCGCGCGAACCGCGGCCTGATCAACAAACCCTGCCGGCGAACCCGGCGGACGAACTCCCCCTCATCAGCCGCCGCCGTGCTGGCCGCCCGCACCTGCCGGGCCAGCATCCACCGCACCGCCTCGGCCGGCGTGTAATGCGCGACGATCGCGTGCCGTTCAGCCTTCGGGATCTCGCCCCAGGTGCGCTGCTCTCGTCCGGCCTCGTGTGCTCGCGCGTGCGCGGCACGGGCCCTACGGCGGGCCTCGGCCTCGATCTCGCCGGGCTTGTATCCGATGCACGAGCATCCGTTCATGCCCACCTGTCGCAGGCCATGCTGCGCCTCAAGCTCGCGGCACGCCGACTGGGCACGCTTCCAATCCCGAAACACATCGGCCACCGACCCGTCCTCATGCACCAAGTTGACCGCCAGATGAATATGGTCGTTGCCGTTGCTCGACACCCCGTGACGGATCGCCACCCACCGCAACGACGGCTGCTCCAGGTCATCGGTGACAAACCCCATGCGGGTCATGAACTGCTCGGCGATCTCGGCCCATTCATCATCAGCCAGCCGTCCCTCGGCAGCATCCAGCGACAACGAGCAATGCCACACATGCCCACGCGGCACCTCGACATCGAACGCCCTGGTGGGAGCCTCCAGATCGTTGCCCATCGCGGTCGCGTCCGCATACGAAAGCTCCGCGTCGCTGTGCCAGGCCATCTGCCACGAACTGCCCGCCACCAAATGCGGATCCGTATGCTCATTGCGTTTCCCCGGGCCCACCAGGTACTTGATGAGCCGGACCATGTCCTGGCCACGCCGCACGTTCGGGATCACGATAGACCAAACCGTTCGATCTGACCGTCAATCCTGTGCAGTGTCGACCAGGCCGCGGACAGCACCGCGTCGGTTTGCGGCGGCAACTCCCGTGTCGAGTTCGCCACCTTAGCGATCTGGTTGACATTGTTCGCCACGTTCCCCAGCAAACGATGAATCACCAACAACTCCGTCAGCAGCTCACGCTTATCCGCCGCCGTGATCTCGTCCGAACGCTCCAACGTCGACATCACCAACAACCGCGGGATCGTCACTCGGTGCCGGGCCGCAAGAACCACCAGCTGCGCCTCCTCGGCCTCGGAAACCTTCACCTCATGCCTGAACGGACGCCCGCCGGTCACGTTGCGTGCCCGCCGGCGAGACAGCCGTCGTAGACCGCCCGGTTCCACCATCTCCGCACCCCCTCCGGACCCAACGCCCAGCGCAGCGCCCCACCCGGCCGGGTGGGCTCACCACAGGTGTGAAATCACCGGTGCACAGCACCCACGACTTAGCCCGGCTAAGTCCTAGCTTGCTCTCCGCAAGTCGCCTCTCCGTCAGGGCAGGGCACGTCGGTGCGAAGCTCTAGGATGAACGGAGCGACCCCTGACAAGGAAGTGAGTTCCATCACATGGCACCTCGCGGTACGAAGACCGCTCCCCTCGGCTTGGAGGACGCCCTCTGGGCTGCCGCCAACCAGCTCCGCTCAAACATGGATGCAGCCGAGTACAAACACGTGGTCTTGGGGCTGCTGTTCCTGAAGTACGTCTCGGACAAGTTCGAATACCGCCGAACAGAGCTCGAAGCACTTGTACAAGACGAAACGAGCGACTACTTCATGCCCACCGCCGCCGCCCGACAGATGGTCCTGGACGACCGAGACGAGTACACCGCCGCAGGCGTGTTCTGGGTCCCCGAAGGCCACCGTTGGAGCGACCTCCGCAAGGCCGCGAAACAGCCCAACATCGGCTCCCGGATCGACGCCGCGATGGAGGCCATCGAGAAGGAGAACCCATCCCTGAAGGGCGTACTCCCAAAGAACTTCAACCGCCGCGAACTCACCCCCAGCACGCTCGCGGGCCTGATCGACACCTTCTCCCGCGACGACCTCGCCGCAGCCGAACACCAAGGAACCGACGTCCTCGGACGCGTCTACGAATACTTCCTCGCCCAGTTCGCCTCCAACGAAGGCAAGAACGGCGGCGAGTTCTACACGCCCCGCTCAGTGGTCTCGCTGCTGGTCGAGATGCTCCAACCCTTCAACGGACGCGTCTACGACCCCTGCTGCGGCTCAGGCGGCATGTTCGTCCAAGCCGAACACTTCGTCACCGCCCACGGCGGCGCACGCAACGACATCTCCGTATTCGGCCAAGAACAGAACCCCACCACCTGGCGGCTCGCGAAGATGAACCTCGCCATCCGAGGCATCGAAGCCAACCTCGGCCCGGAATGGGGCGACTCATTCCACGACGACAAACACCCCGACCTACGCGCAGACTTCATCCTCGCCAACCCACCATTCAACATCTCCAACTGGGGCGGCGAACGCCTCACCGATGACAAGCGCTGGAAATACGGAACCCCACCACCCAGCAACGCCAACTACGCCTGGCTACAGCACATGCTCCATCACCTGTCTCCCACAGGGACGATGGGCGTGGTACTGGCCAACGGCTCGCTCACGGTCAACTCGTCCGGACAGGGAGACATTCGCCGCAAGATGATCGAGGACGACGTCGTGGAGTGCATCGTCGCATTGCCCTCGCAGCTGTTCTACTCCGTGCAAATTCCCGTATCGCTGTGGTTCCTCACCAAGGACAAGACCGCACGCAAGGTGGGGTCTGAACGACCACAGCGGAACCGCAAGGGCGAGGTGCTGTTCATCGACGCTCGCGACATGGGCTACATGGAATCACGCACCCACCGCAACCTCGCGTCCGAGGACGTGGCGCGAATCGCTGACGCGTACAACGCATGGCGTGGCACTCCGGACCTTCAGCCCTATGAGGATGTGCCCGGCTTCTGCGCTTCTGCCGAGATCTGCCAGGTCGCGGACGCGCGCTACGCCCTCAGCCCGGGGCGCTACGTCGGCGCAGCACTGGAGGAGGACGACGGTGTGTCAACTGAGGAGAGGATCGGTGGGCTAGTCGCCGGGATTCGCGCCGACCTGACACGACGTTCAGAGATACACGAGAAGATTGAACGCGCCTTAGACACACTGGATGTGGTCAATCGTGGATAGTTGGCCGGCGTTGACGCTACGAGACCTGTGCGCCAAGGGGAGATGTGACATCAAGACCGGCCCTTTCGGCACGATGCTGAAGGCAGCGGAGTACGTATCGGAAGGCGTCCCGTTGATTTCGACAGGGGAGATAGGCCACGGGGAGTTCCGAATCTCCTCGAGCACCCCTCGAGTTGGTGAAGCGACCCTTGAGAGACTACCCCAGTTTCGACTACGTGAAGGAGACGTGGTCTTCGCTCGCAAGGGTGGTGTTGAACGGAACTGCTACGTGTCTTCGACAGAGGACGGTTGGTTTCTCGGATCCGATGCCCTTCGCATCCGGGTTGGTGAAGACGTTTGCGGTCGGTTCCTTGCGTACCATGTGGCAAGCCCCTTCATCCGTCGTTGGCTTGTTCAGCAGGCAGGCGGCTCGACGATGGCATCGCTCAATCAGGAGATTCTTGAACGCATTCCAGTGTCCCTTCCCCCTAGTGACGAGCAACGGCGCATCGCGGATGTACTCGGGGCCTTCGATGACCTCATCAGGACGGATCGACGGCTGGCGGAGCAGCTGGACGCCCTACGCAGGACTTGGGTCTCTGGTGCCCTCGCCGCATCGTCAGTCACTACTAGCCTTAACGAGGTCGCCTCGTTCGTGAACGGACGCAACTTCACCAACGGCGCTGATGGCACTGGCCGGCCCGTGATCAGGACCCCCGAGGTTCGTTCTGGACCAGGTGGAAACACTGTCTGGAGTTCGGTTGCCGTCGCCGATGACGGCCGAATTGCCCGCGTCGGAGACATCCTGTTCGTTTGGTCTGGTTCCTTGATGGTCAACCGCTGGATCTACACGGACGGACTGGTCAACCAGCATGTCTTCAAGGTGATCCCCAACCAGGTGCCAGACTGGTACGTTTTCGCCCTCATTGAGGCACAGTTGCCCTGGTTCGTCAGTCTGGCGAAGGACAAGGCGACGACGATGGGCCACATCCAGCGTGCGAATCTCGATGTACCAATGACAGGGCTTAATCCGGACACCATCGCCCGCCTCGGCCCTGCCATCGAACCGATCTGGTCGGCCGCACTAGAGCTCCGCCTCGAAGCACAGGAGCTGGCTCGTCAACGTGACGAGCTTCTTCCGCTGCTGATGTCGGGCCGGGTGCGAGTGTCTGAGGTGGAGGGGGTGGCCTGAGCGATGGCTGTCGCGGAGTCCGACTTGGAGGACTGGGTATTGGAGATGCTGGCCGGCCACGGTTGGCAGACGCTCCACGGCCCTGAGATCGCGCCGGGAATGCCCGGCGCAGAACGCTCGGACTACCGCGAGGTCGTGCTTGTGGAACAGCTGCGGGGCGCGATCATCGAGCTCAATCCCGAGCTCCCCTCGGATGCTGTCGAGGATGCCATCAAGACGGCGATCCGTCCCGAATCGGCTGTCATCCAAACCGAGAACTGGCGCGCCTACCAGTTGTTGATCTTCGGCGTACCGGTCGAATACCGCGACGCCGAGGGCGTCCTACGAAATGCGCGGGCGCAACTCGTGGATTGGGCGAACCCACTCGCGAACAATCTACTAGCGGTTAACCAGTTCACCATTCAGGGGCCAAAGAAAGACCGGCGTCCGGACGTGGTGCTGTTCGTGAACGGCCTGCCTCTCGGGTTGCTGGAGTTGAAGAAGCCGGGTGAGGAGAACGCCACCCTCGCCGGAGCATACGCACAGATCCAGACCTACAAGGCTCAGATTCCCGACCTGTTCACGTGGAATCAGGGCGTAGTGCTCTCGGATGGCATCTTGGCCCGGATGGGCACGCTCACGGCCCCTGCGAACCATTTCCAGACGTGGAAGACCGTCGACGGCCAGTCGTTGGCGCCGAAGTACCGGCCCGAGATCGAGGTGATGGTCGAGGGCTACCTACGCCCTGAGGTGTTCCTGGACTGGGTGCACAATTTCATCGCGTTCACCGGTGACGGCGAGAAGGCCACCAAGATCGGCGCGAAGTACCACCAGTACTGGGCCGTCACCAAAGCGGTCGCAGAGACGATCGAGGCGGTCGAGGGCGATGGCCGTGCCGGGATCGTGTGGCACACGCAGGGTTCGGGCAAGTCGTTCGAGATGGCCTGGTATGCGGGCAAACTGATGCGGCACCCGGCGATGGACAACCCGACGCTGGTGGTGCTGACCGACCGCAACGATCTGGACAATCAACTGTTCGAGGAGACCTTCGCAGCGACCAGGCCCGGCGCACCTTTGCCGGAGGTGCCGGTGCAGGTCGAGTCCCGGCAGGACTTGAAGGACCTCCTCACCGGTCGCCAATCGGGCGGCATCGTGTTCTCCACGATCCAGAAGTTCGGACTGTCCAAGGACGAACGCGAGGCCGGCATCCAGTTCCCCGTCTTGTCGGAACGCACCAACATTGTCGTGATGGTGGACGAGGCCCACCGCTCGAACTACGACTTCATCGACGGGTTCGCCCGACACCTGCGCGACGGCCTACCGAACGCCACCTTCATCGGCTTCACCGGTACACCCATCGAGGTGAAGGACCGGTCCACGACGGCGGTGTTCGGTGATGTCATCGACACCTACGACCTCACTCAGGCGGTCGAGGATGGTGCCACGGTCAAGGTGCTGTACGAGGCCCGCCTGGCGAAGGTGCGCCTGCCCGGAGGAGCATTCGACGACATCGACGACGCGTTCGCTGACGCCGTCTCGGGTACTGAGGAGGAAGCCCAGGAGCGGCTGAAGTCGCGCTGGTCACGGGTCGAGGCTATCGTCGGCGCAGACGAGCGGCTGGACGAGTTGGCCCGCGACATTCTGGCCCACTGGGAGGCCCGTCACGAGCTGATGCCGCAGTCCAAGTGCATGGTCGTCACGATGTCGCGGCGGATCGCGGTCGCCCTGCACGACAAGTTCAAGGCGCTGCGTCCCGACTGGTACGACCCGGACGACACCAAGGGCCGGATGAAGGTCGTCATGACGGGGTCGGCGACCGATCCCGAGTCCTGGCAGGAACACATCCGGAACAAAGCGCAGATGCGGGCGTTGAAGGCGCGAGCTTCCGACCCCGACGATCCCCTGGAGATGGTCATCGTCCGGGACATGTGGTTGACCGGGTTCGACTCGCCCGCGATGACGACCATGTATGTCGACAAGCCGATGCGCGGTGTGTCGTTGATGCAGGCCATCACCCGGGTGAACCGCACGTTCAAGGACAAACCCGCCGGGCTGATCGTGGACTACATCGGTATCGCTGAAGACCTGAAAGAGGCGCTTGCCGACTACACCAAACGTGACCAGGACAACGGCCAGGTCGGTGCCGACATCGAGAAAACGGCCATCCCGGAGATGCTCAAGGAACACGACATCGTAGTCTCGATCCTGGCCGGCTTCGGCTGGCGGCCCCTGCTGGCAGACAAGGGCCCTAAGGCGTTCCTCCATGCCGTCATGGATTGTGTGGAGTGGCTGCTTGACCAAGAACACGTCGAAGACGCCTTGGAAGGTGTCGAAACCACCGACGAGGAGAAGAAGCCCCTGACGACCAAGCAGCGCTTCGTGGAGCACACCAAGCGACTGCGGTCGTTCTTCTCGCTCGTCCCGGCCACCCCAGAGGCGACCCGCATCCGCGACGACGTTGCCTACTTCGACACCGTCCGCGCCGCGATCGCCAAGATCGAGAACGCGGGGCGCGGCGCCACCGACACCGCCGCGGAACTCGACACCGCCATCCGACAGATCGTGTCGGAGAACATGACCGGCACTGGCGTGGTGGACATCTACGCGGAAGCAGGGATCGCGAACCCCGACATCTCGCTGATCGATGATGCCTTCGTCAAGAAGATCACCCAATCCGACCGCCCCAACGTTCAGATGGAAGCCCTGAAACGACTGCTCAACGCCGAGATCAAGGCCATCGCCAAACGCAACATCGTCAAGGGCCGCGAATTCTCCGACATGCTCAACGAATCCCTGCTCCGCTACCAGAACCGCAGCCTCGACACCGCCGCCGTCGTGGCAGAGCTCGTCCGGCTCGCGCAAGCGTTAACCGCTGAACGCAACCGTGGGCAGCAGACCGGACTATCCGACAACGAACTCGCCTTCTACGACGCCCTGCGAACCAACGAATCCGCGGTCGAAGCACTACAGGACGACGTCATGAAACAGATCGCCCACGAACTCACCGAGATCGTCCGCCGCGACGCCAAGACCGACTGGGCGGTCAAGGAGCAAGTGCGCGCCAAGCTACGTTCGACGATCAGACGGCTGCTGCTCAGGCATGGCTACCCGCCGGACAAGGCCCCCGCGGCAACCGAGCTCATTCTCAAACAAGCCGAGGTCCTCGGCTCCTCGGAGTCGAGATGACAGTCGGCAGCCAAGCCCCACATCCAGGAGCAGACAGAGCAAGGTGCTCCACCGATGGGAATCAGGCGCTGTGCCTGGTTGTTCCGGATTTTGATCCTCCCGAATGCGATTCCGGGGTGATGGGCAGGTTCAGAGATTACTGCCCTGTCTACGTGAGCACCTCCGCGAGATCAACCTTGCTTCGCAGCTTCGCGATTGGCCCACCCCAAGTGTTGGTCCGGAAAGCCCACTGGCCCGCAACCAGACTCGGCGAGACGCCGAGTGTCTCTGCCAGAGAGAGAATTCCCTGCGGCGTGGTCGTCTCAACGAGGGTCGCCTGGTAGGCAGGAGGAATCAGAAGATCCTCAGCGAATGCATTTGCGGCCGTCTCGTGCAGGTCAGCGTCATCCTTCGCCTTGCACGAGACATCTACATAAGTGCTTCTCTTCGGGTGAAGAAGAACGTGAGCGATCTCATGCAGAATCGTGAACCACAGGCCATCAAGCGACTTGTATCGGCTTGTCACAGCAATCATTGGAGTCCCGCTGATCCAGCGAGACACGCCGCTGATTCGAGTACCCGGGATTTCTGGTACGAATACGAGAACGACACCGGCGCTGAGCAGCAGACTCTGCGCTTCCTGGAACGCACTGCCCACATCATTGACAGTGAGCCTGGGAATGAGTGCGGCGACGGCGGTCAGTTTCACCGGGTCGTAGGTCGGAGCATTGGCGATGAGTTCAGACGCGTGCAGCTCCGAGAGCCGAAGCCAGAGGGCCGTGAGGTTCGGATCAATCGGATAGACCTGACTTCTCTTGTACGAGGCTTGAGGCTCGAGCCAGGTTCGTGCAAATGCGTTAGGCGATGCCACAGAAAAGAAGGCGAGGAGCTTTTCCGCGACCTCGGTACCGGAATCTGTCGTGTCAATTACTTTGCGGTCGACAAGGAGTTGGCGAGGAAAGGATCCGGCCCAGTCGACGAAGCCAGCGAGCGCATTGCGCTTCTCGATTCGTGCCTCCTGCGCCTGGTACGCCGCTTCTGAGCGGAGCCAGGTCTCCGCAGAGGTGCCGAGGACCTGTTCCAGGGTGACTGCAACATCAGGCGAAAGTGACGCTGTTCCCTTGATCACGAGATTGATGTGCTTTGGGCTCAGCCCGGTGCGCGCGGCGAGCTGAGCTTGGCTCATGCCGCGCGCGTCAAGTTCTCGTTGGAGCAGACGACCTGGCCGGGGTGCGAAGTCGAAGTGGGCATCTGAAGCGGTATATCTGGTCATGAGTCTCGATTCAGCTCGTGCACCGAAGGATCGATTGGCCGCGAACGCGTAGGTCCCGGATAAGGAGCGCTTGTGTGAGAGCGTGATCAAGCAATGACGCTCGGTCCATAAGGGTGCAGGGCACCCCGTCGGAGCTGAGCGGTCTTGCGTACATGTCAACCTCCTCGATCGAGAGAGTCAGGTCTCCCGCCTTGACGTCGATTCGAACGCTTTGGAACGTTGCGAGGCTTTCGAGCCGCGGGGCTTGCGAGACAACGCAAAGCAGATCCTCCGCCGCCTCAGCCTGCGCCCCGGCGGCGGAGCGGAGAAGGCCCTTGGAGGCGCAACAGCCTTGGAGCTGAGCGTCGAGCCACGCGAACTGCAAAGCTTTACCTCTTTGGTAAACAGTACTTGTGCTATGGTGGATTTACCAGATAGGTACATGCTACCCGCTTACAGGTCAGCGGGGCAGCGACACGCAATAAGGAAGGAGGGCCAAATGGCCCCCAATACCCCAGCGCCTCTGCAGATCTTCATCGACGGCAAGGCATTCACCACTCAGGATGAGGACCAAGAAGCCGCGGCACTGCTCCGACTCGCCGGGCGCGATCCGAAGATCTTCGACCTCTTCCTCGTCAAACGGAATGGTGTAGAGAACGAGATTCGTGACGGCCAGATCGTCAACCTCAAAGATGGCGAGCGATTCGTCTCCCGGCAGAAGATCCGATTCACCATCGACGGCGAGCCATACAACACCTACGACGACGACCAGACCGCGGCCGCCCTCCTCCGTCTCGCCGGAGTCGATCCCGCTGACTACGACCTCGCTCGGATCCTGCCGACGGGCGGCACAGAATCATTCCGGGACGCGACGATCGTGAAGATCACAAACGGTAACGAATTCGTTACTGCCAAGCACGTTGGTGGTGTCGCGTGAGCGACCCGCTCATCCCGACCGGAGCGCTCCTCCAGTTCCTTGAGGACATGACTGCTGCGGGCGCTCCGGCCTGGATCGACGGTCCGCAAGTCCTCTACCGCGTCAAGGCTGTGGACGGCGCGCTCGCGGGACAGATGGTGACAACCGGGGTAAGCGTGTCCGAGGTACAGAGCTGGCCCGCAGTACCGCCTCACTGGATCCACCTGCACGACTCAATCAAGTTCGCCCAGACGAACACGGATAACATCGACTGCCCTCCCGGATGGAAACGACACTCCCGCCAATTCGTCTACACCGACATGTCCGTGCCGCCCGCTCTCGCATGGCTCCGGCATGTGCGCGGCTTCATATCCATCGCGACCTCGGAGACGGTCTGACGTGCGGTACTCGGTAGCCATGACTGAGGAGATTGAGACGGCCATGCGGAAGCACCTCATCCGCGACGACGGGCAGGAAGACGTGCTCATCGCATCGTACCGACTCTCCACGGGCGCCGAACGCACGACGGCTCTCATCCGGTCCGTGATCTTCCCCGACGAACACGACCGTCACGTGCACGGCAACGCGTCGTTCACCAGCAGGTATGTACTTCGCGCGTCAAGCGAAGCGCAGACCCTCGGTGATGGAGTTGCGGTCCTCCATTCCCACCCTGGTGCTCTCGGCTGGCAGGGGCTCAGCCGCATGGACTGGGAGACCGAGTCAGAGTACGAGCGCGTCGCACGGAGGATCACCAAGATGCCGCTCCTAGGCATGACGCTCGCCGGACGCGACACTTCATGGTCAGCTCGCTTCTGGTTCGACAAGAGCACGCCGACATGGGCGGAGTCCGTGCGGGCGGTCTCCCCGAAGCTCGCTGTCACATGGAACGACGAGCTTCGTCAGATTCCCCGCGTGACGCGTTCGCAGCAACGCACTGTTTCGTCGTGGGGAGAACGGACGCAGGCATCGATCGCGCGATTGCGTGTTCTGATCGTCGGCAGCGGGAGCGTCGGTCTCGATGTCGCGCAGCGTCTCGCAGCGACGGGCCTCGCGACAGTGGGCGTTATGGATTATGACGCAGTCGAAGCGGTGAACCTGGATCGCATGATCGGCGCGACCCGCCTCGACGCCGCGCTCGGGCGACCCAAGGTTGACGTCGCCGCACGTCTGATGAAGTCATCCGCGACTGCAGAGCCATTCGAGGTCTTGCGCCACGAGGTCAGCATCACCGACCCCGTCGGAGTGAGCACTGCACTGGACTACGACGTCATCTTCTCTTGTGTCGACCGGCCCTGGCCGCGCGCGGTGCTCAACGCAATTGCCTACTCGGACCTCATCCCGGTCATCGACGGTGGCATCGCGCTCGACACCTTCCCGGACGGGCGCATGCGCAATGGGATATGGCGCGCACACACTCTGGTCCCCGGTTCTCCGTGCATGGCCTGCTTAGGCCAACTCGTCGTCGGCGATATTCCCCTTGACAAGGAGGGACTACTCGATGATCCCGAGTACATCTTAGGAGCAAACCGGGATGCACCCTCCCGTCAAAACGTCGCTGCGCTTTCCGCAAGCGTCAGCGGAGCGCTCCTGGCGCAATTCGTCAGCCTTACCGCCCATCCAGGCGGACGCGGCACCCCGGCACCGCTCCGATACATCCTATCCACCCACACCCTCGAGCACTCCATCGCGAGCTCCGGCCAGTACTGCCCCTACGAGACTCGGACGGCCATCGGCGATGCCCGCACCCCGATCGCCGAGCATCGCGACGACTGGCGCGCCATCGTCCACGAACGCACGACCAGCAAGGCCCAGATCCGGCTCCGCGCCCTTGCCGCCGTCGAGAACTTCCTGCAACGACGGATCTCCCGGATCAGGTAATTCACCGGACCAAGAAGCCATCTCCTCCGCCGACGGCCGACCGTCGTGTTCGGCTTTTCCCAGGCGATTGGGCCACGATCAGCCCGCACTCGATCGAGCCTCGGAACGGCCTGCAATTCAGACATCGCGATGTCATACCCCGCGGGGGAACCACCATGGGCGCTCTCTTACGAGCGGCCACAGCCCGGGTCTGACCATCGGGGTCTGACAGCCAAGCTGTCGCGGAATCGGCTCGCCGCGCCGTGCACGCGGGCCATTACACCCCTTGCAGAACCGAAGGGAGCCCGTCGATGAGCTTGCTACTCAAGGCGCAGTCGTTCCTGCGCAAACGCATGGAGGCGCTGCGCACGTATGTCGCTGACATTGACGGCATCGACCGCAGGCGCCACGAGCTAGATCCCGCGTCCACGCGCGCCTGGACGAAAGTTGCCCACGCCGGGTGGGCCACCTCGGACCTGACCAGCTTCGGTCTGAAGGCGCGACGTGACCACGACCAAGACCACCAGTGACGGCGATCGGCGTCGACCTTGTTGAGCCCGCATCCCAGCCTCCCACCCTCCAGACCAGAAAGATGATCCCGATTGTTGGCCGTCGGCGAGGTGCTAGCGCACACCCAGCGGTTGTACCGGCAGCGCATCCACAAGCCTGTGCGGCGCTACCTGCACGGCCGCCATCTTTCGGGCGCCATCTCCGGTCGGGCGTCAGATCCGCACTGTCGATGGCGGTTCCGGCTGGCGATCGAAGCCGGAGACAAACGCCGTGAGCAGGTCACGGCCCTGACGCCAAGGCCCAAGTCCGCTGTCGGCATTGATGTGCCCGACTGGCCCCAGCGAGATCCACCCCGCTCCGAGAGCCCTCGCAATCTCGGCGGAACGCTCCGACCCGCAGTACTCATCATTCTCGCTTGCGATGACAAGAGCGGGCACCGGCAGAGCATGCTCCAGATCGATCCGCGCGAATGGCGAGTCCGGGAGAGGGAACGACGCTGCAACCGGATCCGGCAGGGCGACCAGGAACAGCCCGGCCACAGCTTGCGGATTTCGTCGCGCCCATTCGATCGAAAGCAGGCAGCCGAGGCTGTGCGCTACGAGCACGGGCCGGCGATGATCGGCGGCCCGCTCAAGAGCCGAAAGCCAGTCCCCGAGATCGGGCTCCGTCCACGACGCTGGACTGATGCGAACCAGGTGTGGGTTCTGATCCTGCCATCGCGTCTGCCAGTGTCCCGCCCCGGAGTCCCCGAAACCTGGAACGATGACCACGTCCGGCTCTCCGGAGCCAACGGGCCACATCATGCTGGCGGTCATCAATCAGTCCTCTACGCATAGGAAACGGACGAGTCAATCCTGCCCTCTTCGTGATGGTTCACGCCGACGCGCTCATCCGGGCCAGCACAAACGACAAGGCCCGAACCTCGACCAATGAGTCATCGATCGAAAGCTCGAGCCTTGTGCATAGGGTGCGCACCACTGCTCGGGCGACATCGGCTTACGCGGACGAGGCAGAGCAGAACCCGAGGCGGCCGCGACCCGGCACAATAGCGTCATCAGGCCGGCGCCAACGGCTGAAGGCCGTTGCCTGCACCGCCCGATCCTGGTCCCGACCGCCTCACGGACGCGGCACTAGGATCGGCGTTCGGGCTTTGTACTGCTCGTAGTCGGGCTGGCCGCCCCACTTCGAGTCGGCTTTCGCTTCTAGCATCGGGATGCCGCTGAGCTTGGTCAGCAACAGGGCGACGAACACCGGTGAGGCCAGGGCGATCCAGTCCCAGCCTCGCAGCACGGGGATGGCCACTACCAGCGCACCGGTCCAGATCACGATCTCGCCGAAGTAGTTGGGGTGCCGCGACTTCGCCCACAGCCCGGTGCTGATGAATCTCCCGGCGTTGGCCGGGTCGGCCTTGAAGGCAGATTTCTGGAGGTCGGCGACGACCTCGAATCCGAATCCGAAAAGCCAGATCGCCAGCCCGATGATGGCGAAGGCGTCCAGACCGACGCGGTTGACCGAGGTGATTGCGATCCACGCCGCCGCGGACGTCATCGCCACCCACAGCCCCTGCAGCGTCCAGGTCAGCAGGAACCGGAGCGGGTTGGTTTTGATCTCGTCGAAGCGGTCGTCGGCACCGGCCCGGCGGATTCGCATGAACAGGAAGCTGCCGAGTCGGGCCGCCCAGATCACCACCATCGCCGCCAGCAGGCCCGCGCGCGGGTCGAGGTCGGTAGACAGCACGGCCGCCAGCACCGTGACGATGATGAAGGTGAGGCTGCCGGTCAGGTCGAAGAAACGCTCTGTCCGCAGCACCAGGGACGGAACGTACACCAGCCACTGGATCACAAATGCGGCCGCCACCGCCCAGCAAAACAACGGCAGCCCGGCGACCTGCGGGCTATGCGTACTGCCGCCCCAGGCCAGTCCCGCCCCCATCAGCACGACGATCGGGATCACCACCGCAGCTTTCCGGCTCTGTTCAGACATTCCGACCCTTCCATCCACGCGGATACCGCCAGTATTCCATTCGAAGGGGGAATGGGTTGAACCATAGTTGGGTTGAGTAAGTGGGACACAGTTGGTCGACACTGCGACTACCGGGGGGACACGTGCAGGAGTACACGAACGAGGAGCGGGTCGATACCGAGGGTTGCGCGAATGTCACCGACCTGCTGGTGCGGCGGGTGCGCAGTCATCCCGACCACATCGCTTTTGACGTCGCGCACGGTCCGGCCTGGCGTCCGGTCACCACGGCCGCTTTCCATGCCGAGGTGATGGGTGTCGCGAAGGGTCTGGTAGCCGCCGGTCTGCGTCCGGGCGATCGGGTGGCCCTGATGGCACCCACCCGCTACGAATGGGCGATCGCCGACTTCGCCATCTGGTTCGCCGGCGGCGTGGTCGTGCCGATCTACGAGACATCTTCGGACGAACAGGTGGCTGCCCGGCTCGCAGATGCGCAGGTGCGCCTCGGCATCGGCGGCAGCGCGTCCCACGTGGAGGCGCTCACAAAAGGCTTCCAGGCAGGTGGCTTGCGCACCCTCGGTGTCTGGTCGATGGACGCCCGGCCCGGCGCAGACCTCTCCGAACTCGTGCTTCTCGGAGCGACCATCGAGGATGCCGAGATCGAGGCTCGGCGCACTCGGGCCACCCTCGACGACATCGCGACCATTGTTTACACCTCCGGTACCAGCAGCGCCCCGAAGGCGGCGGTGATCACACACGGCAATTTCGTGGGGGAGGTCTTGGCCGTCGCGGCCGCTTACACCGAGGTGGTGAACGACCGGGGCAACACCGTGATCTTCCTGCCGCTCGCCCACGTGCTGGCCCGCGGCCTGCAGCTGATCTGTTTGGCCAAGGGGATGCGGATCGCGCACCTGTCCGACCCGAAACAGGTGATCTCGTCCCTGCCAGCTTTGCGTCCGACTTTCTTGGTGGTGACGCCGCGGGTCTTGCAGAAGATCGACGCGGCTGCCGCGTCCGCTGCCCAGGAGAAGCACCTCGGCGCGCTGTGGGAGGTGGCCCGGCGCACCGGCGTCGAATGGGGGCGCTTCGCCGAGGCTCGCGACGCGGCCGTCCTTGGCCCGACCAGCGGGGCAGCACCACGCGCCCCGCTCGGGCTGCGGCTGCAGCACGGGCTGTTCGACACGCTTTTCTACACTCGGCTGCGCGAGAAACTGGGTGGCCGGATCGACTACCTGTTGTCAGGCGCGGCTTCGCTGGACGCCGAGCTGTCGCTGTTCTTGCGGGGCGCAGGCATCCCGGTAATCGAGGGCTACGGACTGACCGAAACCACCGCGCCGATTACCGGCCACCGTTCTGGCGCGATTCGCTCGGGAACGGTCGGCGTGCCGATCCCCGGCGCCACCGTCCGGATCGCCGACGACGGTGAGGTGCTCGTCAAAGGTGTCGGAGTGTTTCCCGGTTACCTGCATGAGGCCGACAACCGCGACGCATTCACTGTTGACGGGTTCTTCCGCACCGCGGACCTGGGCAGCCTCGACGAGGACGGGCACCTCACGCTGACCGGTCGGGTGAAGGATGTCATCGTCACCTCGGGTGGCAAGACGGTTTCGCCGGCGGTCTGGGAACAGGCGGTCGAGTCGAATCCGCTGGTCGCCCACGCTGTGTTGGTGGGCGAGGGCAAGCCGTATCTGAACGGGCTGGTGCTGCTCGACCCCGACTCCGTCCGTGACTGGGCGTCGCGTCGCGGCATCGGTGACTTGGGCTGCCTGAAGCCTCCGTTGACCGGGGCGCTGTCGATCAACGACAACCGGCTGGCCGACGCCATCACCGGAGTGGTGAAGGCGGCCAACGCGCGGCTGGCCCGCTCCGAACAAGCTCGTCGCTTCGCCGTTCTGCTGGCCGACCTCAGCGAGGCGGGCGGGGTCGTCACCCCGACCATGAAGCTGAAGCGTGCCGCGTTCACCGCGGGTGTCGCCGACATCGTGGAGGGCCTTTACCACGGCGAAGGACTGCCCGCATGACTCGATGGTGGACGACATGAAGCGTTGGTGGTCGGCTTACGGCATCGCGTTGGCGGTGTTCTTGGTGCTCGACGGGGTGTGGATACCACTCGTCGCGCAGCCGATCTACCGCTCCGGTATCGGACCGCTGCTGGCCAGCCAATTCAACCTGGTGGCGGCCGTCGTGTTCTACCTCGGCTTCGTCGCCGGCCTAGTGCACTTCGGAGTCCAGCCCGGACGAGATGTCGCGTTGCCCGTCCGAGTCCGGGATGGCGCGCTCTATGGGGCGTGCACCTACGGCACCTGGGCCCTGACTGCCGCCGCGGTACTGCGCGAAGTCCCCTTCTTCATCACGATCACCGACATCGCCTGGGGCGTGGTGGCCTCCGCTGTCTGCACAGCGGTCACCACCGTCGTGCTACGCCGGCTGCGCGGTGGCAGTGCCGACAACCAGAAATGATCTGGTGTACTCAATCGCGTGCCGGGCGGCTTCTGCGTAGCTCATCGTCCGGGCGAGAGCAGCGCTGAGCGCGAGCATGTGCTCGCTAGCCTCGTCGATCTGAGTGCTGGGTTCACGGAACATTCCTGTGCAGGCTCATGGGTTTCGAGACCGAGCCTCGTCCGCGTAAGCCGATGTCGCCCGAGCAATGGTGCGCCCACAGGGGCTCGAACCCTGGACCCGAAGGTTCAAGTAGCGTCGTGAGGCTCTCCGACTGGCGACGCAAACGTGGCGCGATATTGAGAGCTGAAGATTGCGTCTGTGGATAACCGGATTTGGCGTTTCCGCCGGTGCGATGGTTCTTTTCATGGTTGCGTTTTCTGATGTATGGGCAACGCCGGCGTCCGGATTTGAAGCCCACTTGGTCGCGGCCGATCGGTCTGATGAGACGATCAAGACGCGGATGCATCAGCTCGACCGTCTCGCACGCGCCTTTCCGGCCGGGCCACGCTCCGTGTCCGAGCTCGCGCTCGAGAACTGGCTCGCATCAAACAGATGGGCCTCCGAGACCAGGCGCAGCATGAGAACATTCCTGCGGACCTTCTTCACCTGGGCTACGAAGTACGGCTACTGCACGGCTGACCCGGCCGAGAATCTGCCAGCCGTCAGACGACCTGGACCCTGCCCGCGGCCGGTTCCTGATGAAATCTGGAAGGCTGCCCGCGCGGCTTCGGAACCGCGTGTGCAGTTGATGATCGATCTGGGAGCTCAACTCGGGCTGCGCCGCGCCGAGATCGCCGGCGTGCATCGCGACGATCTGATTCAAGATCTTGTTGGGTGGTCGTTGATCGTCCACGGGAAAGGGCGCAAGGACCGGATACTGCCTCTTCCGGACGACATTGCCAGGCGACTTCTGGAAGCGACCACTTGGGTGTTTCCTTCGGACGACGAGGGACAGCACCTCACAGCGGACAGGGTCGGCAGGCTAATCAAGGACGCTGCCGATGGCGAATGGTCAGCTCACCAGTTGCGCCATCGCTTCGCCACGACGGTCTTCGGCAAGACAGGCGACCTCCTGTCTACGCAGCAACTCATGGGGCACACGAGCCCAACAACAACCCAGGGCTACGTTCTGCTGGGGCAGGACAGGCTACGCGCAGCAGCGGCTGCCGCTGTCGCCTAGCTGCAACAGGAACGGGACCGTGACCGGTACAGACGAGTGCCTCAGCCTTCTTCGTCAGCAGTAGGCAGCCCAACGACGCACTCGGCCCGTGCGAACTCATGAAGTGTGCTCGCGCCTCGCTCAGTGTCTTGTGCGCTCATTCCAGTCCAGAGTCATTGAAAGTAAGGGTCGAGACGTGGCAAGGGAAGCGCGACAAGTGTCGCTCGGAGCTATTCAACTAGTGACCTCGTTTTCACGACGTCAACTCCGGCCAAGAGAGCGTGCCTCACGGCATCACCCCCTCCTCCGATCGTGCGATTCAACACGAACTTGTCCGGAAGCGCATTAATCACAGCATCCTCAAGCAGCTCGGGGCGGGCAGTCTCTGCGGCGAATATCCTGGTCGTGTCCAGTGCGCGGAAGCTATCAATCGAAAGCACTGACGTATCCACCCCACCCCAGATCAGCCGGTCGAAGGACCTACTGGCCGACCAGTGCTGTCTTACGCGCGCCTTGATGCCACCTGCTGCGGTAGTGACGCCTACGTACGCCTGACAATACCGATCGAGCACGAGGACATACAGGCCCCGCTTGCCATCCCAGGGGCGTAGGTCCGCAACCGCGACCAGCTCTCCGTGAACGGCGATAACCTTCCCCAGTGCTTGGTCAAACTCATCATGATCGAGGGATGCAAAGTATGCCAGGTTGAGGTCGTAATTTCGGAGCGCTGCAGATTGTTGCCGGAGACACCAAGCATCGGTGTAGAAGCGATGATCCTCGTCCTCGTAGTCAGCGGACCGCGCGTTCCACAACTCAGGATCAGCCTCCCGTGGCAGCCAAAGCGACGATCGCTTATTGATCTGCGCGTAAGTGTCACGCGTCATAGACAAGCCGTACTTGCTACCCTTCTGCACTCTAAGACCAAAGTGCTCCATCATTTTCCTCTTTCCTGAGTTCGCCGACGCACCGAAGGATGGTGAATCTCCCAGTCCGAATGTAGATCTCAGGTTGATTCCACGCCCAATCCTCTGCGCAGGCTACTCGGGCACACGATTCTGCCGATGCACGACCGAGATCGACCGGTGCTAGCTCTCCCGCGTCTCCGATCTTCGTACGGAACTCGCTCCGCGGCGCAGCTAAGGCCAAAGACCTTCGATTCTCTCCGTGGCGGCCTGTGCGCCTGCATGTGCACGCCACTCATGCCAGCGGGTCCGGCATCGCTGGCGGGTGCGTCAGATGGACTCTCACAAGAAGCCCTGTGGATATCGATCCATTCCACTGTCTGGACGCACTCATAACCAGTGAAGGCAAATGAAGGAGGACACGATGACACCGGTGGTGGCGATCTGTAACCAGAAAGGTGGCGTGGGCAAGACGGCGTTGACCACGGCCTTGGCGAATGTGCTGTCAGCGCGCGGCAGAGTTCTGGTGATCGACGCCGATCCCCAGGCGAATGCGTCAACGATCCTCGGTATCGAGAGCGACGGCCGTGTGACGCTAGCGGACCTACTCGCGCCGGCGCGGCCTGCCCATCTGAGCGGGGCGGTGCGGCTCGCGACGGCTCCCGCGGCAGATGCCTGGGGTCCTGTGGACGTGATTCCTGCCGAACGCGGTCTGGCGGATCGAGCCTTCGATCAAAGCCTCGGGCGTGAGTCACGCCTGCGCGATGTGATCGCCGCTCTCTCTGACACCTATGTCGCGGTGCTGGTCGATTGCCCGCCATCGTTGGACATGCTGACGGTGAACGCGCTGACGGCTGCTTCGATGGCACTGATCGTGACCGAGCCGCGCTCGTCGAGTGTCAACGCGATCGCTGAGATCTTGCAGACCATCGCGTCAGTCCGAACCCTTTACAACCCGCGCCTGGAGTTGGCCGGCATTGTCGTAAATCGGTGGACACAGACCCGAGTTGATCGACGCGCGCACTTCGAGGTGCTCACAGCGGACTACCGGGAATGGCTGCTGAATCCGCCAGTTCCGGACCGGGAGATCGTCAGCGTCGCCGCAACGAACCGGTTACCGGTCCCACGCGAAGGAGCGGGCATTGAGGTCATGTCCGCAGTCGCTGCGCTAGCCGACCAGCTGGGGATCGAGAGCCCGAAATGAAGCCCATCCCCCAACCGCGCAGGCCAGATCCGCAGGCGATCGCCGCCATGAAGCAACCCGTGGACGATCCCGTGGTCGCAGGCATCACCGCACGGCCATCACATGCGTCCGCGGTCAGCAATCGGCTGACCAAGCTGACCGTCCGCTTGGATCGGAACCTTCTTGGTCGTGTCCGGGCAGCGTTCGTAGCGGAAGGCCTGCCGTCCGGCCACACGAGCCTGTCGGCCTGGGTCGCAGCCGTGCTTGAAGACCGGGTCATCCAGGCCGAAGCCAGCTGCAACGGCGGACAGCAGTTCGCGCCTCTCGGCGTCGACACCATCCCCAAAGGACGACTCTGCGGATCTTCCCCTGTGACCGACGGCCAGCACATCGAGTGTGGAGGTGAAAGCGATGAACATTGACCTAGCTACATCGATTGCCCGGATGTCGGCCTTGGTGAATCGCGCCTTGGAGCACGTGGACTCTGGTTCCGATCGGCGCAGCGGTGATGTCTGGTGGCAGCTTGCGGCCAGCACGCTTCCGGCTCAACTCTTGATTCTTCAGGCGGCCTTTCCCCAGTCCCCAACCGACCAGCCTCCGGACTGCCCGCAGCTCGCATCCTGCACCAGCGCTGATCTGTGCCTCGTCCACGTAGACGCCGAGCTAGCCGCTTGGGATTGGGACGCGCTGGACCGCGAGACGCTGCGTGCGGGTGCACAGCTCGTGCTGGATATCTCCGACCTGCTTCGCATGCCATGAGTACCTCGGACGCGATCAGATGGTCGATCACCGTGCTCAATTCCGGTGATCCGCTTGCCTTGGCTGATTGGGCCCAGATTGCCCGCGCCAGTCGAGCGACACTGGCGGCCGGCGGGATCCGTGATCAGGCGGTGGAGTTCGCCGCCGCGGTCAGTCAACTCGTCGATCCAAGAAGAGACGCGACAATTCATCCCATCGTGGAGGCGCTCAGCGCTGGGCGCAATCCGGACGCGCAACAAGTACGGACGATGTTGGCCATCGCTACTCACGCTTCTCGTCGCGGCCAGTCTGGCAGGTGGGATGGGTTGCTCGCCGGGGTTGAACGCTCAGCCCTTGATGCGGCCTCTGGCCCGCCAGTCAACGATCTTGAGGAGGCCCTGCGCAGGTGGCCGGCCATAGTTGCCCAAACCAGCCTGGACGCCGGTCCCCAGCTGCTAACCGCAGTTGCCCGACAACAGATCGCGCTGTTGGCGATCACCAGTCACCTCGCGTCGAAGGCTGAATCACCGCTGGCCGATGAGATCGGCATCCCGCGCCTGCGACAGAGTCTGGCCGCCTGCACCCAAGGCTGGCGTGAAGCGACCGGCACCTGGCAGTCCAGCAGTGATCAGCGAACCGTGCCGCGTGCTCAGGCGACGGCGCTGTCGATGGCCGCCGTGAGTACCAGAGACGCACTAATGTCGCATCGCGAATCGTCTGAGACTCTTCAGATCCTCATCCGAACGGGTGTCGGCGGCAACCTCCTGACGGCTGCTGCGGCATCGCAAGGATCATTTGACCAGCTGCTGGCTTCGGCCCAGGAACTGGACCAGCTCACGGCTCGGCTCAGCCATAGCACATCGCACCTCAACGTCATTGCGAACTCTCTTCCCGAGCAGGGGTCGGTGAGAGCGATGCCGGTCGTGACCCCGAGTGCGAGAACCCGGCGGCTATCTCCTGCATCGGCGGAGCCGCCATCTGTTGAATCGGTGCGGCTCACCCCGGCAATAGAACAAGAGCTTGCACGGCGGCGCGATCTTGGCGTCGCTGCACAGGCTGCTTTGGATGGTGTTCCGAGTGCCAAGCGCCTGATGGACGGCGCCTCCTCGGAAGAGCTCATGCGGCTGAGTTGGGAGGGCCGGCAGTCGGTCGGGGTGCTCGTTGCCAGCGTGCAGTTGGCGATCTGGTCGCGCGTCGGAGCGGCACCTCATGATCGGGACGAACGGTTCGCCGTGGCGGCAGCCGAGGTCTCGGCGTCGGTGCACCGGTGGAACCCACAGAGAGCTCGCTGGCTGACCTATGCGATTCAGGTGTCGGACTGGTCTCTGTCCAGGCATCGTCACGCGAGCGCGAAGCTGCCGATCCCAGTCCAGATGGCCGATACGTACTGCGAGCACAGCTATCAAGGCGTCGACCACAAGTATCTGGTCAGTGGCTTGCCAGATCCGGCAGACACTGCGACGAACACCGTCGACGGAGAACGCGCAGCCCAGCTCATTGATCGGCTCTCGTGGCCCAGCAACCAGATTCTGCGCGAGGCCATGGGCATTGCCCGCGCCGGCGAGCCATTGTCACTTGACCAGATCAGCCGGCGTCTCAATGTCAGCCCTTCGACTGTCAACCGCCACATGAAGATCGGCCTGAACGTGCTCCGCAGGCAGTTGGGGGTGGACGAGAGATGATCACAGCTCCGCACGAAGCTTCGTTGACGCATCGAGCATCCCGCGTTCGATTCAGGAGGCTAACCGTGCCTTGCGTCGCTGCTGTCCCGGCATTCATCGCGTTGGCCGTACTCGCCGGCTGTGTCGGCCAGGTCGCATCTGACGCCTCGAGTCCGGTCCCCTCGCCATCAGCATCTACGGGCATGGCGCCGACAGAGGGCGTCGTCTGGTCGGACGGCTCCTCTGCTGCGGCGTCCTCGCCCGGCCGTCTTGGGTTGGATGAGGCCAGCCGGTCGGCGGCGCTGGAGTTGGCGGAGACTGCGATGGGGTTGTTTGCGCGTCCTGACGTGCCGTACGAGGTGTGGTGGGCCGATCTGGAGCCGGTGTTGTCGGCGCGGGGAACTGCGGCTTATGTGACGGTGGATCCGGCGCGTATCCCGGTGCGTCAGGTGAGTGGGCCGGCGGGCCTGCCGGGGTGGACGACGCCGGAGGTGGCGCGGGTCAGTGTGCCAACCGATGTCGGTAGCTATCTGGTTGTTGTGTCTCGCAGCGATGCCGATCCGGTGTGGCGGGTGGAGCGGTTCATCGCACCGGGGGTGCTGTCATGAACCGGGCGAAACTCGCAGCAGCCGGGATCGTCCTGCCGGTGGCGCTCATCACCGCCCTGCTGGGGTTCTTGTTGTTCGATGAGGACCAGGCCGCCTGCATTCCTGCGGGGGCGGCTGTCGTTGTGGATCCGGGCTCGGTGCCGGCCGGGCCGGTGGCGGGTTTTTCTGGTGAGCAGCTGGTGAATGCCGCTTACATCATGGCTGCGGCGGCGTCGATGGGGTTGACGGTGCGGGATCAGCAGATCGGTGTGATGACCGCGATCGGTGAATCCGCGCTGCGGGTGCTGGAGTATGGCGATGCTGCGGGCCCGGATTCCCGCGGGCTGTTCCAGCAGCGCGATAACGGCGCGTGGGGCACGCTGGCCCAGCGGATGGACCCGTATGAGTCGGCGTTGAGTTTTTTCCGCGTCCTGGTCCAGGTCGACGGCCGAGACTCGATGGAGCCGACCCTGGTGGCGAATGCGGTCCAGCGCAACGCCGACCCGTACTACTACGCCCGGTTCTGGGACCCGGCCGGTGAGATCGTGCAGGCCCTGGCCGGCAGCACCACCACCGCCCAGCAGCCGGCCATGTCGTCGTCGGTGTACGAGTTGGGTCCGGTGCAGCCGCAGACCGCGGTGGTGGCGAACACGATCGGCCCCATGTTCGGGATCGCCACGGTCGGCGGGTGGCGTGATCCTGCGACGGAGGTCTACGACCCGAACGGTCATCCGGCCGGGTTGGCGCTGGATTTCATGATCAGCGATATCCCCGATGGTGTCGCGACCGGTGATCGGCTGGCCGATTATCTGATTGCTCACGCCGCCGAGTTGGGGGTGTCCTACATCATCTGGCAGCAGCGGATCTGGACAGCGTCGCGTGCAGCAGAGGGCTGGCAGCTGATGGAGGATCGGGGAAGCCCCACACAAAACCATATGGACCACGTTCATCTGTCGTTGACCGGTGACGGCAGCTCGGCCCTGTCGGCCGGCTGCGGTGCGACGAACCAGCAGGGTCAGGTCACCGCCGGCGGATGGTCTGCGCCGGCGTCCGGGCCGATCTCGTCGGGTTTCGGCCCGCGGGCTGGCGGGATGCATTACGGCACGGATTTCGCCCCGCCGTGTGATGCGCCGATCTGGGCGGCAGCGTCGGGGACGGCGACGTTCGCGGGTCCCGCGTCCGGCTACGGGAATTGGATCAAGATCGCCCACGACGGGGACGTCGTGACCACGTACGGTCACATGTTCACCGAGGGGGTCTTGGTGCGCGTTGGCGATGTCGTCCAAGCGGGCCAGCAGATCGGCCGGGTGGGGACCGCCGGTGATTCCACGGGATGTCATCTGCATTTCGAGGTCCTCACCTCCGGCAGCTATGTGGACCCACTTGTCTTCCTCAACCAGCACGGTGTGCAGATCCAAGGAGCACAGTCATGACCACCACCCTCGACCAGAAGACTGAATCCATCTCGGAGCGCGGGATCACCGTCCCGCAA